>NZ_AYWP01000043.1:0-37618 GCF_000502435.1 Mesorhizobium sp. LNHC232B00
TCCGGCCATCGCGGCGGCAGCCACGCCGCCGAGCGACGTGCCCGAGGTCGTGGCACCCAAGCTCGAACACGCCGACAGCGCCGTCATCATCCGCCGCAACGACACGCTGTGGCGGATTTCGCGGCGCGTATACGGCCACGGGGTGCGCTATTCGACCATCTATCTCGCCAACCAGGACCAGATCAGGAATCCCGACCGCATCTGGCCGGGGCAGGTGTTCATGGTTCCGGAAAAGTCGAAGGAAGGCGAAGCCGCCGACCTCAAGGCAATGGGCGAGCAGGCGACGACGGCGCCGGCCAAGACGCAGTAGAAGCCCCGCATCGATCAGCCGGCATCACCGGCGCGGCTGGAGTGAAGCGCGAAACCGGCTGCACCCGGGTCGCCGAGCTCAGGGCGGAGATTCATGCTTGGAATGAGATAATCTCCGCCATTTTGCCGACGATATGGGATCGGCGGCGTCGTCGCCAGCCTCCGCATCCTGTCACGCAGGCGTTCAGCCACGGGCTCGAAGCCGTCCTCTCCGAGACGATCGACCTTGTAGACCACGAAGGGCGGAAGCACGTCGTATCCGGGGTAGTAGAGAATCCCGTGATTGATCGGGAACAGCAGGTCGTCGATGGGTCCGTTGATCCCGCGCGCGGTGTAGTGCTCTTCCCAGCCGCCAACGGTCACGATCAGCATCGCGCGTTTCCCGGCGAGGGTGCCCTCGCCGTAACGATCGCCCCAACGCCGGTCGCTATGCTCGCCAACGCCATAGGCGAATCCATAGGCGAACACACGGTCGACCCAGCCCTTGAGGATCGCCGGCATGGCGAACCACCAAAGCGGGAACTGGAGGATCAAGGTATCGGCCCACAGGAGTTTCTCGATCTCGGCCTTTACATCGTCGGTTAGAGCGTTGGCTTCGAACGCCTTCTTGGAGGCCGCGACGGGTATCAACCGCGCATCAGGTTCGAGCAAGGGGAAGTCGGTGCGATCGACCGCGGATTTCCAGCCATCGGCGTATAGGTCCGACACGCGCACCTCATGTCCTTGAGCCTCTAGTTCCTTGATGGCGACATCGCGAAGGGCGCCGTTGAGCGAACGTGGTTCGGGGTGGGCAAAGACAAGCAGAACTTTCATGGGTCAGATCCAATATTGGGGGGACTGACGTGAAGATAGCCAGCAGCGATGTGATCCACTATATGTAGGCAATGAATAACATTGTGCCGAATAATGGATAAGTCAGACGTCACATTCGAGCGGATGCGCACCTTCGTTCGCGTCGCCGAGCGTGGCAGCCTGTCGGCCGTTGCGCGCGAGCTTGGCGTTGGGCAGTCGACGATCACGCGTCACGTGCGGGAACTCGAAGAAGCGGTCGGTGTGCCTTTGCTCAGCAGAACGACCCGGCGTGTCACGATGACCGCTGAAGGCAGCCGCTATTACGCCAACAGCGTTCAGATCCTGCGCCTTGTGGAACAGGCCAGCGATGAGGCCCGGAGCACGCGCGGCGCGCCCGCCGGTACGATCCGGATAAGCTGTACGGCGGCTTTCGGTGTCTTGCACGTCAGCCGGCTGATCTTCGCTTTCCAGGATCGCCATCCCGACATCGGCATTGATCTCAGCCTCACGGACGAGCGGGTGGACCTCGTCCGCGAGGGCATCGACATCGCGCTCCGCCTGGGGCCGCTCACCGACAGTTCGTTGAAGCTGAGGGCGCTCGGCCAGTCACGGCGTCTGCTCGTGGCGTCTCCGGCCTATCTGGCGGCGCGGGGAAGGCCTTCTGTCCCTTCGGATCTGTCTCGACATGAGGGCATCCGGATGTCGAACGTGGCGGGCAGCGAAACACTTGTTTTGCAGGGCGCCGGCGGCGAACGCCACATGATGCCTTTCGCCGGGCGACTGCGCATCGATCATGGGCTTGCCGCGCGGCAGGCCTTGGTTGCCGCTCGGGGCATCGCGCCGGCGCATCGATGGCTTGTGGACGATCTTCTGGCCGGGGGCTCCCTGGAGGCGATCCTGACGGATTATTCGCTGACGTCCGTTCCACTCAACATGTTGATTGTCCCGGAGCGCGCGGGCGTCGCCAGGGTCCGCTTGCTGGTCGAGTTTCTGGCTGAACGGATTGCCGAGATTCCAGGGATCGAGAAATCCGTCTCACAGAACTAGCCGCTGTCCGATCTGCCCGGAAGAGTAGCTTGCGGCGGTGCACTCCATCGTCTATCGCCGATGAACGATGACAGAATCCGTCCTTGAACCAGACCGCGCCACCGTCGCTTTACCCAACTGCGTCTCCGATAGTCGCGCTGTCGCGGCGCGATTTGCGGCGTTGTCGCATCCGGCGCGGATCGAAATCATAAAACACCTCTCGGCCAGCAATTCCTGCTGTTGCCGCGAGGTCGTCGATCGTTTCGACCTGGCGCAGTCGACGGTGTCCCAGCATCTGAAGATATTGGTCGAGGCCGGCCTGGTCCGGTTCGAGCCCGACCGCCAGCGCTCGCGCTACGCGGTCGATCGCGCGGCACTTGCCGAAATATCGGCATCGCTGGGCGCACTCGTCGATTCCTGCTGCTCCGGCCGCTGACCCTCTCACCCAAAAGGCAAGAAAATTGGCCGAAAAAACCGTCTCCGCCGACACCTCGACCCTGACGACATTGCGCAATTTGTGGCCCTATATGTGGCCGGCCGACCGGGCCGACCTCAGGGCGAGGGTGACCTGGGCGACACTGCTGCTGGTCGTCGCCAAGGTGACACTGGTCGCCGGTCCTTATTTCTTCAAATGGGCGACCGACGCGCTGGCGGGCGGCTTCAAAACACCGCCGCCGCTACCTTCCCTCCTGCTTGCCCCGGTGATGCTGGTCGTCGCGTATAATGTGCTGAGGCTCGTTCAGCTCGGCTTCAACCAGCTGCGCGACGCGCTGTTTGCCCGCGTCGGACAACATGCGGTGCGCCAGCTTGCCTTCCGCACCTTCGTGCACATGCACCAGCTGTCGCTGCGCTTTCACCTGGAGCGTCGCACCGGCGGCCTGTCGCGCATCATCGAGCGCGGCACCAAGGGCATCGAGACGATCGTGCGCTTCATCATGCTGAACACGGCGCCGACCATTCTGGAATTCGCGCTGACCGCCGGCATATTCGGCTTCACCTATGGTTGGAAATATGTGGCCGTGGTCGCGGTCACCGTCTGTGTCTATGTCTGGTTCACGGTCAAGGCCAGCGACTGGCGCATCTCGATCCGCCGCGACATGAACGACAGCGACACCGACGCCAACACCAAGGCGATCGACTCGCTGCTCAATTTCGAGACGGTCAAATATTTCACCAATGAGGCCATGGAGGCCGAGCGCTTCGACCGCTCGATGGCGCGCTACGAGATCGCCGCCACCAAGACCTGGACCTCGCTCGGCTGGCTGAACTTCGGCCAGGGCGCAATCTTCGGTCTAGGCACGGTGGTCGTCATGTGCATGTCGGCGCTGGAGGTCCAGGCTCACACGCAGTCGGTCGGCGATTTCGTCTTCATCAACGCCATGCTGGTGCAACTCTCCGTGCCGCTCAACTTCATCGGCTTCATCTACCGCGAAATCCGCCAGGGCCTCACCGACATCGAGCATATGTTCGACCTGCTCGACGTGCCGCAGGAGATCGTCGACAAGCCCGATGCAAAGCCTCTGGTCGTCAGCGCGGGCAAGGTCGAGTTCCGCGACGTGCATTTCTCCTATGATCCGAACCGCAAGATCCTGAAGGGCATCAGCTTCGACGTGCCGGCCGGCAAGACGGTTGCCATCGTCGGGCCGTCGGGTGCGGGCAAGTCGACCATCTCGCGGCTGCTGTTCCGCTTCTATGACGTGCAGGGCGGCCAGGTGCTGATCGACGGTCAGGACATCAGGGATGTCACCCAGGAGAGCCTGCGCGCGGTGCTCGGCATGGTGCCGCAGGACACGGTGCTGTTCAACGACACCATCGCCTACAACATCCGCTACGGTCGCGTCGGTGCAAGCGAGGCGGAGGTGCGCAAGGCCGCCGAACTTGCCCAGATCGGGCCGTTCATCGAAAAATTGCCCGACGGCTACAAGTCGATGGTCGGCGAGCGCGGGCTGAAGCTCTCCGGTGGCGAGAAACAGCGCGTCGCGATCGCCCGCACCATCCTCAAGGCGCCGCCGATCCTGATGCTCGACGAAGCGACCTCGGCGCTGGACAGCCACACCGAGCAGGAGATCCAGGCCGCGCTCGACCTGGTCAGCAAGGGCCGCACCACCATCGTCATCGCCCACCGCCTGTCGACGGTGATTTCGGCCGACGAGATCATCGTGCTCAAGGATGGCCAGATCGCCGAGCGTGGCACCCACATCGAGCTGATGCGCCAGCATGGCCTTTATGCGTCGATGTGGGATCGCCAGCGCGAAGCGACCGAGGCCGAGGAACGCCTGCGTCGCGCCCGCGAGAGCGACGAATTTGGCGTCATCGTTCGCCGGCGGACGTCGGAGGTGTCGTAGGTTTTTCCTTCCCCCCTTGTGGGGGAAGGTGGCCTCGCGAAGCGAGGTCGGATGAGGGGTGTTCCAGGGAACACCAACGCCTCACTCCGTCACGCACCCCTCATCCGTCTCGGCGCTGCGCGCCGATCCACCTTCTCCCGCAAGGGGAGAAGGAAAGGAGCGGCCGCACCGATGGCCGTTCACTCGGCCCCCGCATCATGCTAACCCACCCTTCATGGCACAGAAGAAAGCTTTCGAGGTCGATTCCTGGCTCGCGCGACCTGATCCACGCGTCTCGATCGTCCTGCTTTACGGCCCCGATCGCGGCCTCGTCTCCGAGCGCGCGAAAGCCTTTGCCGCAAAGACCGGCCTGCCGCTCGACGATCCCTTCTCGGTGGTCCGGCTCGAGGGTTCGGAGGTCGATCGCGACGAGGGCCGGCTGCTCGACGAGGCCCGCACCGTGCCGATGTTTTCCGACCGCCGCCTGCTCTGGGTTCGCAACGCCAGCGGCCAGAAGGCGCTGGCCGACGATGTCAAGGCGCTGGCGGCGGAGCCCGCGCGTGACGCGATCATCCTCATCGAGGCCGGCGATCTGAAGAAAGGCGTCGGGCTGCGCGCCGTGGTCGAGGCCGCCGACATTGCCATGGCGTTGCCCTGCTACGCCGATGAGGCGCGCGACATCGATACGGTCATCGACGACGAGCTGCGCAAGGCCGGCATGTCGATGACGCTGGAGGCGAGGCAGGCGCTGCGCCGCAATCTCGGCGGCGACCGGTTGGCCTCACGCGGCGAGATCGAGAAGCTTATTCTCTACGCCCACGGCCAGAAGGAAATCGGGCTCGAAGAGGTGCGGGCCATGTCGGGCGATGTGTCCGGCGCTTCGTTCGACGACGCGGTCGACGCGCTGCTCGAAGGCAAGGTCGGCGACTTCGACACCGCCTTCACCCGTCACTGCCAGTCCGGCGGGCCACCTTTCCTGGTGCTGTCCTCGGCCATGCGCCAGCTGCAGCAGATCCAGGTGATGCGTGGCCAGATGGAGCAAGGCGGTCGCAACGCGGCCTCGGTCGTCGCCGGCGCCCGCCCGCCGGTTTTCTTCTCGCGGCGCAAGCTGGTCGAGAAGGCGCTGGAGCGCTGGAGCAGCGACGCGCTTGGCCGTGCATTGACCCGGTTGCAGACGGCAGTATTGCAGACGCGCCGGCGGCCGGATTTGTCGGTGGCGCTGGCAAGACAGGCGTTGCTGGGGATCGCGGTGGAGAGCGCGAGGCTGGGGCAGCGCGGCTAATCTCCCCCCTCGAGGGGGAGATGTCGCCGGAGGCGACAGAGGGGGTCGGCACGACCGGACGCCAACCTCTTCTTCCCCTTCAGCAGGAAGCCGGCGCTTGATGGAGACGACCTCCTCTGGCCTGCCGGCCATCTCCCCCTCAAGGAGGGAGATTGGCAGCCTCGCCGATTTCGCCAATCATCGAGACTGAAAAAGAGAAGGGCTGGCAACGCCAGCCCACGCCGAATCCCGAAGGTAATTCGCCGGCTAACTACCTCTCCTGCTTCAACCGCCGGCACAGCTCGTCCAGCTGCTCCAGCGACCTATAGGAAACCCTTAACTCGCCGCCCTTGCCCTTGTGGTCGATGGCCACGATCATCCCCAGCGTGTCGGTCATCAGCTTTTCCAGCGCCAGCGTGTCGGTGTCCTTTTCCGGCGCACCCTGCGGCTGCTTCGGCTTGGCCGGCGTGGGGCCAGCCGGCATCTGCGCCAACGCCTCGGCCTGGCGCACCGAAAGGCCCTCTTCCACGATGCGCTTGGCCAGACCGGCCGGATCCTCCGCGGTGACCAGGGTGCGGGCATGGCCCGCCGACAACGCGCCGTCGACCAGCATGTCGCGGATCACATCCGGCAGCTTCAACAGCCGCAGCGTGTTGGCGACGTGGCTGCGGCTCTTGCCGATGACATTGCCGAGGTCGGCCTGGGTGTAGCCATGCTCGTCGATCAGCTGCTGGTAGCCCTGCGCTTCCTCGACCGCGTTGAGGTCGGCGCGTTGGACGTTCTCGATGATCGCCAGCTCGAGCGCGGTGCGGTCGTTGACCTCGCGGATGATAACCGGGATCTCGGTCAGACCGGCGCGTTGCGCCGCCCGCCAGCGCCGCTCGCCGGCGATGATCTCGTAGCGGCCAGCCTGCGTCGGCGACGGCCGCGCGACCACCGGCTGCACCACGCCATGTTCGCGGATCGACTGGGCGAGGTCGGTCAACTCGGCATCGCCAAAATGCCGGCGCGGATTTTTCGGGTTCGGGCTGATAAACTCGATCGGCACCTTGCCGTCGGCGCTCATGCCGGGCTTTTCCGGTGCCGCCGGCCGGTCGATTTCGCCGATCAGTGCTGCCAGCCCACGGCCCAGTCTCTTTCTCGAAAGGTCTTCGCTCATTTTTATTCCAAGTCTTCTTTATTCAAGGACTCAAGATCGTTTCGGTATCGAATCGGCTGTTGATCCTGCATCGGCTCCAATCAAGCGGCACGCAATTTGCGCTCGCGGCGGATCACTTCCGACGCCAGCTGCAGATAGGCCTGGCTGCCGGAGCACTTCAAATCGTAAAGGATCGCCGGCTTGCCGTAGGACGGCGCCTCGGACACCCGCACATTGCGCGGAATGATGGTCTCATAGACCTTGTCGCCCATATGCTGCCGCACATCCTGCACCACCTGGTTGGCGAGATTGTTGCGGCCGTCATACATGGTCAGCACGATACCCTGGATGGTGAGCTCCGGATTGATCGAGCGGCGGACCTGCTCGACGGTTTCCAGCAACTGGCTGAGGCCTTCGAGCGCGAAGAACTCGCATTGCAGCGGCACGAGAACAGAATCGGCCGCGGCCATTGAATTCAAAGTCAAAAGATTGAGTG
Organism: Mesorhizobium sp. LNHC232B00; assembly: GCF_000502435.1. Classification (NCBI taxonomy): domain Bacteria; kingdom Pseudomonadati; phylum Pseudomonadota; class Alphaproteobacteria; order Hyphomicrobiales; family Phyllobacteriaceae; genus Mesorhizobium; species Mesorhizobium sp. LNHC232B00. The sequence goes on from NZ_AYWP01000043.1 coordinate 7,347, forward strand.
ACGGCGGGCAGTCGATCAGCACATAGCCGAATGGCGCTCCGCGCTCGGTCGCGGCACGCAGCGCGTTGCGCAATTTGAGCACACGGTCGGGCGCCGAGGCGATCTCCATTTCGATGCCGAGGAGGTCGAGCGTCGACGGCACGATCGACAGGCCGGGCACCGCGGTCGGGATGGCCGCTTCTTCCAGCTCCAGCTCGCCGGTCAGCACGTCATAGGACGACACGGTCCGGTCCTTGCGGTCGATGCCGAGGCCGGTGCTGGCGTTGCCTTGCGGATCTAGGTCGACGATCAGCACCTTTTCGCCGATCGCCGCCAGCGCGGTGGCGAGGTTGATTGCGGTGGTGGTCTTGCCGACACCGCCCTTCTGGTTGGCTACGGTGATGATTCGGGGGCCGTTCTTCATCATGGATTTATGCCAGAAATTCATTTTTCGGGTCGCCAATGGCTCGACAAGTCGAAGATCAGACTGGTCGCAGGTCGGACAGTTCGAGGATGACGCCATGCGGGTCGGTCACACTGGGATGTTCTACCAGATCGAAGGCCCATCGGTTAACGCTTTCTTGCACTTCGGCGCGATAATCCCGGCCTTTGTGGAACAGGCCGCGCGCGCCTGTCGTCAGCCAGGGCGCCGACAGATCCAGCAGCGTCGGCAGCGAGGCCAGGGCCCGCGCCGTGACGATTTGCGGTGCCGAAACAAGCGCATGGCTTTCATCGATGCGGCGCGCCACGACCCGCGCCGGCAGGCTGAACTGACCGACCACGGCCTGCAGGAAGGACGCCTTCTTGCGGTTGCTTTCGACCAAATCGATGCTTGCGCCATCACGCTCGGCAAGCAGGAANCAGGAAAGCCATGACCAGGCCGGGAAATCCGCCGCCCGAGCCGATGTCGACCCAGCGCTTGGCATCAGGCTCCAGCCGCGCCAACTGCGCGCTGTCCAGGATGTGACGCTGCCAGACATCGCCCGATGTCGACTGCGCCACGAGATTGATGCTGCGGTTCCATTTCTGGAACATCTCTTCGAACGCGACCAGGCGATCGAATGTTTCACGTGAAACCGGACCGGCCGCGTCCTGCAGGCTCTCTAGGGAGCTCACGCAACAACTCTTTGTTCGCTCTGGAGCCTCTGCGCGGTCTCATGGTGCCGGACATGAGCGACGATGATCGCCAGCGCCGCCGGCGTCATACCTTCCATGCGCTGCGCGTCGGCAATGGAACGCGGCCGCCGCGCTTGCATCTTCTGCTTCAATTCATTGGACAGTCCGGGCACGCCGGCGAAATCGACGGTCGCCGGGATCAGCCGGCTCTCCTCATGGCGGATCTGCGCGACATCGGTCTTCTGCCGATCGAGATAGACAGAATATTTCGCCTCCGTTTCGAGACGCTCTGCCGTCTTGGCGTCGATCGCGCCAAATCCCGGCTCGACCCTGGCCAGCCAAGCCACGTCGAGACCGGGATAGGCCAGCAGCTCATAGCCGGACCGGCGCACGCCATCCCTGTTGATCTCCAGCCCGTGCCGCGCTGCCTCATTGGGGGTCATCGTCAGCGTCGTCGCCAGCGCCCGCGCCTCATCGAGCCGCCGCATGACGTCGCCGTAGCGCTGCATCCGTTGCGCCGAAGCAATTCCCAGCTTCGCAGCGAGAGGCGTCAGCCGCTCATCCGCATTGTCTGCGCGTAGCGATAGCCGGAATTCGGCGCGCGAGGTGAACATGCGGTATGGCTCGCTGATGCCGCGGCTGGTCAAGTCGTCGACCATGACGCCGATATAGGCCACGGTGCGGCTGAGCACGATCTGCTCGCCGCCCGATGCGCGCCGCGCCGCGTTGAGCCCCGCAAGCAAGCCCTGGCCCGCGGCTTCCTCATAGCCGGTCGTGCCGTTGATCTGCCCGGCCAGGAACAGCCCGGCGACACGCTTCGTCTCCAACGTCTGATTGAGCTCGCGCGGATCGACATGATCATATTCGATGGCATAGCCGGGCTGCAGCATGACAGTCCGCTCCAGCCCGGGAATGGTCTTCAGGATGTCGAGCTGCACATCCTCCGGCAGCGAGGTCGAAATGCCATTGGGATAAACGGTATCGTCGTCGAGCCCTTCCGGCTCAAGGAAAATCTGGTGGCCGTCGCGGTCGCCGAACTTGACGATCTTATCCTCGATCGACGGGCAATAGCGCGGTCCCACGCCTTCGATCGAACCGGAATACATGGCCGAGCGGCCGAGATTGGCGCGGATCAGCTGATGCGTGGCCGTCGTCGTGCGGGTGATGCCGCAATCGATCTGCGGCGTCTCGATGCGATCGGTCATCAGCGAGAACGGCACGGGATCCTCATCCGCCGCCTGGCTCTCCAGCGACGCCCAATCGATGGTCTTCCCGTTCAGCCGCGGCGGCGTGCCGGTCTTCAGGCGGCCGAGCGTGAAGCCCACGCGGCTCATCGTCGCCGACAGGCCAAGGCTCGCCTGCTCGTTCATGCGGCCGGCGACGATCTTCTTCTCACCGATGTGAATGAGCCCGCGCAGAAAAGTTCCGGTGGTCAGCACCACGGCACCGCAGGCAAGTCGCCTTCCATTGGCCAGGAGCACAGCCGCGATATGCCCCTCTTCTATCTCGAAGTCGAGCACTTCGGCCTCGATCACGTCGAGATCGTTCTGCTGCCGAATCGCTTCCTGCATGGCAAGGCGATAGAGCTTCCTGTCAGCCTGCGTGCGCGGCCCGCGCACCGCCGGGCCCTTGCGGCGGTTGAGCAAGCGGAACTGGATGCCCGCCGCATCCGCTATCCGGCCCATCAGCCCGTCCATGGCGTCGATCTCGCGGACGAGGTGGCCCTTGCCGAGCCCGCCGATCGCCGGATTGCAAGACATGACGCCGATCGTGTCGAAGCGCAGCGTCACCAGCGCCGTCCGGGCGCCGGCGCGCGCGGCAGCACTGGCCGCCTCGCAACCCGCATGGCCGCCGCCCACCACAACCACATCATAGTGATCGGTCATTTCCAAATCCTGGACTCGAATAGAATGCAGGGACACATGTCCCCGCAAGGTCAAGCTGTCAAGAAGACTTCGCGGCAAGTTTCACGTGAAACAGAGCAATGCGTCTATACCCTCCCCCTTGTGGGGAGGGTCGCTGCGAAGCAGCGGGGTGGGGGTGCGGCGCTGACCCCCACCCGGACCTGCGGTCCGACCTCCCCACAAGGGGGAGGTAGGGCGTGGCGCCGTGTTTTCGCTGAGTCACCACGGCTAGCGATGTTTCACGTGAATCACCAACCGTCCCTTTCAGGCGCGTGCGTGTTTCACGTGAGTCATTTTCCGATGCAGAACTGCGAGAAGATGACGTCGAACATATCCTCGACGTGGATAGCTCCGACAATTCGGCCCAGTTGATCAGCGGCCAACCGCAGTTCCTCGGCACGCAGCTCCTGGCCGGCAACGTCGCCGTCTACAGCGTGAACCAGATGGCGCTTCGCTTCGCCGAGCAGTTCGACATGGCGCAGCCGCGACGGCAGCACATCGCCAAAATTGCCAGCCGCATCCGCGGCGCGCCGACCGATCTCCGCCAGCAACGCATCGACACCGGCCCCGCTGACGACGGAAATGACGAGATCATACCGGTGGCCCGCTTCCGCGGACGCCTGGGCATCCAGCAAATCGAGCTTGGTTCCGACGCGCAATGCCGGGACCGTTGCGGACAACGGCCCGATATCCCCGGGGTCTGCTACGTCTTCCAACACCAGCAGGAGATCGGCGCGGGCGGCCTTCGCCCTCGCCCGCTCGATGCCGATCGCCTCGACTTTGCCTGCCGCTTCCCGCAGCCCGGCCGTATCCGTCAGCCGGACCCGCAGCCCTCCGAGATCCAGCGCCACCTCGAGCAGATCCCGCGTCGTGCCCGGTTCATCCGTTACAATAGCAGCATCCCGGCGCGCCAAGGCGTTGAACAGACTCGACTTGCCGGCATTGGGCGCACCGAGAATGACGACCTCGAACCCGTCGCGAATGATCTCGGCGGCACTGAAACCGGCGATATGATTGTCGATCTCGTCGATCATGACCCGCATGTCAGACCAAACCGTGTCCGAAACGGAACTGGGCACATCGTCCTCGTCGGCAAAGTCGATCTCCGCCTCGATCATGGCCCGCGCATGGATCAGCCGCCGACGCCAAGCGAGATAAAGTTCGCTCTGGGCGCCTTCGGCATTGCGGATGGCAAAGCGGCGCTGCGCCTCGGTCTCGGCATTGACCAGATCGGCGAGCGCCTCGGTCTCGACCAGGTCCACCTTGCCGTTCAGGAAGGCGCGGCGCGTGAATTCACCGGGTTCTGCGTGCCTGACGCCGTCGAAACTGCCGATCGTCCGCAACATCCCGGCGACAACGGCGCGTCCGCCATGGACATGGAATTCGGCGACATCCTCGCCGGTGAAGCTGGCCGGACCGGGGAAGAAGACGACCAGTCCGTTGTCCAGCACGGTTCCATCCGGCGCTTTGAACGGGCGCAGGGTCGCCGCGCGCGCCTTAACCATGCCGCCGGCGATCGTTTCGACAACGAATCGAGTCTGCGGACCTGAAATGCGCAGCACCGCGACGCCGGCCGGCAACCGGCCACTCGACAGTGCAATGATGGAATCGACTGAAATCATTTGCCCGCTTTGTTGAACCGCCCTAGCTTCCGCCACACGTTGAGTTTGCCCCGAGTTGCCTGTCGTGACATTGCCCGCGAAAAACCTGCTTGCCGACGAAGTCAGCCCCTATCTGCAGCAGCATAGCGGCAATCCCGTCCATTGGCGGGCCTGGTCGCCGGCTTCGCTCGAAGAGGCAAAGGCCCTGGACAGGCCGATCCTGCTCTCCGTCGGCTATGCCGCCTGCCACTGGTGCCATGTCATGGCCCATGAAAGCTTCGAGAATGACGACGTCGCCGCCGTCATGAACCGTCTGTTCGTCAATATCAAGGTCGACCGCGAGGAGCGTCCCGACATCGACCAGATCTACATGGCCGCCTTGTCCTCCATGGGCGAGCAGGGCGGCTGGCCGCTGACCATGTTCCTGACGCCGGACGGCAAGCCGTTCTGGGGCGGCACCTATTTTCCGCGTCAGGCGCGCTATGGCCGTCCGGGCTTCATCGAGGTGATGGAGGCCGTCGACAAGGCCTGGCGTGAGAAGCGGACAAGCCTGCACCAGAGCGCCGATGGCTTGACCTCCCATGTCGAGGCCCGGCTTTCGGGTACGCATTCCAGGGCGGTTCTCGATCGCGACACGCTGTCCGAACTCGCCGGCCGCATCGACGGCATGATCGACCGCGATCTCGGAGGCCTGCGCGGCGCGCCGAAATTCCCCAACGCGCCGTTCATGCTCACCCTTTGGCTATCCTGGCTGCGCGATGGCAATGCCACCCACCGAGACGACGTGCTGGTCAGCCTCGAACAGATGCTGGGCGGCGGCATCTACGATCATATCGGCGGCGGGCTCAGCCGCTACTCCACCGACGCGGAATGGCTGGTGCCGCATTTCGAGAAGATGCTCTACGACAATGCAGAGTTGATCCGCTTCTGCACCTGGGCCTTCGCTGCAAGCGGCGACGATTTGTTCCGGCTACGAATCGAAGAAACCGTCGATTGGCTGCTGCGCGAAATGCGCGTCGATGGCGGCGCCTTTGCCGCCAGCCTGGACGCCGACAGCGATGGCGAGGAAGGGCTGTTCTACACCTGGAGCAGGGACGAGATAGAAGCCGCCCTCGGCGAAGATTCCACCTTGTTTTTCAAACACTTCGCGCTTTCCAGCCCGCCGGCCTGGGAAGGCAAGCCAATCATCCATCAAACCAGCGATCAGCAGTCCGAGAGCGTGACCGATCGTGAACAGCTCGTTCCGCTCAAGGCGAGGCTCCTTGCCGTGCGCGAAGGGCGCGTCAGGCCAGGCCTCGACGCAAAAACCCTCACCGACTGGAACGGCCTGATGATTGCGGCGCTGGCCGAGGCCGGCCGCTCGCTGGCGCGGCCCGACTGGATCGACGCCGCGGCGAAAGCCTTCGGCCATATCAGCGCCGCCAGCCGCGACAACCGCTTGCCGCATTCGATGCTCGGCGCCCGGAAACTGTTCCCGGCTCTGTCGAGCGACTACGCCGCCATGACCAATGCCGCGATCTCGCTGTTCGAGGCGTCCGGCGATTGGGCCTATATCGAACAAGCCGGCCGGTTCGTCCAACAGCTCGACCTCTGGCACGCCGATGCCTCGGGAACAGGCTATTATCTGACCGCTTCGGACAGCACAGACGTGCCGATCCGCATCAGGGGCGACGTCGACGAAGCCATTTCATCAGCCACCAGCCAGATCATCGAGGCGCTGGTCCGGCTCGCCTCCGTCACCGGCGATCTCGACCTGCAGGAGCGGGCCTGGACGATCGCCGAGCATGCCGCCGGCCGCGCCGAGCACCAGGCCTATGGCCAGGCGGGCATCGTCAATGCCTGCGCGCTTGCGCTCGAACCGCTGAAATTGGTCATCGTGGACGCGCCGGAGGATCCAACGCTCGTTCCGGTGGCGAATCGAAATCCTGATCCACGTCGCGTCGATATCGTCGTGCCAATTGGTACGGTAGCGAATCGACCCTTGCTGCCTGGCGGAGTCCTGCCACCAACCAACAGGCCAGGGGCCTGGCTGTGCACTGGCCAGGTCTGCCTTCCCGCCGTGACTGATCCGGGTGAGTTGGAAGGTTTGTTGCGGCGATAGTGCCTTACCCTCCCCCTTGTGGGGAGGGTCGGCTCATGATCGAGCGAAGCGTAGAGCATGAGACGGGCTGGGGGTGCTCGTAAGCGCTACCTTGGCGCAGACCCCACCCCGCTCCGCTTCGCGGATCGACCCTCCCCACAAGGGGGAGGGTGAGCTGAACTACGTGTTCATCGAATCGAAGAAATCGGCGTTGGTCTTGGTCTGCTTCAGCTTGTCGATGAGGAACTCGATGGCGTCGGTGGTTCCCATCGGCGCCAGGATGCGGCGCAGCACGAAGATCTTCTGCAGGTCGGCGCGCGGCACCAGCAGGTCCTCCTTGCGGGTACCAGACTTGAGGATGTCCATGGCCGGGTAGATGCGCTTGTCGGCGACCTTGCGGTCGAGCTGGATTTCGCAGTTGCCGGTGCCCTTGAACTCTTCGAAGATGACTTCGTCCATACGGCTGCCGGTGTCGATCAGCGCGGTGGCGATGATGGTCAGCGAGCCGCCTTCCTCGATGTTGCGGGCCGCGCCGAAGAAGCGCTTCGGCCGCTGCAGGGCGTTGGCGTCGACACCGCCGGTCAGCACCTTGCCGGATGACGGCACCACGGTGTTGTAGGCGCGGCCGAGGCGGGTGATGGAATCGAGCAGGATGACGACGTCGCGGCCATGCTCGACCAGGCGCTTGGCCTTTTCGATCACCATCTCGGCGACCTGCACGTGGCGCACCGCCGGCTCGTCGAAGGTCGAGGAGATCACCTCGCCCTTCACCGAGCGCTGCATGTCGGTCACTTCTTCCGGCCGCTCGTCGATCAGAAGCACGATCAGATAGCATTCCGGATGGTTGGCGGTGATCGAGTGGGCGATGTTCTGCATCAGCACCGTCTTGCCGGTGCGCGGCTGCGCGTTGATCAGCGCACGCTGTCCCTTGCCGATCGGCGCTACCAGGTCGATCACCCGCGACGAGATGTCCTTGCTGGTCGGGTTGTCGATCTCCATCTTCAGCCGCTTGGTCGGATAGAGCGGCGTCAGATTGTCGAAGTGGATCTTGTGGCGGATCTTTTCGGGATCGTCGAAATTGATCGTGTTGACCTTGAGCAGCGCGAAATAGCGTTCGCCCTCCTTCGGGCTGCGGATCGGCCCTTCGACGGTGTCGCCGGTCTTCAATGAAAAGCGGCGGATCTGCGAGGGCGAGATGTAGATATCGTCGGGACCGGGCAGATAATTGGCATTGGCGGAGCGCAGGAAACCGAAGCCGTCCTGCAGCACCTCGACCACGCCGTCACCGATGATCTCGATCTCCTGGGCGGCCAGTTTCTTCAGGATGGAGAACATCAGCTCCTGCTTGCGCATGACGCTGGCGTTTTCCACCTCGAGCGATTCGGCATAAGCGATCAGCTCTGGCGGTTTCTTGTTCTTGAACTCTGCGAGTTTCATTTCTTGCATAGACGGACTCTGAATCTGCTTTGGGGAAAATATATCGGCGGGATGCGACAAATGCCGGGCGCGGCCGAAAACAGTGGGGGCGGCGCATGACGGGAAGGAAGACCCGTCTTTTATCGTCGGTCGGGTGAAAGAGCAAGCTGCGTTTTACGCGACCGATGGAGGCCTACAACGGCTTGACGACAACCAGGATCACGATTGCGATCATGAGCAATGTGGGGATCTCGTTGATCATCCGCCAGTGCTTCGCGGACTTTTCGTTGGCGTCCTCGGCAAATTTCCGCACCGCGCCGGCCAGATAGCCGTGAACGGCGGACAACAGCAGCACGAAACCGATCTTGGCGTGCAGCCAGCCGCCCTGGAAACCAAAGCCTTTCCAGGCAAGCCACAGGCCGAACATCCAGGTCGCGATCATTGCCGGATTGATGATGCCTCGCAGCAAGCGCCGCTCCATCACCTTGAAGGTCTCCGACTGCACCGAGCCCTTCTCGGCATCGGCGTGATAGACAAGCAGCCGCGGCAAATAGAGCATGCCAGCCATCCACGAAATGACGGCCAGGATATGGATCGCCTTCGCCCAGGGATAGAAACCGTCGGGTGCAACGAAAAACAACAGCGCCGTCAGCACGATCAGCGCGGCGATGCCGACGGTCATGCGTATCATCGCCTGGCCGGTGCTGCCCCCATTGCCAGCGTTGGTCGTATTGGCTGGATTGTTCATCTCTTTTGGCCGAGCCATCAGCGTGTCGCGCTCCTCACCAGTTTCACCATCGCCTCGACATGCGCCACCGGCGTTTCCGGCGTGATGCCGTGGCCGAGATTGAAGATCAGCGGTCCATCTCCCAACGCCTTCAGGATAGCCGCGACGCCATCGGACAGTGCCTTGCCGCCAGCCACCAGTCGCAAAGGATCGAGATTGCCCTGGACGGCACCAGAGCGTTGCAAGTCCTTCGCCGCCGCCAGGGGCACCGTCCAGTCGATCCCCAGCCCCGTCACACCTGTCTTCTCGCGATAGCTCTGGTAGCGGGCGCCGGCGCCCTTGGGAAAGCCGATGACCGGCACATCGGGATGAACGGCTCTTACCTGTCTGACGATCTCGGCCACCGGCTCGACGCAGAACTGTTCGAAGGAGGCATCGTCGAGCACGCCCGACCAGGAATCGAATATCTGCACCACGTCGGCACCCGCCTCGATCTGGCGGATGAGATAGGCGGCGGAATGATCGGCCAGCACCTTCAGCAGTTGTCGAAACGCCACCGGCTCGCGGTAAGCAAACAGCCGCGCCGGTGCCTGGTCCGGCGTGCCGTGGCCGGCGATCATGTAGGTCGCCACCGTCCACGGCGCGCCGCAGAAGCCGATCAGTGTCGTCTCGTCAGGCAATCTTGCCCGCAAGCGGCGAACCGTCTCGTAGACCGGTTCGAGATTCACGTGAAACACATCGCTTTCGAGAGCCAAAATCTCCGCCGCCGAGATCGGCGTCAAAAGCGGTCCTCTGCCCTCCTCGAAGCGCACGTCACGGCCAAGCGCATGCGGAACGACAAGGATGTCCGAGAACAGGATCGAGGCATCGAAGCCGAAGCGTTCTATCGGCTGCAGCGTCACTTCGACCGCAAGGTCGGGGTCGTAGCAGAGGTCGAGGAACGAACCGGCTCGCCTGCGCGTTTCACGGTACTCCGGCAGATAGCGTCCGGCCTGGCGCATCATCCAGAGTGGTGGAGGAAAAATCGCCTTGCCCTTCAGGACATCCAGCATGATCCGGTTCTGGGGCATCGAGCGCTCGCTTCTCCAAGCCTCTTTCTAATCAAATATTCTTATATCTAAGATTCTTCTGATTCTAAGAGTCTGTTGGTTCTGGTGGTTGCCACCTGTCCCGCTTCGCCTCGCAAAAAGCCAGCAAGCATATTGTCGCGCGTTCGTTTGGCCGGATTGTTGGGTTCTGGGGACGGTCGGGAATCCATCATCGCTTCCAAAGCGTTAGGACCCGGCCGGAAAGCCCGGCCCTGTGGACAGGCCAAGGCCAAGAGAATCCGTCCACGGACTTGTCCCCAGCCCTCCGACGAAGCTGACAGCACATCGAATTGTGGACAAACTGGCATCTGATACAGTCGCCTCCAACGAGCCTGGCTCGCTGTCCGACCTTATCCACATCCGCCCACAGCCCCAGGTGATCCCTGTGAACAAACCCCAGAGCTTCTTTCACCTGCACCTGATTTCCGACGCGACCGGCGAAACGCTGCTCGCTGCCGGCCGGGCCGCCTCGGCGCAATACAAGGACGCGCGCGCCATCGAGCATATCTACCCGCTGATCCGCACCGAAAAGCAGGTGGCGAAAGTGTTCGAGGACATCGAGGAGGAGCCCGGCATCATTCTCTACACCGTCGTCGACCAGAAGCTGGCGCGCGGCATCGATGAGCGCTGTGCGGCGATGGGCCTGCCCTGCGTCTCCGTGCTGGAGCCTGTGCTCACCGTGTTCCAGTCCTATCTCGGCACGCCGGCCGGCCGGCGCGTCGGCGCCCAGCATGTCCTCGACGCCGAATATTTTCGCCGCATCGATGCGCTCAACTTCACCATGGATCATGATGACGGCCAGCTGCCGCTCAACATGGACGACGCCGATGTCGTGCTGATCGGCATCTCGCGCACCTCGAAGACGCCGACCAGCATCTATCTCGCCAATCGCGGCATCAAGACCGCCAACATTCCGATCGTGCTCGGCGTGCCCGTCCCCGAAAGCCTGGTCGCGGCCAAGACCCCCCTGGTGGTCGGGCTGATCGCCACCGCCGAACGGATCTCGCATGTCCGCCAAAACCGCATCCTCGGTAACAGCAGCTCCTACGTGCCGACCGATTATGTCGACCGCGCCGCCATCAACGAAGAACTCGCCTACGCCCGCCAGATCTGCACGCGCCATGGCTGGCCGATGATCGACGTCAGCCGCCGCTCGATCGAGGAAACCGCGGCGGCGATCGTTGCCCTGCGGGGGAAGTCGCGCTAGGCAGACGAGATAAGTGAGTATTCCGTCACGCACCCCTCATCCGTCGCCTTCGGCGACACCTTCTCCCGCAGGGGGAGAAGGAAGAACTCGGCGCCGGCGTCCCGCAGATTACCACCAGTTGGCGATTTGCAGCGGCGTCAGCGCAGCACTTCCCTTCTCCCCCTGCGGGAGAAGGTGGCCGAGCGAAGCTCGGTCGAATGAGGGGTGCGTGACGGAACGCCAACCCTGGTGAAGAAGCATGACAGAAAAAATCATCCTCGCTTCCGGCAGTCCGTTCCGCAAGGCCATGCTGCTTAGTGCCGGCGTCGACGTCGAGGCGGTGCCGGCCGAGGTCGACGAGCGCGCGCTCGAGGCGCCGTTGCAGGATAGCGGTGTTTCCCCGGAAGACGTCGCCCTGGTGCTGGCCGAGGCCAAGGCCACCGAGGTGAGCGAGCGCAGGCCAGGTGCGCTGGTGCTCGGCTGCGACCAGACCTTGTCGCTCGGTGACGAGGTGTTCCACAAGCCGGCCGACATGGAAGGCGCGCGGCGTCACCTGCTGGCGTTGTCCGGCAAGACCCATCAGCTCAACAGCGCCGCAGTGCTGGTGCGTGACAGCAAGGTGCTGTGGCGCCATGTCGGCATTGCCGCCATGACCATGCGCAAGCTCGATCCCGCCTTTATCGGCCGCCACCTCGCCCGCGTCGGCGCCAGGGCGCTGGCCAGCGTCGGCGCCTACCAGGTCGAGGGCGAAGGCATCCAGCTTTTCGAGAAGATCGAAGGCGACCATTTCACCATTGTCGGCCTGCCGCTTTTGCCGCTGCTGGCCGAACTGCGCACGCTTGGAGCGATCGATGGCTGAGGCGACGAAGAAGGCCTTTGTCACTGGCCACCCGATCAAGCATTCGCGCTCGCCGAAGATCCACGGCCATTGGCTGGCCAAGCATGGCATCGACGGCAGCTACGAGGCGATCGACGTGGCGCCGCACGACTTCGCCGAATTCCTGGCAACCCTGCAGGCCAACGGCTATCGCGGCGGCAATGTCACCATCCCGCACAAGGAAGCCGCCTTTGCGCTGGCCGGCCGCCGTGACCAGGCGGCGGAAGAGATCGGCGCCGTCAACACGCTGTGGTTCGAGGCCGGCATCCTGTGGGGCGGCAACACCGACAGCCATGGCTTTGCCGCCAATCTGGATGATCATGCGCCGGGCTGGGCAAGCAAGGGCCCCGCGGTCGTGCTTGGCGCCGGCGGCGCTTCCCGCGCGGTCGTCCACGCGCTGAAAGAGCGTGGCGTATCCGACATCCGCATCGTCAACCGCACGCTGGCCCGTGCGGAGGAATTGCGCGATCGTTTCGGCGCCGGCGTTTCGGCGCACGGCATGGCGGCGACCGGCGAACTGCTTGCCGATGCCGGCCTGCTGGTCAACACCACGGCGCTCGGCATGGTCGGCAATGAGGGCCTCGCCGCCGATCCGGCGCTGCTGCCGAGCCATGCGATCGTCACCGACCTTGTCTATGTGCCGCTGGAAACGCCGCTGCTTGCCGCCGCGCGCGCCAGCGGGCTGAAGACGGTGGACGGCCTCGGCATGCTGCTCAACCAGGCCGTGCCCGGTTTCGAACATTGGTTCGGCGTCAGGCCGAAGGTCACGGTCGAACTTCGCGCGATCATCGTTGCCGACCTGGTGCCGAAGCCATGATCGTGCTCGGCCTCACCGGTTCGATCGGCATGGGCAAGTCGACGACGGCCAAGATGTTCGCCGAGGCCGGCGTGCCGGTCCACGATTCCGACGAGACCGTGCACCGCCTCTATGCCGGCAAGGCAGCACCTCTGGTCGAGGCGGCTTTCCCGGGAACAACCGCTGCCGGCGTGGTCGATCGCGCGAAGCTTGGCGCCCGTGTACTCGGTGATACCGCCGCGCTGAAGCAGCTGGAAGCCATCATCCATCCGCTGGTGCGCGCCGATGCCGACGCCTTCCTGGCCAAGCATCGTACCGCGGGCGAATCGATCGCCGTGCTCGATATTCCGCTGCTGTTCGAAACTGGCGGCCGCAACCGCGTCGACAAGGTCGTCGTCGTCACCGCACCCCCCGAAGTCCAGCGCCAGCGCGTGCTGGCACGACCTGGGATGACAGAAGAAAAGCTGGCGGCGATTCTGGCCAAGCAGGTGCCGGATGCCGAAAAACGCCGGCTGGCCGATTTCATCATCGACACCGGCGAGGGGATGGATGCCGCACGTGCTGAGGTCGATGCAATCATCAGGCAGGTCTCCGGGGATCGCTAGGCTCTTCCTTCCCCGCTTGTGGGGGAAGGTGGATCGGCACGCAGCGCCGAGACGGATGAGAGGTGTTCCAGCGGAGTGAGGCGTTGGCGTTCCCTGGAACACCCCTCATCCGACCGCTTCGCGGCCACCTTCTCTCGCAAGGGGAGAAGGGAAAACAGGCATTGGCCATTGCCATTTTGTTCCGGTCTGGCGATTCTGCCCCCAGGAGCACCTGATTCGATGCGCGAGATCATTTTCGATACCGAAACCACCGGCCTGGATTCGCGCGACGACCGCGTGATCGAGCTGGGCGGCGTCGAGCTGGTCAACCGGTTCCCGACCGGCCGCACCTTCCACCACTACATCAACCCTCAAGGGCGCGCGATCCATGCGGAGGCGCAAGCGGTGCACGGCATCAGCGCCGCGGACCTCGCGGGCAAGCCGACCTTTGCCGAGATCGTCGAGGAGTGGCTGGCCTTCGCCGACGGCGCCAAGCTGGTCGCCCACAATGCGACCTTCGATATCGGCTTCCTCAATGTCGAATTCGGCCGGCTCGGACATCCCGTCGTCGATCCTGGCCTTGTCGTCGACACGCTGGCGCTGGCGCGCCGCAAGCATCCGATGGGCCCCAACTCGCTCGACGCGCTCTGCCGGCGCTACGGCATCGACAACACCAAGCGCACCAAGCACGGCGCCTTGCTCGATTCCGAACTGCTGGCCGAGGTCTATATCGAGCTGATCGGCGGCAAGCAGGCCGCCCTTATCCTCGACAGCGCGACCGCGCCGGCGCAGCGCGGCGAAAATGTCCGCCACATCGAAATCATTGCCGCCGTGCGCCCGGCGCCCCTGCTGCCGCGCCTGACCGAGACCGAACGCGCCGCCCATGCCGCCATGGTCGCTACGCTCGGCGAAAAGGCGCTGTGGCTGAAGGCCACATCATCCGAGGCAAAGGCCGCGGCGTCGTAAGAGTCAGTACGGCCACTCGCCGCGACCCAGGGCCGCGATCGCCGAAATGATGCTCGCAAAGGCATGCGCCGCTGCCGGCACTGTCGTCCGGGCGCGCAGGAAACTGTGCACCAGGCGCTTCTCCTCGTGCCACCAGGCCTTGCCGCCGGCCGCCACAATGCGGTCGCGATAGGTCTCGCCATCGGATGACAGCGGATCGCATTCCGCCGTGATGATCGCCGTCGGTGGCAGGCCGGAGAAATCCCTGTCGCGCAGCGGCGAAAATGTCGGATCGTCGGGCGATTGCCGCTTGGCCGACCGCACATCGCGGTAGAAGGCAATGTCGCCGACGGACAGCAGCGGAGCGTTGGCGTGTTCGACATAGGAGCCGGACCTCTCGTCGCCGCCGAGACCGGGATAGATCAGCACCTGGCCGATCGCAGCGCGGGGATGACCGCGCGTCGCCTGCGCCACCGCCGCCGCCAGATTGCCGCCGGCGCTCTCGCCGCACAGCACGATCGGCAGGTCCGACGTCGCCGCTGCCCAGTCGAAGGCGGCCAGCGCATCGTCGAAAGCGGCGGGGTGGACATGCTCGGGCGCCAGCCGGTAATCGACCGACAGCACGGCAAAGCCGATGCCGGCGCAGATCTCCGCGCAGATGTCGTCGTGGCTGTCGAGCCCGCCAAGGATGAAGCCGCCGCCATGGTAGTAGAGCACCGTGGCACGCGGCGCGCTGCCGGCGAGCTGGTAACGCCGAACCGGAATGTCGCGGCCGGCGGCAGCGATCAGCTGGTCCTTGGCGACGACGCCGGGCGGATAGGGCTGGCGCAGCGCCCTGCACATGCGGTCGTAGACCGCGCGCTGCTTGGCGATCGGCTGGTCGACGATCTCCGGCGGGTACCAGGCATTGATGCTGTCGATATAGGACCACAGCGCCGGATCGAGCCGTGTCTCGTATTCGCCGCGGCCGGTCTTGTCAGTCATGCCGGCGATTCAAAGCTCGGCATAGAGCGCGGCCGCATTGTCGAAGCTGAAGCGCAGCGGCACCGAGCCTTCGACCTGCCAGGCGGTGACGGTCTCGCCCGCCAGCAGCCGGCAGGCGCCGTCGGTGTCGATGACGGCGCCGCCATAGAGCCGATTGGCGAGGTTGAGGATGCCGGTCTGGTGCATGGCCGCACTGCCGCTGCCGCAGGCATCCTTGACCAGCAGCACGCGAAATCCCCTGGCCACCGCGTCCTTCACCGATGCGTCGATGCAGGCCTCGGTCCAGACGCCGGCGACGACGAGCCATTCGATGCCGCTTGCCTTGATCTGATCGGCACTCGGCCCGGAACGGAAGGCGCTGGCCTCGGCCTTGATCAGCAGCGCCTCGCCCTCGGCCGGCGCCACCTCTTGGCAGATTTCGGTCAGCGGGTCGCTCTTGTCGGAGAAGGCCGACTTGCCGTCGGCCCCGACCGGGTGGAACGGCCGGTCCTGGCTGTCGAGATCGACGATATAGGCCCAGTGATAGAGCGGCACATGGTTCTGCCGCGCCGCTGCCTGCAGCCGGTGGACGTTGGCGAGGATGCCGGCAAAGCCCTCGACCAGATAGCGCGGATCCTGCCGGTGCTCCTCCTGCAGGTCGATAAAGACGGCGGCCGCGGTGCCGCGCTTGATGGCGATGGGACTTTTCATGCGGATGCGCCTGGGTTCGCGGCCAAGTGACTCTGACGATTGACAGGCCGGTCAGAAGCCAACGCCGCTCCGGTCAGCGAGCTGGCGCAGGCAGTGGTGATTGGCCGAGGCCTTCCCGACTTCGTCATCCACGGGCGAAGCAGCCGCGCAGCGGCGTCGCGGAGACCCGAGGATCCATGCCGTGACGTTGATCGAGTGGTGCAGCGGAGCAGAATTTGGACCATTGCGGCGCGCTGAGGTCGCGGCATGGATCCTAGGGTCTGCGCCGCGTCGCTGCGCTCCTTGCTTCGCCCTAGGATGACGAAGTGGTGGGAGGCTGCGCCGGTTGATAAGGGTCGCGCAACGACAGTCAAACCTGCTTCTCCAGAAACTCGTCCTCATAAGGGAAGCGCGATAGGAGCTCTGTGCCAGTCTCGGTGATCAGGATCTCGTCCTCCAGCTTGACGCCCTCGCGGCCGCCCTTCTCGCCTATATAGCTTTCCACGCTCACCACCATGCCTGGCACGATATGGCCGTCGCGGCCATAGGTCTCGTAATCCATGGCATGGGCGATGAACGGTGTCTCGCCATGCATGCCGACGCCGTGCATGACCGAAGTGTAGCGCTGGTCGACGAAACGGTCCGGGATCTTCCACGCCTTCTCGGCGATCTCGCGGAACGCCATGCCGGGTTTGACGATCGAAATGTTGTGCTGAACCTGGTCGTGCGCCATGCGGTAGAGCGATTTCTGGTAGTCGGTCGGCTTGCCCGGCCCGCAGCGGAAGGTGCGCGAGAAATCGGAATAATAGCCGTAGCAGCCGATCGTGTCGGTATCGAGCGCCAACAATTCGCCGGGCCGGATCTTGCGGCCACTGGCCTCGTTGAACCACGGGTTGGTGCGCTGGCCGGAGGTCAGCAGCCGCGTCTCGATGAACTCGCCGCCCTGGCGGATCACCTCGCCATACATGATGGCGAACAGCTCGTTTTCGGAGACGCCGGGCTTGATCGCCTCGCGCACCGCATAGACGGCGGCCTCGGCGCCGGCCATCGACACCTGCAGGCACTTCACTTCCTCCGGCGTCTTCACCGCGCGCACGGCAAGAATCTCGCCCTGGCAATCCTTGACCTCGCAGCCGCGTTTTTCCAGCGCCAACGCCTGCAGATGGCTGCAGCGGTCGAGCCCGAGCTTCATCGAGCCGCCGCCATGCTTCTTCAGCAATTCGGCGATCTCGTCGGCGAACGGACCTGCGGTCTCGTCGTCACGGCCGGAGACCGACGACCAGACGAGCTTGGAAGGACGCGCCTCGTCGATCGTGTCGAGCACCATCGAGACATGGTAGCTCTGCGGATATTCGAACAGCACGATCGGCCCTTCGGTCGGCACGAAGAAATAACGGGTCGAGTTGCGCAGGAAATAGCCGAACATGTTGCGCGAGCCGGTGGCGTAGCGCTGGTTGTAGGGGTCGAACAAAACGACACCGCCATAGCCGGCCACACGCATCCAGCCGCGCAGCTTGGCCAGCCGGCCCTTGCGCAGCGCATCCGCATCGATGAAGGACGGCTCGGTGTCCGACAGCCACATGCCGCCCGCCGGATCGGCAGCCGCGGGATGGCGCATGCGATCCTTGAAGTCCACGTCCTCGGTGCTGTCGGGATCGAATACGACGATGCTCATGGGTGCCTGGCCTTGGGTCGCTTGGGAGGGTTGAGCATGGCGCAGCGGGGACCGGAGGATTGTGCTGGAAACCGCGTGTGTTGTGCGGAATGCCGCTGGGCAACAAGACATGCAGGTGCCAAGCGCCCCCCTCTGTCCTGCCGGACATCTCCCCCTCAAGGGGGGAGATTGGCAGCTTTGGCCTCATCGCTCTTTTCTTCATCGCTGAAAATGGCGAAAGCCGTTGTTACATCCGATCTCCCCCCTTGAGGGGGAGATGTCCGGCAGGACAGAGGGGGGCGCTGTCCCGCCATTCCTTTGACTATCTTAACGCCGTCGAGCCAGCTTCGGCGCGTGCCCATGCTCTTCCCGAAAGGCCCGGGCAAAGCTCGACATCGAGGCGAAGCCGCAGGCCAGCGCCACGTCGCGCACGGCGAGCGTCGAATGCGCCAGGAGGTCGGCGGCGCGTTTCAGCCTGAGCCGCCGGTAGTAGCCGTTGGGCGAGATGGCGAGTTCGGACCGAAAACTGCGCTCGAGCTTGTCGGAGGACACGCCGAGCCGCGCCGTCAGCTCGGCCATGCCGAGCCGCTCCTCGACCGCGTCCTCCATGATGGCGATCGCCGACAGCACCAGCTCGTTCTGCACCCCGGTGCGCAGCCTGAGCGGCATCAGCTTGCGGTCGACGCTGGAACGCAGCTGGCTGTGCACGAACCATTCGGCGACGCCGGCGGCAAGCTCGGCGCCGTAATCCCGGGTGATGATCTCCAGCATCATGTCGAGGCTGCCGACGCCGCCGGCCGACGTAAAACGCTTGCGGTCGATGACATAGAGGTCGCGCCGCAGCTCGATGTTCGGGAACGCCTCGGTGAACGCGGCCTGGCTGGTCCAGTGCAAGGTGCAGGCATGGCCGTCGAGCAGGCCCGCGCGAGCCAGGAAGAACGCCGCGTCCGCCACCGCGCCGATATGGGCGCCATTGCGCAGGCTGCGGCGGATCCAGCTCGCCGCGTCCTCGGCGACCAGGTGATCGGCATCGCCGCCCGAGCACACGACGATGCGGTCGACCTTGGGCGCATCCTCGGCGTAAAAGCCGGGCTGGATGACGACGCCGTTCGAAGCCTCGACCGCCCCTTTCGTGCCGCCGACGATGATCCAGCGATAGCACTGCCGCTTGGCCAGCACATTGGCGGCGCGCAGCGGCTCGATCACCGAGCTGAACGCCATCATCGGAAAGCCGGGAAACACCAGCACCGCGAAGGTGAGGGGTTCGGTGGGTTTCGGAGGTTCGCGCGTGGCCATGGGCGCTACAATTCGGGCAGATGGTGTGCGGGGTCAACCGGGGATGAGCTAGCCCCCCAGCGCCTGCTCCAGGTCCGCGATCAGATCATCGCCATCCTCGATTCCCGCCGACAGCCGCACCAGCGAATCCGAGATGCCGATCTCGGCGCGCTTCTCGGCCGGGATCGATCCATGCGTCATCAGCGCCGGGTGCTCGATCAGGCTCTCCACCCCGCCTAGGCTTTCCGCCAGCGTGAACAGCTGCGTGCGTTCGAGGAAGCGTTTTGTGCCGGCTAGGTCGCGGTCGAGCACCGCCGTGATCATGCCGCCGAAGGCATGCATCTGCTGGACGGCGATGGCGTGCTGCGGGTGGCTGGCGAGGCCGGGATAGATGACGCGCCGCACATCCTTGCGGGCTTCCAGCCACTGCGCGATCTTCAGCCCGTTGTCGGAATGCCGCTCCATGCGCAGCGCCAGCGTCTTCAGGCCGCGCAGCGCCAGAAAGCTGTCGAACGGACCCGATATGGCGCCGATGGCGTTCTGCAGGAATTTCAGCTGGGCGGCCAGCTCCTTGTTGTCGCCGACGACGGCGACGCCACCGACCATGTCGGAATGGCCGTTGAGATATTTGGTCGTCGAATGGACCACGATGTCGATGCCGAGTTCCAGCGGCCGCTGGATATAGGGGCTGCAAAACGTGTTGTCGGCGACCGAAAGGATGCCCTTGCGCTTGGCAAGTGCGGCGACGCCTTCGAGGTCGACGATGCGCAGCAGCGGGTTGGTCGGCGTCTCGACCCAGAGCATCTTCGTCTCCGGCCGGATCGCGGCCTCCACCGCCGCAAGATCGGTGAAATCGACGAACGAGACCTGCAGGCCGGCAGAGCGCTTGCGCACCCGCTCCATCAGCCGGAAGGAACCGCCATAGATGTCGTCGGTGGCGACGATATGCGCGCCGCTATCGAGCAGCTCCAGCACGGTGGCGATCGAGGCCAATCCGGAGGCGAAAGCGAAGGCCGCCGAGCCGCTTTCGAGGTCGGCCACGGCGCGCTCGAAGGCAAAGCGCGTCGGGTTCTGGCTGCGGGCATACTCAAAGCCCTTGTGCACGCCGGGCGACTGCTGGCCGTAGGTCGAGGTGGCGTAGATCGGCACCATCACGGCACCTGTCAGCGGATCGTGGCTCTGGCCGCCATGGATCGTGCGCGTCGAGAAAGCCAGGCGATTCTTGCCCGACGGCGAGGGATTTTCAGTCATCGTGCGCGCCTCAGATGGTTGATCAGGTCGATGCGGGTAATCAGGCCGACGAACTCGTCGCCGTCGAAGATGATGGCGACCTCGTTGCGGTCGAACACCGGCAGCAAAGCATCCAGCGTCTGGCTGGCCTGCAGCGTGTGCAGGTTGGAGGTCATCGCCGTGCGCACTGGCATGTTGAAGCGTTCCCAACGCCCGTCATAGGGACCGTCGACATGAGCAAGAATATCGCTTTCGTCGACGATGCCGACCAGTCTGCCATTGTCGAGCACCGGCAACTGCGAGACATCGGAACGGCGCATGCGGCCATAGGCGTTGAGCAGGCTTTCGTCCGGCCCGATAGAGACGGTGTCGCCGGTGCGGTGTGTGCGCATCACGAGGTCGCGCAGGTCGCCATGCTGCTCGTGTTCGGCCAGCCCCTGCTCGGCCAGCCAGAAATCGTCGAACACCTTTGACAGATATTTGTTGCCGCTGTCGCAGACGAAGGTAACGACGCGCTTGGCCGAGGTCTGCTCGCGGCAATAGCGCAGGGCCGCCGACAAGAGCGTGCCCGAGGATGAGCCGGCCAGGATGCCTTCGCGGGACAAGAGGTCGCGCACCGCCAGCATGCTTTGCTTGTCGGTGATCGAATAGGCCTTCTTGACCAGCGACAAATCGGCATTGGGCGGCACGAAATCCTCGCCGATGCCTTCCACCGTCCAGCTGCCGGCCTCTTCCATCTTGCCGGTCTTGATCAAGGGCGCCAGCACCGAGCCGACCGGATCGGCGAGCACCATTTCGGTCTTCGGCGAAACCTTGGCGAAGTAACGGCCAAGCCCGGTCAGCGTGCCGCCCGAGCCGACGCCGACCACCACCGCGTCGACATCACCGTCAAGCTGCGAAAAGATTTCGGGGCCGGTGGTGGTTTCGTGGGCCAGCGGGTTGGCCGGGTTGGCGAACTGGTTGGCATAGAAGGCGCCGGGCACGTCTGCAGCCATCTTCTCGGCCATGTCCTGGTAATATTCGGCATGCCCTTTGCCGACATCGGAACGCGTCATGCGCACCTCCGCGCCCAGCGCGCGCAGATGCTGGATCTTTTCACGCGACATCTTGTCGGGCACGACCAGCACGATTCGGTAGCCCTTGGGAATGCCGACCTGGGCAAGGCCGAGGCCGGTATTGCCGGCGGTCGCCTCGACGATGGTGCCGCCCGGCTTCAGCCTGCCTTCTTTCTCGGCCGCCGCGATCATCGACAGCGCGATGCGGTCCTTGATCGATCCGCCCGGATTTTGGCTTTCGAGCTTGATGAACAGCCGGCACTTGCCGGTGTCGAACTTGGTCAGCTCGACCACCGGCGTCTGGCCGATAAGGTCGAGAACCGATTTGTAGGGCGGACGCAGCCGGGAGGATGCGCTTTCCGGGGGCTCGCTGTCAGGCGCGGCGATCTTGTGCTTGCTCATATCGAAACTCCCTGATCAAGCGACCGCCTCGCAGGCTGGGCGGCAGCGTAGCCTCTTTTCCGGCCGTTTACAGTCGGAAAGAAGATAGAACGTGCCAATCGGCCGGCCAGATAAGGAATGAAATTCCGGGTTGTAGCCTGTTCGGTGGGGCACGCCCCCCTCTGGCCTGCCGGCCATCTCCCCCACAAGGAGGGAGATTGGCGGCTTTGGCCTCATCGCTTTTTCTTCATCGCTGAAAATTGGCGAAAGCCGTTGTGACATCCAATCTCCCCCCTTGAGGGGGAGATGTCCGGTAGGACAGAGGGGGGCGCTGTCCCGCGGCCTTTGACCGGCCTACCCCAGCAAGCGCTTGCTCAGCCGCGCGCACTGCACGCGGATATCGGGGATGGCGTCGATTTCAAAGAAGGTGCCCCTGGTCAGCGGGCCGACCGCCAGGATCTTGGCCGATACCGTGCCGTCGCTGGCGATGATCTCGCAATTGGCCGACACGTCGAGGCCGATGCGCAGCGGGTCCGGCCGGGCCAGCCCGCGGTCGACCAGCGAGCGCACCACGCTGTTCGACGAGGTCGAGATGTCGCGCACGATCCCCGAGCAATCATAGATGCGGGCGACGTCGAAGGTCTCGAGGCGCTGCGTGTGGCGCGACTGGACCTTGACCGCGAATTCCTCGCCGCGTGCGATATCGATGACGCGGCCGGCCACCAGCCGGATGCGGCCGGACTGCACGGCCTGCGTCACCCGGGCGTAGACTTCGGGCGCCATGCGGTGGCGATGGATGTCCCACCACGCCTTGGTGTGTTCGACGAAGCGGCGCTTGGCCGAGGATGGCCAGTTCTGCCAGATCTTCTGGTTGAACGGCCTGAGGCCATCGACCACGTCGCGCCAGTCGACGCCCGCCTTCTGGTTTTCCTTGATCAGCTTGCGGAACCAGCCGACGAAATAGGAAAGCTGGGTGCCGAGCGGGATATCGGCTACGTCGAGTTTGATCGGGTTGCCCTTGCGGTGCGGTGACGGCAGCAAGCCGCGCCGCGACACCGCGACGATGTCGCCGCGATGGCCGCGCTGTTCCAGCGCCAGGAACGCGTCGACCATGCTGAGGCCAGTGCCAAGCACCATGACGCTGCTGTCCGGGGCGAGCGCGGTGTCGGCCTCCGAGCCCATCCGGATCGCATGGCCCTGGGCCGGCTCCTCCTCATGGCCGGTGGCCAGCACCGCAAGATGGGCGACGACGCTGGTGCCGTTGGCGAGCGCGACCTCGACGCCGGACGCGGTGGGGGTGATCGACAGGCTTTCCTCGCGGATCAGGCGAAGCCGCCCCGTCTTGAGTTCGCGGGCCTCGAGCTCGTCGAGCAATTCACCGAGATAACGCGCATAGACGCTGCGCGGCGCATAGACCGGCGCCTGGTCCTGGGTGGCAAGGCCGCGCTCCAGCAGCCAGCGCCAGAAATTGCCGGGATCGTCGGCATAGGCGCTCATGCCGGCGGCGCTGACATTGAGCACATGCGCCGACAGCAGCGTGGAATAGGCGATGCCCTGGCCGAAATGCGGGCGCTTTTCGACCAGCGTCACGCGCAGATCGGGATTGGGCGATTTCAAGAGATGCGCGGCCAGCACGACGCCGCTGGCGCCGCCGCCGACAATAATGATCGAATTGGCGCGCCCGCTCATGCGCGTTCCAGCCCCATGCGAATTGTCAGGATGCGAACTGTCAGGATGCGAGGCGTCAGGCCTTGATCTTGACCGCGACTGCAAGGTCGTCGCTGCCCGTCGCGTCCGCAAGGTCGTCGAAGCCGATATCGCGCATTTCGGCCAGGCTGCGCTGGTCGAGCACCTCGGCGATCGCGTGCCGGACCTCGAGCATCAGATGTCGGAC
Source organism: Mesorhizobium sp. LNHC232B00 (assembly GCF_000502435.1). Taxonomy (NCBI): domain Bacteria; kingdom Pseudomonadati; phylum Pseudomonadota; class Alphaproteobacteria; order Hyphomicrobiales; family Phyllobacteriaceae; genus Mesorhizobium; species Mesorhizobium sp. LNHC232B00. The sequence continues at coordinate 30,788 of NZ_AYWP01000043.1, forward strand.
TTGGCATGTCGCCTCGTTGCAGTCTTCACAGCGCTGATATTGTGTGCGGCTGGCGCATGGAATTGGCGCCAGCGGACCATCGAGCACGCGCACGACGTGGCCGATCTTGATCTCGTCGGCCGGCCGGGCCAGGCGATAACCACCGTCCTTGCCCTTGCGGCTCTGGACGAAGCCGGCGTTGCGCAGCTCGCCCAGGATGGCGTCGAGGAATTTCTTCGGGATGTTGTTGCCGGTCGCGATATCGCCGACGAAAGCGAGCTGTCCGGCCGGCATCCGCGCCAGGTGGACCAGCGCCTTGAGGCCGTACTTGCCTTTTTTGGTGAGCATGAACCGAACGTTTCTCTGTCATGCGATGGCCTCGAGCCATCCGTTGCGAAACGCCTGGCGTGCCTCCCCGCCGCGTCCAAGCATCCATGACACATAAATTCTAGTGACATGATATACAAGCCAATTGTGATTGATCTTGCTTGGTTTTCAAGCCGTTGCGACCATTTTAGGCCCGGCTTGTGACGCCACGGACACAGAAACGCGGCTTGCGTGCCCCGAGGCCCGCGGCTGGGACCCGGCGCCACCGGCGATCGCCGTGATAGGGTCGGTCTGGCCTCTCATCGTCGTCTCCGGCTCTCTATGTCGATAAGATTACTATACTTAACCTCCGGTACGTGGAACGCGTTGTCAAATCACAAGCCATTTGCAGCATGGATTTGCCTCCCGTTTGCCAAATTGGGAATTCTCCCCTGCAATTGATGCAACACGGGATCGGCTGCCTTCGGCCGTTCATCCCGGGATCGTGCCCTCCCAGGTGCGAATCTTCAGAGGGGCGATGCCAGCGATGCGACAAGCCGCACGAGATCGACCTGGCGGCGAACACCGGTCTTCTCGAAAACATGCAGGAGATGTGTCTTGACCGTCGCGCTGGCCAGGCCGAGGGCCTTTGCGATCTCGCGCTGGGTGCGGCCGGCGACGATCAATTCCACGATGCGAACCTCGGCGGGGGTCAGGCCGTAGAGGGCTGCGAACGCATCGAAGGGAAGACTTATCGGTCTGTCGACCGGAGCGACGAAGAGGGCCGCTATCGCTCGCCGGAACAGGCCCGGGCGGCTTTCGCGCCGCTTCAGCGGCAGGACATGAATGATGCGCGGCTCTCCCGACAGGCCACGTGTCGGAAAACCGGTGCCGCCGCGGCGCCCGAGCGCGGCCTCGTTGCCGGCGGCCTGGGCGACCGCGTCCTCTATCGCCGACGAGATCGCGGGCGAGGCGTCCGAGACGACAAGGCGGCCATTGCTGACCTTGATCGGATCCTTGCGGGCCAGCATGGCCTCGGCGACCGGATTGGCGTGGACCAGTGTCATCAGTTCATCGACCAGCACGACGCCGACCGAGAGGCCGTCCAGCACCGACGACACGTTGGCGGCGGCTATCGATTGCAGTTCGAGCAGCTGGCCGATGGCGATGGCGCGCCGGAAATGCGGGGCCAGGAGACGCAAGGCGTCGAGTTCGGCGCTGCCAACGATGCCGGCCGTCTCATGCCGTCCGAAGGAAAGCGTGGAAACCATGCGCGCATTGCGCTCCAATCCGATCGCGACCGCGTCGACCACCCCTTGCGGCTGGGCCCATTCGAGAAAATAGCGGCTGGCGACAAGTGCGGCATCCGGCACGGCCTGCGACTGCGCGATCGGCTCCTCGAGCGGATATTGCTTTACCTTGGTGTCACCGCCCCAGAGATCGACGAGGTCCTGGCCGTAAGCGGGAAGTTCGCCGAGCTTCACCGAATCGATGCCGGTCGCAACGCCGAGCGTAACCTCCCCGCCCGGAAGCGGATACACGCCGAGAACCGCGTAGCAGAAGTCCAGCTCGGTGCGGATGCTTTCAACCACCGATTGCCATCGCGCCGGATCGAGGACGCAATCGTAGATCCTGCCGATGAGTTCCGAAATGCGCTCCGCCGGATAGGAGCGGCCAGTCATGTCGGCCCGCGCGGGTTGATGGTCACTGTCAAGCATCGCGTGCTGCTGCGCCGACATCGCTTCAACGGGATCAATCCCTCGTTCGAGTTTTGCGATTTTGCTGTCTGAAGTCGACGCGGAGGTGGGGGGCACACCGAAAGCCAACTGAAAGTCAGTAGAAAAAAATAGAAGTTGGGAGTCAAGCCTAATCCAAATGGTGGACGCCGGGATGCCTGTTTTGTGATTGAGTGCGCCGGCTTGAGGTTGAACTGAGTTCAAGGCACGTGACACGCATCGGGAGAATTGCATTTCTCCGCCGCCAGTAATGCGTCGGCACATCAGCCAGGTCTTGAACGCTACGGGACGGAACGGCGTCTATGCGCAGACACATTACATCTAGCTAATACTTGGAGAGAACTTCAAGACGACGTGCTTGTCAGCCCCGCCAACGGCCGTCTTACCCGAAGAACATCGAAGCAGCTCGCGAAAGCGGGGCGCCCGTTGCCGGCCTTGGCCGGCATCTAGCCAGGGTGTCGCCTGGCCGGGAATCCCGACGACGTGCGGCCAAAGGAAGATCTGTCGGCATGTCCTGCACAACGGAACTTTTCCTGAGTGCGATGCGTGGGGCCTTGCTGGGTTTCGCGGTCGCGGCTCCCATCGGTCCCACCGGCCTTTTATGCGTGCAGCGCACGATCGCGGGCGGCATCGCACCGGGTCTGGCGACCGGCTATGGGGCGGCGACCACACACTCGGTCTATGCCTCCATTGCCGCAGCCGGGCTTGGGGCGGTGGCGCATATGCTGATCGGCTGGCACATGCTGCTGCAGCTCTGCGCGGGAATGTTCCTGCTCTACATGGCGGTCACGGCGGCGCGGCTGACTCCGTCGCTGGACGCTGGCCAGCAGCGGCGCATGCCATCGGGCCGGGCCTATGTGACAGGGCTGTTCTGGACGCTGGGCAACCCGATGACGCTGCTAGGCTTCTTCACGCTCACGCCCGGGATATTGGGAGCCGGCATCCCGTCCTGGGAAAGCCTGGCCATTGTCTCGGCCGGCGTGCTGCTCGGCTCGGCGGCTTGGTGGACGACGCTGACACTGGCCACCAACCATCTGCGCAAGCGGCTCAGCGCGCGCGGGCTGCGCACCGTCAATCTCGTCTTCAGTTCGGGCCTGTTCGTCTTCGCGCTGTCGCTGCTGGCAAGCGCGCTGCGGCTGGAGTTGCTCTAGCGGCGGCTGCATGCACATGCCGCTTCAAGGCTTCGCAGCCTTCTTCGGCTGCACGGTCATCGAGGGTGCGTCCGGAGGCGGGGCGGCCTCGTCGGGTTTCTGTTGCCCGGCGACGGGCGTGTCGGGCGCCTGCGGCGCTCCTGAGGTGAGGTTGACCGACACGCCGTAAATCTTCCACTGCCGGTTCGCCGGTTCGAACAAAAGCTCGAAATTGACCTGCATTGGCACCGACGGGAAAAAGCCGGCCATGTGCAGCATGCCGTTCGGCTCGATCTGCGGCAGCAAGGTCAGTTGCGGCTCGAGCACCGCGACGGCGCCGAAGTCGAGCGCCTGCTTGCGCTGGTTGGCGAAGATGTCGCCGAGTTGGGCGGCACTGTTGGCCTGGAAATTCGGCGAGCCGAGATCGCGCAGCACCGTGTAGTTGCCGGTCTTGTTGGCCTGGTCGAGCGCCAGCAGCGTGCCCCGGATCAGGATCAGCACGCCGTTGCGGTCGATGTTGGCCGGGCGGGCGGCGTGGACCTTGTCGCCCTTCTCCATCTTTTTGGCCTGCGCCACCGCAGCGCCCTGGGATGCGGCCAACAGGCCGAGCGACAGCAAGCCTGTCGCGGCGGCCCGCGCCATCCGCCTGACCGATGAAGATTGCGGGTGCTTCATGTGGCCTCTGGAGTTTGCCCAAGATCGAGCCGCCGGCGGGGAGACAGGCGACCGCGTCTTTGGGAACGCGGCCGCCAGCGGCTTTTTCAAGCCAGCCCCCTCGCACCTCGGATCATGCCGACCGCATCAGTTCAGCGTCCATGACGCCCCGACGCTGACGCCGACATCGCCATGGTTGGTGGTGGCCGACAGAGCGGCGTTGAGGCGGAAATCCTCGCTGGTGTTGTAGCCGAGGCCAAGCGCGAGGCCGGATTGACCCTTGAAGTGGCCGAAGCCGCCGGCGAGCGACAGTTTTTCAGGCCTGTCGTCGTAGCGCAGCCCCGCCGTCGCCAGCGCCAGCGCGATGCCGGCGCGCGCTTCCGTGCGGTTTTCGCTGATCTGGTCACCGAGGCCCTGGAAGCCGGCCTCGAGCGCGCCGACGCGGCCGTCGAGATGGCTGATGTTGGTGGTGTTGGTGGCTACCCGCGTGTCGAGGTCCGCGATCTCGGTCGTGTGCAGCGCAATCGCGATGGTGTTGTTGGTGATGCGGGTTTCGTGATCGGCGAGTTCGCTCGTGTGGCTGCTCACAGTGCTGTTCAGCGTGCTGATATCGCTGCTGTTCTGGGCGACTTGTGCTGGCAGGTTCGCAAGCGTCGCCACATCGAACGTCGACGCCGCCAGATTGCCGGTGCTGTCCGTCGTCATCAGATAGGTAGGGCCGGCCTGCGCGGCCTTGCTCGCCTGCGAAGCGACGCCGGTCAGCGTGTAGGTGTTGAGGCCATTGCCAAGCATGACCTGGTTGTCGCGCGTCGTCGTTGCGCCCACGCCGATGGCGATGGAGTTGTCATAATTGGCCGTCGCAGCGTCGCCGAGAGCAATTGCATTCACGGCATTTGCCGTAGCCCCGTTGCCAACGGCCGTGGCGTTGCCGCCGTTCGCCTGGGCCGAGCTGCCAAGGGCGGTGGCGTTCACGGCATTCGCCTGGGCCGCGGTGCCGAGGGCGGTGGCATTGGCCTGGTTCGCCCCGCCGGCGCCGGCCTCGGCCCCAGTGCCGATGGCCGTCGTGTTCGCATTGTTGTAGTCGGTGGTCAGGCCGCCCGCGTTCGTGTCGAAAACAAGTCCACCGGCGCCGGCGTTGACGCCGAGCGCCACGCTGTTGTCCCCGAAGGCACCCGCGCCATTGCCCATCGCAACCGAGAGAGTGCCATTGCTATTGGCCGATCTTCCGCATGCGGTGCCGCCGGATGACGTCTGCGCGAAAGCCGCTCCACCATCCTGACCATTGAAATCCTGGCAGATGACTCCCGCCGCCCGCGCCGGGTCTGGCGCGAAGGCGACGACGCCGGCCGCCGCGACCACCATGGTGGCTGCGGTCCCGAGAGCGGGCACTTGGGAGGATGCCGCGCGCACGAAAGCCGCTGTCGCGGCAGACATCGATGCAATGTGTAGTCGCAGACGACGCGTCGGCGTCACAGTTCTGATCCTTGTCGCGGCAATGGCGTCCTCCGGTATGCTCGCCCATCCAATCGTTTCTGCAATCACGTTCAACCCCTCGCTTCATTGCCAAATAGCTGACCCGGACGAGTGACCTGGTGTCGCCCCGCCGGCTGACCGGTCCCGCGCGATAGCCAGGCCGGTGCACAGGCTCCGGCCATGGCTGGGCTGAAATAAAGCAGTGCGCTACCGACGCTTTGCGCTGTCGTCCCCAGACAGCAGTCGCCTTTGCAAACACCGATGCCCTCGAATTCCGCGCAGGACCGCAGCACCCGACGGGCGCAAACGAACACAAAGAAAATGCCGCGTCTTCCACCATTCGGTGGATAGCGGCGACCAAGGCCCGATGGTACCGCCAAAGACTGGATCACCATCTCCCTTGGGAGATGACAGGACTTGCCCGATCCGGATCATGCGTTCATTTTGCTGCCATGCAGCAAGGGTATGGTGCGATGCGTTCTGCTTTATCGATGGCTCAATTGTCCGAACTGATCGGGCTGATCTACGACGCCGCGATCGATCCCGCACGCTGGCCCGTCGCGATCGAGGAGATGCGCATCGCGCTCGGCTTCGGGACCGCCGCCCTCCGCCTGCAAGCGCTGCCGTCGGGCGAGGTGCTGGTCAACGTAGCCAGCAACATCCCGCAACCCTATGTCGACCAGATGGCCAGCTACGGCGCTGAAGTCCTCGAGCTATGGGGTGGCATGGCGGTGGTGGGCTCGCTGCCGATGGATCGACCGGCGGTGTTGAGCCAGCTCAATCCCAACCTCGACAACACGACGAACCGCTACTTTGTGGAGGTCGGTAAACCGCAAGGCATGATCGATTCCCTGGCGGTGCCGCTCGCGCGCGATGGGCGTGGTCTCGGCTCACTGTCCTTCAGCCGCCATGTCGATGCCGCTCCCATCAACGATCTGCAGATCGAGGCCGCCCGATTGTTGATCCCGCACCTGCAGCGCGCCGCGACGATCAACCGGCTGCTCGACATCGCGGCGATCGCCCGATCGACCTTCGAGTCGGTGCTCGACACGCTGACGGCACCGGTCTTTCTCACCACCGCGGATCTGCATGTCGTGCATGCCAATCCGGCAGCGCNGCTCGACACGCTGACGGCACCGGTCTTTCTCACCACCGCGGATCTGCATGTCGTGCATGCCAATCCGGCAGCGCGTGCGATTGTCGCCGGGGGCGAGCTGCTGAAAATCCGCAACGGGATTCTCAGCCCCAGCGTTTCCGCCGTGTCCAGCGCGCTGGCGGTCGCGGTATCCCAGGCAGCGCAGGACGAGAGCGCCATCGGCCGCAAGGGGTTGGGAGTTCCAATGCGCTGGCGCGACGGCTCAGCTGGAGCCTTGCATGTCCTGCCGCTGCGCCCGGGGCGCGGGGCGTTTGATGCCAGCGTGGTCGCGGCGGTGTTTGTCGCACGCGCGGATACACCCTTTGTCGCGCCGACCGCGCTGGTCGCCGCGCTGTTCGGCCTGACGCCGGCCGAGGCGCGCGTCTTCGAGCAGATCGCGGCGGGCCGCACGGTTGAG
>NZ_AYWP01000044.1:0-35574 GCF_000502435.1 Mesorhizobium sp. LNHC232B00
CCGCCGCATGCCGGTTGCGGAATGTGGCGCTCGTCCGGCGCTCGAAAGCGGCGAAGTGCTCGCAGAACCAAGTGTAGCCGTAGCCGTCCGGATGGGCGGCGCGATACTCCTGCCACAACAGCGTCAGCGTCACCCCCTTGCGCTTCAACTCCCTGGCGATCAGCGCAAAGTCCGGTTCGCTCAGGTCTTGCGGCGGACGACCGGCACGGCCAAACAGCAGCCGCTGAAGCGTCGCCTCGTCGTGGCCGGGCGGCAGCGGCCAGCATGCCAGCCCGGCCTCCCGCGCCCGCAGCAAATAGNGGCCAAACTGCCAGAACGGCGCAGCCGAGAACCGACCGTTAAATCCGCTCCCGAAAACTGTCCGGGATTTAGCGGAAACGCTGTCCGCGAATTGCCGAAATCACTGTCCGGGATTTAGCGAAAAGGGTGTCCGGGAATTACCGAAACACGCAGTGCGGCCGATGCTCGGTTTCAAATCGACGCACACCGCCGCCGCCACCCTGTCGGGCATCGAGATGGTCCACATGATGCGCAAACGACATGCGCGGTATGCCTTCAATCCGAACCCGTCTCTCGCAGAGCAGTTCGAAATCCTCGCTGCCGCATAAGGTTGTCACCACTCTGGCAAATTCTCTGACCAGACAAACTTTGCAACGGAACCCGGCAGTCTTTTCATCCACGTTTCGATGCCATATATTGCTAGTCTTCCGCCACGGTTGCGATTATCTGGATTTCAACGACAGCGGCGCCAGGCAGAGACGCCACTCCAACTGCTGCTCGAGCGCCAATCCCTTTTTCACCAAGCTCCTGGAAAAAGTAGTTTGAAGCGTGGTCGGCGATGCGCGAGTGCCGATTGAAATCGCCGCTCGCTGACACGAAAACCGTCATAGACAGTATGCTGTCGATCCTCTCTTTATCGGTTAGCAGCCTCCGCGCTACCGCTAGCGCATTTGATGCGGCGAGCTCTACTGTCTCTTTGCAGCCTTCCAGATCAAAGTCATTGGTGAAGGTGCCAGTGTGAGTTAGAATACCAGTTTTCCGCGGGGTCATGCCCGCCGTAAACACCAAGTCACGATGGCGTTTAGCAAGAACGTAGTTTCCATGTGGCACAATGGTTCGCCCGCCAGACGACCCACCCGTGGCTTCCGCTCCCATCTTTGATCTCTCTCCATCAGCTTTGATGTGCTACAATTCGTTAAGTTCGAAATCTCGCCCCACTGATCGATAGGATGCGGTGATCGTATTTGCCATGAGCATGGCGATCTTCATGGGACCGACGCCTCCAGGAACAAGGGTACTCAGGTCATCAACTGCTAGCTGTCGATGATATTGCACCCCATCTCGTACAAGCTCGCACAAGAAAGCGGAGAGGGCTACTACGATACGTCTTGTCGACTGATAAGTTGCGGTGAGGACATACGTGGTCATTGCTTACCTTCGAAAGGTTGTATGGACATCGTCCGCCCATTATGGGCGGATAGGGTCAACAGGAATTCTGATCAGCGGTTCATCAGGGTTCAGCTCGCGAGAGTCTCTGCCTCACTTGGCATCAAGCGCGAGCTTTCAGAATCTCGCAAAAGGTATCGAGGTCGACATTCCCGCCGGAAACTACCGCCACGACAGTCTTTCCCTTCCATCTCTCGCGATCACGCAGAACTGCTGCAACAGCAGCAGCGCCCCCAGGCTCAGTGACAATTTTTAAGTCGTTTGCGAGTGCTTGCATGGCAGAGATCACGTCCGCCTCAGACACGGAGAACCCTTCAGCCGAGAGCTTCTTGTTGATCGGGAACGTCTTCTCTCCTGGGATTTGCGTTACGATCGAATCGCAGATTGAGTTGTGACCAGGTTCATTTCCGATCCGCTCGCCAGCGATGAGCGATCGCTTGGTATCGTCGAAGTTTTCAGGTTCGGCGGAGTAGACAAGAGTTTGAGGAGCTAATTCCCACATCGCAGTTGCGATGCCAGCAATCAAACCACCCCCACCCGCCGGGCATACAAGGGAATCTGCCGTCGTATTTCGTTGCGCCAACTGATTAGCAATTTCGAGCCCGATCGTGCCTTGTCCTGACATCAAGACGTAGTCGTCATAGGGAGGAATAAGCACTGCTCCCGTTTCCGCCGCCACATCGCGGGCGATCTTGGCTCTATCACCGGTGACCCGATCATAGGTGATGACCTTAGTGCCGTATTCGGCAGTGTTGCGCAGCTTCACCGCAGGAGCACCATCTGGCATCACAATGGTGGACGTGACACCAAGCTCCGAAGCGGCCGCAGCGACGCCTTGGGCGTGGTTGCCGGATGAAAAGGCGACGACGCCGGCTGCTCGCTCTGCTTCGGTCAAAGAAGCAATCTTTACATAGGCCCCACGGATCTTGAAGGAGCCAGTGCGCTGAAGGCATTCAGCTTTGACGAGGAGGCGGAAACCGAATCGTTTGTTGAGGAGTTCAGACTCCAACAAAGGCGTGACACGCGTCACGCCTTTTAGGGTGCGGGCAGCCTTGGCTATCATGTCGAAATCAAGCATCTTCTTACTTTCTGAACTGAGGCAATGGGGTATTTGGACTTCTTGCTAATCCGAACCAGGCTGAGCGGGAGCGGGCGTTTCTTGGCCGACATTTTCTGAAGCGGCGCCCTCGCGGCAAATCCTTTCAAAGAGTTCGATATCTTCGGCACTGTCGCAGTACGACATCCTGAAATTCGTCACCATGGCCCCCCAGCTCCCCCCGCCACAAATGGATGCCCTACTCCCGCAGGGGCTCGGGAAAGCCGCGGCGGCAGGATCACAAAAACCTCGTTCATTTGCATGGGATGGGGGAACGGAATCGTTGTCCGGTTTCAACGGCGCAAGCGCCCCGTGACCGGCAAATGGCATGCGGACGAGACCTACATCAAGGTCCGCGGGCGATGCTGGCCTCGCCAAGGCGCACGGCGAGCGGCGCCTAGACGAGAAACTGCTGGCGCTGTCGAAACCAAAGCTGCTGATCGTCGACGAGCTCGGCTACTTGCCGCTGGAGCCCGACGCAGCGCACCTGTTTTTCCAGCTGGTCAGCCGGCGCTATGAAACCGGCGCCATGCTGATCACGTCGAACCGCAGCGTTGCCGAATGGGGCACCGTGTTCGCCGACCCTGTCGTCGCGACCGCGATCCTCGACCTGCTCTTGCGCCACAGCCACGTGCTGACCATCCGCGGCGACAGCTATCGGCTCCGCGCCAAGCGAAACAGCGGCCTCATCAGGCCGCCCACCGGTGACAGGCCTCCGGTCGGCTCAGCCTCCCTCCGGCCCGTCACCGGCGGAACCAACCTTCAACCGACATCATGAACCCGTGGGGGCAATTCTTCATGACGCAAAGGGGCAGTTCCGGATTTCCTGGCTGCCGTGCTGGCGCAGCCCAAGATGAAGAAGCTCCTTTCCACACTTCTCGGTCGACGGAACGCTGATCGAGGCCTGGGCGTCGATGAAGAGCGTCAAGCCGAAGGACGGTTCGGGCGAAGATAGCTCAGGCGAGCCGCCGGCTCAGGACGACGGGCGTAACACGGAAGCGGACTTCCACGGCCAGAAACGGTCGAACGAAATGCATGCTTCGACCACCGATCCCGACGCCAGGCTCTATCGCAAGGGACAGGGCAAGGAGGCCAAGCTGTGCTTCATGGGGCATGGGCTGATGGAGAACCGTCACGGCCTGCTGGTCGATGCCTGCCTGACGCTGGCCGACGGGCATGCCGAGCGAGTGGCCGCACTGCATATGATCGAACCCTGCGCCGACCCGCCGCGGGCGATCACGCTCGGCGCCGACAAGGCCTACGACGCTGAGGACTTCATCAACGAGTTGCGCTCAATGAAGGTGACGCCGCATGTAGCGCAGAACACGAACGGCCGTCGTTCGGCGATCGATCGCCGCACCACGCGGCACGGTGGCTATGCCGTCAGCCAGCGCATCAGAAAGCGCATCGAAGAGGCGTTCGGCTGGATCAAAACCGTCGCTGGGCAGGAGAAGACCAAATTGCGCGGACACGCCCGCGTCCGGTAGGCCTTCATCTTCGCGGCTGCCGCCTACAATCTGGTGCGATTGCCGAAGCTGCTGGCGGGTGCCGACATGACCGCGCCCGCGGGTTGCCAACTGATCGGCCGCTGGCGAATCATCGAAGCCGATCTGTGGGATCGCGGCTATCTCAACCTCGGTGGACCCGCAACCATCACCATCGGAGCCGACAACAACGGCAAGATCGCCTTTGGCGCCCTGCAAGCCGGCCTCGATCTGAGCTACGGCCCTTCGATAGTTCATTTCACATGGGGCGGATGTGACGAGATGGACGAAGTCACAGGCGATGGCCATGCCGAATTGCTCGACGACGGCTCGATCGAGATCACGTTCGCCTACCACAACGGCGACGAGGCCACCCTCAAGGCAATACGGCAGACTTCTTCAACAGATGGGGTGATTGGGGTCTCGCCCGAGCCAAATTGAGGGCGGCTGCTCCTGTCGAGATGTGAGAACGTGGTCGATGTAGATCGCCACAAACATCAGGAGGAGCAGCCATGAAGTATTTTGCCGGACTTGACGTGTCTTTGGAAGAGACCGCGATCTGTGTCGTCGACGAGAGCGGCCGGATCGTGAAGGAAGGGCGGGCGGCGAGTGAGCCGAGGGCGCTTTATGAAGCCTTGCGGAAAATCGATCTGCCGCTGGAGCGCATCGGGCTCGAAGCCTGTTCGCTGACAGCCTGGCTTTATGACGGTATTCGCGCCGAAGGATTGCTGGCGATCTGCATCGAGACCCGGCAGGCAAACGCGGCGATGAAAACGATGCCGAACAAAACCGATCGCAACGACGCCCGCGCCTTGACGCAGATCATGCGCACCGGCTGGTATCGGCAGGTGCATGTGAAGAGCCAGCAGTGTCGGCTCTGGCGATCCCTCCTCGTTGCGCGACGCACGGTCCTCAATGAAATGCGGACGATCGAAAATGTCGTCAGGACGATTCTGCGGGAGGCCGGCATCAAGCTCGGCACTCCAGGCCGCGCAGCTTTCGCCCATCGCGTGCGCGAACTGATTGGCGCAGATAAGGTCATCATGGCGCTTGTCGAGCCGCTTCTGGCGATCGTGGCAACGATGTTGCGCGAGTTCGGGCGACTGACAGAGCAGGGCTTCAATATCGCCCGCAAGGAGCAAGTCTGCCGGCGCCTCATGTCCGTGCCCGGTGTGGGACCCATCACCGCGCTCGGCTTTCGTGCCGCGGTCGATCAGCCGGACCGCTTTCGCCGATCGAGGGATGTCGGAGCGCATTTGGGTCTGACCCCGGCACGCTATCAATCTGGCGAGACGGACATTCGGGCAAGGTAAGCCGATGCGGTGACGAGCTCGCCCGCACGGCCCTCTATGAGGCGGCTCATTCGCTCCTTGTGCTCAGCAAGAAATGGTCGAGCCTCAGAGCGTGGGGTATGAACGTCGCCAAGCGGCGCGGTATGGCCCGAGCCCGAGTTGCTGTTGCCCGCAAGCTCGCTGTCATCCTGCATCGCATGTGGAGCGATGCGACAGAATTCCGCTTCGGCAAGGCACCCGGCCCCGTATCGGCATGAAATACGGGATAACGGATCAACGAAGGAGGAGTTGATTCCGCCCGAAGGGGCGTGATCCGGATCGTTCCCGTGGGGACGATGGGCAAGGCGATCTCGTTAGCAGGCACGATCCTGGGACGAACTCTCCCAAGGTCGTTCAACAGATTGAGAGGCCTCGCTCTACTGACCCCATCATGCGGCGGCTTAACGTCGACCGCGAAGAGAAGCGAGTGACCCGCGCGGCGACATGGTCCGGAAAAATATCAGGAGGAGCTTGACCTCAACGACCCCAATCAGAGAAGCCTGCTAAGATCGTGTAAAGCGATCCAATACATTGCGCGTAACATGACAGGTAGCCGGGTCGTGTTGCTGAAGTCCCGCTACCCATTCGCAGCTGCCGGCATGAAATACAGAGCCGCGCCCCTTCTGGAAAGCGACAATCATTCCAGAGCCACGAGCGGCGGCGGCCCGGGCGGCTTCGGTTGCGACACCGTAGCGTCGGAGCGCAACTTCCGTCGTTTCGTCACCCCATTTGAGGCTCTCACCCTTGCGGCCGTAGGCCTGCTCTAAGTTGGAGGCGAGTCCCATCGCCAAAATCTTTAGACCCTCAGGTGTCTTCATCCGGGCGCTCGGACGTGGAATGCCGTCTATCATCTCGTAATCTAATCCATCGACTTCATAGCCAAAGATTTGCGCCTCCGAGCCGATGACATCCCCGTACCCCAGGTAGAGTCCCTCAAACGCCCAGTGGTTAGGGTCGTAAATGGTGAAGCCGCCGGATCCACGGGCTGCGTTCCCACCTACGCCCGCAAAACAACCATATTCCGAACTAAGACCAAACGTTTGTTCCCCAGGCCAGCCAATCCGCGGATCGGACCAATCGGTCGCCACGCGGCGTTCATCCTTGGTGCCCGCGAGCGGATCTTTCTCGGACACCCGATCCTTATAGCAGACCTGGGTGGTTCCGTCGTCTTCCAGGCGAATCTGAAAATGGAAGTTGCCGGCGAAGCGCGCCACATTCCCGCCGCTCTCTATATACTGCTCGATTGCTTCACGCATCTCCCAAGTCCAGTATTCATCGTGGCCGACGAACACGACACATTTGTATGCGGTCAGGAGATCAGGATCCGCGATCATGTCCGCCTGAGAAATGACGTCGACCTCAAGTCCCTGAGCCTCCGCCCAACACAGGAATGGTCGCTCATAACTCGCCCAGCCAGCGCTGCCGCAAAACTTGCTAAAACCTCGTGAAAACGCGAACTCATCCTGAAGATAGCGAGGTGGCGATCCGATGGCCGTCGGTTGTTTGGTAGCTCGCCGCGGCGCGCCCGGTGGCAGCCAGATAAAACCCCTCGCCCAAGGGCGATGCAGAGTAACCTTGGGGGCGAATTGCCAATAGTCGATCAAATTATCACCAACATAATGACTGTGGCCGCCCCAATCGTTGTAAGCTCTCCACGTACCAGTAGCCGCGACCAGAAGGATTTCTTTCCGTCGATCTTTGCGAGGCAAAACAAAGAAACCGTGCTCCTGCTCTCGATGCACGTCGCCTTTGCTTGCCACACTGGTGGCAATATAGAATCCTGCTGGCGCATCATCAGGGACTCGCCATGTCTGGCTCTCAGGCCAGTCGCAACCCCGCTCGTAAAATCGATCGCGGAGACCCACTGATTTCCCACTTATGCCTTCTAGGTGAGCAAGTTTCTGCGGCCTGATACCATCGCGAACGATGCTAATATCGAAACGCTCTGCGGTGGTGCTGGTGTGGAATCGCACCGTCTCGCCAGGCCGGTATGACATTCGGTCTGTATATGTAAATACTTCTAGATAGGCGGGGTCCTGGAAGACAGTCTCATAGTATAAAGTCTTCACTCCATCGAAACCCTGTCTCCTAGGAACAAAATTAGATGGCATCTGTTCGGGGAGTTCGGCGCTCACTTTTTTGCTCATCACTTTCCTCATAGCGTTCTCGTCTGCACATCGCACACGACAGGCCTTGTCATGCGTGAATGCAATCCACATTGCTTGGAACCCTCACTCCACGCGCCAGCAGGCAGCCATATGCTTTGGTCTTACCTCGACGGCGGGCGGTTCCTCTTGCCGACAGCGATCGTAGGCCAGCGGGCAGCGGGGATGGAAGCGGCAGCCTTTCGGGATGCGGGCAGCACTCGGGACCTCGCCCTGAAGGGCGGGCAACTCACGGCGGTGGGCATCCGGGCGGACCTTCGGCGTGGCGTCGCGCAGCGCGATTGTATAGGGATGGCGCGGGTTCAGCGTGATCTCATCGGCCGTGCCGATCTCGACCAACCGTCCAAGATACATGACCGCGATTCGGTCGGCGATCAGCCAGGCGACCGGCAGGTCGTGGGTGATGAAGAGAAGCGCAAGGTTCTGCCGCGCGCGGAGTTCGGTGAGGACCTGGAGAATCTGCGCGCGGATCGAGACATCGAGCATCGACACCGGCTCGTCGGCGACGATGAGCTCGGGCGTCACCGCGAGCGCTCCGGCAATCACGACCCTCTGGCGCTGTCCGCCAGAGAGCTCGTGCGGAAAGCGCGCAAAGAACTCGGCCGGAGGATTAAGCCCGGCAGCTGCCAGGGCCTCGCTCACCCGCTCGGTGAGCTGATGGCTGTTGTCCACCAGCTGGAGCGAGCGCAGCGGCTCGGCCACGACGTCGAACACGGTGTGCCGCGGGTTGAGCGCCTGATAGGCGTCCTGGAAGATCATCTGCACCCGACGCCGATACGGGCGCAGCGCCTTGAAGCCTTGCGCCGAGGTCATGTCACTGCCCTCGAACAGCAGCCTTCCGCCGGTCGGCTGCACCAGCTTGGTGACGACACGGCCGAGCGTGGTCTTGCCGGAGCCAGACTCTCCGACGACAGCGACGATCTCGCCACGGCCGACAGTGAGGTCGATCCCGTCGACCGCGCGCACCCCGCCGCTCTGCCGCCCCAGCAGGCGGTCGAACACACCGCCCTGTATCGGGTAATGGACTTGCAGGTCCTCGAGACGCAGGACTTCAGTACCGTCGCGCATGGGCCGAGACCTTCTCTAAAGGCTGCACATGGGAGTGCAGGTGACAGGCCACGCATCCCCGCTCGGTCCTCTCGAAGTCGGGGATTGCAGCCGCGCAGATATCCATGGCGGAGGGACATCGGGGGTGGAAGGCACAGCCCGGCGCGCGGGTCTGAAGATTGGGGGGATCGCCCGGGATCGATTGGATCGCCCGGTTGCCGCTCGCCGGATCCGCGATCGACGCGATCAGCAGCTGGGTATAGGGATGCCGGGGTGCGGCGAAGATATCGGCCACGCGGCCCTCCTCGACGATGCGGCCGGCATACATGATCATCACTCGATCGCAGGCCTCAGCCACGACCGAGAGGTCGTGGGTGATCAGGAGGAGACCGAGGTTGAGCCGCACTCGCAGCTCTCCCAATAGCTTGAGGATCTGCGCCTGGGTGATGACATCGAGCGCGGTGGTCGGCTCGTCGCCGATGACGATCGACGGGTTGCAGGCGAGCGCCATAGCGATCATCACCCTCTGGCGCATGCCCCCCGAGAGCTCGTGCGGATAGGCCGCACCCCGGTCCGCCGGGATGCCGACGAGCGCGAGCAATTCCATTGCCTTCGCTCGCGCCTTTTCCCGCGACATGCCGAGCTTCAGCATGCAGGGCTCGGCAATCTGGCGGACGACCCGGTGCACCGGGTTGAGCGCATTCATCGCCCCCTGGAACACGAACGAGGTCTCGCTCCAGCGATGCGGCCGCATCGCCGCATCGTCGTCGATCGGCAGCGGCTCTCCGCGATAGTGGACCGAACCCGCGCTGACCGCTGCATTGGGCGGCAGCAGGCCTGCGATCGCCATGGCGGTCGTGGTCTTGCCACTGCCGGATTCTCCTACCAGCGCGACGGCCTCTCCGGCCCTGAACTCAAAGCTCACGTCGCTGATCGCGGGCAATGACGTGCCCTTCAGCCGATAGTCGACAGACAGGCCGTCGACCGACAGAAGCGGCGCGCCATCCTTTTGAGTGTGGTTTGTCATGGAATCGCCCGCCGACGAGGATTGAAGGTGTCATCGAGCGCATTGCCGACCAGGACGAAGCCGAGCGAGACCGCAAGCACGCATACGCCCGGCGCGCCGAGATACCACCAGGCGCCCACGCTTGCGGCTCCGGCGCGCTGCGCCAGATAGAGCATGGTGCCCCAGGACGGCTGCAGGGGATCGCCGAGCCCGAGGAACGAGAGCGCCGTCTCTGTATAGATCGCGCCGGCGACGACCAGGGCGCCATTGGCAGCGATCTGAGGCACGAGGTTGGGAAGGATATGCCGCATCATGATGCCGAGATCGCTGGTGCCGACCACGCGGGCCCGATCGACGAACTGACGTTCCCGCAGCGTCAGCGTTTGGCTGCGCACGATGCGCGCGACAAACCCCCAGCTCGTCAGGCCGATGACCAGGATGACCACGCAGAGCGAGGGCCGGAAGCCGAGGATCGTTCCCCCACGCCCGAAAACCTCGAGAAGCACCGGCGTGATGATCAGCGCCAGCACGAAGGTGGGGACGATGAAAAAGAAATCCGTCAGGCGCATCAGCCAGACGTCGACCCTGCCCCGATAGTACCCCGACATCATGCCGATCGCAGTGCCGACGATGAGGCTGATCACGGTCGCCACCAGCGCGATCGTCAGCGAGACCCGGGCGCCATGGACGACGAGATTGAGCACATCACGTCCGACCTCGTCGGTCCCAAGGATATTCTGGGCATTGGGCGGTGCGAGGAAGTCCCCGGTTGCATTGACCGCCGTCTGCAGCGGGCCGACAAGGAGGCGTGGGACCGCCGCCAGCACGAGAACGAAGGCAAGGATCGAGAGGCCGATCCGCGCGCCGACATAACCGGTGAACTTGCGCAGGAAGGCTCGGGTCGCACGCAGCCGGACAGGCGCGGCGAGGTTTGTCGCAGTTTCGCTCATTGTCTCACACGAGGGTCAAGAAGGCCGTAGGTCAGATCGGCCACGGTGTTGGCGATCACGATCGACGCGCCGAGCAAGAGGAAGATGCCTTGCAGGACGGGATAGTCCCTTGCGTTGAGCGCCTCGACCGTCAGCCCGCCGATCCCCGGCCAGTTGAATACGGCTTCGACCGTGATGGCTCCCGCCACGACATAGCCGAGATTGAGCGTGATCAGGGTCACGACCGGCAGCATGGCATTTCGGAAGGCGTGACGCATCAGCATCTGGCGGCCAGTCAGTCCCTTGGCTCGGGCGGTGACCATGTAGTCTTCGGTCACGACGTCGCTCATCGCGGCCCGGGCGACCAGGACATATTGCCCGGCCAACCCCAGTGCGAGCGTTGCGGCCGGCAGCACGAGATGCCGGAGACGGTCGGCGAGCCAGCTCAGCGCGCCCCCTGCCCCACCCGTCGGCGAATAGGCTCCGTAGCCGGGAAACCAGCCCAGGGTCGTGCTGAACACCAGCACCATGAGCATGCCGAGCCAGAACACCGGCGTGGAATAGAGCGCCAGGGAGGTTCCCGTGGTCACGTTGTCGATGGCCCCGCCACGTCGCCAGCCGGCATAGAGGCCGAGCATGACGCCGAAGACGATCGCGAAGAGTTGCGCCACCCCGACCAGGGCAAGGGTGGCCGGCAGCCGCGCCAGGAGCAGGTCGGCAACCCGCTCGCCCCTGAACTTGAAGCTGTAGCCCAGGTTCCCATGGAGCGTTGACCACACGTAGTCAACTGCCTGCTCCGGAAGCGGCTTATCGAGCCCCCACTCCCTGCGCAGCCCATCGATCTGCTGCTCGGTCACGCTCGAACGCGCCCCGGCCAGCAGAAGCTGGGCGGGGTCGCCCGGAATAACCCTGAACAGGATGAAGTTGAGCGACATCACCATCACAAGCGTCACGACCGCCCTGATGAGAATGCGTCCGATGCGTCGGCCCATTGGGTGTCTCTCCTTTCCGTTCCGATCCAGGCAAGGAGCCAGCCGTCAGACCGGCTTCAGCCGATCGAACGGGAAGTAGGAATTCATCGACACCATATCATCATCCCGCCCCCACCCTACGAAGCAATCCTTCCGACGACGGGCATGGAGCAGAAACGGGTAGGCCAGCATGATGTAGGGCGCCTCTTTGTAGATCAGACGCACCGCTTGATCGACCAGTTCCTGGCTCATTTTGAGATCTACCGTGCGCTCGATTTGAAATAGCAGTCCGTCGAACTTGTCACTGGCCCAATAGGAAGTGTCCCGGGCGCTCTTCGCGCTCCCCAAGGTTAGCAGGAGGGAAGGAAATGGCGACAGCCAGCGCGACCCGACATACAGGTCCCAGCCGCCACCGCCCTTTGCGGGTGATACCACGCGGGCCCCGAGTGCGCCGGCGTCGAGCTGCGTCACTGACACCGGAATGCCGATTTGTCCAAGCCAGGCCGCAATCAACTGCACGACTGCAAGCGGGATTGCTAGGTCGCCCGAGTTTCCAGAAGTGATCAACTCGAGCTGGAAGCTCTTTCCCTCCTTGTCCTTCCGTACGCCGTTGCTTTCCCGATAGCCGGCCGCATCAAGCCTCCGGCCCGCCTCGGCAAGATCGAAATGGCGTCGGATGTCACTCAGGTCGGAGTAATAGTCGGCGGCCACCGGCGGGATCAGCCCGACGCCGGGATCGGCATGACCGCGATAAGCGCGCTCGACGAGAGCTTTCTGGTCGATCGCGTAACCGATCGCGTCGCGAAACGCCGGGTCCTGCAGGGCCGTGGTGCTGCCTGCGCCTTTGCCGGGCGCCGTATTGAAGGCGAGAAAATCCGTCTGCTCGACGCGCGACCGGGCGACGACAATGTCGGGATCCGTCGAGAGATCAGCCCACTGAGCGGCAGTTAAGCTCAAGCCATAGTCGAGGCTGCCGCTCTTCAGGCCCTGGGCGATCGGATCGGCAGCATTGAAGGAGTTAATGATCAGCCCCTCCGTAGCCGGCTGACCAGTGCGGAAGTAAGGGTTCGGCGTTAAGCGGGAAAATTGCCCTTGCCTAAACTCCGAAACGATCATCGGACCCGTGCCCACCAGCGGCGCATTGTTGCGGAAGGTGCTGCGCGCGCCAGCGTAACTGATGCCCTTCCAGATGTGCTCTGGCACAATCATCGTGGGGTTGTCTATTGGCCATCGCGTCGGCGACTTGGTCACAATCTGCAAGGTCTCGTCATCGAGAGCGCTGATCGACTCGAAATTCTCCAGGCCACCCGTATTGTTCCAGCCGACATTCAATTCGTCAGGCTTGCCTATGGACGCCTTTAGATAATTGTAGGTGAACGCAGCGTCCCTGGCCGTGGCGGGCTGGCCGTCGGACCATTTCATGCCCGGCCAGATCTTGAAGGTCCACGTAAGCTGGTCGTCGGCAACAGACCACTCCTTGGCAAAGCCTTTCCGGTCAGAATGACGCTGGGCATCTACCCCAACCAGAAAGTCATAGGTGTAGGCAGTCGGCCAGAACGAACCCCAAGTGGCGAAGGGATTCAGCGTGTCGGGAGCGATGATTGCCGCAATGCGCACCACGCCATCACACGACGCGGCGAATGCCGGTGACCGTATGACAAACGGTGCCGCAGATCCGGCCAAGAGTGTCTTCAAGGCCGCACGACGATTGAGTAGCAACTTATTCATTTTGTCCTCCCGCTTGGCAACTTTTGGGGTTTCGGAAGTGCCAATAATCACGTCGTCACATTCCGGCTATCAAACTATGTGGTATATGACACACTTTATCATTTGGAACGGTATTCCACTATCCCCGTTCAACGACCGTGTCAATTGGGAAGACCTCCTGCGTGTCGTAAGCAGATGAGTTCTCCGGATTCCTAAGAAACAGCCGCAGGGGTGGGCTCCACCCTCTGCAGTGCATATCCAAGCGATTTGGCACGACGCCGGACGTTGCTGAGAACCCGGTGCCGACAGCAACGCCCGAACCGGACGAAGTTACTGCCACTGTGTTGCGAAAAGGAGATGTCAGCCAAGCCCTTGATTGGCGAGGGCGAATAGACGGGGGCCGGTGGCCAACGGTATGGGTGGTTCGCCGAGCGCCATAGCAACGACTTCGCCTGCCCGCGCCAGGCCCTGATCCTCGAGCCATGGCGAAAGGCCGCTGGAAAGGGGGACGTCAATGCGCCGGAATTCCGACCTGTCGGAGATCCATCTAGCGATCAGCGCTCGCGCTGCCATTTCCCCGCGGGCGCCGACCGGACCGATCACATAGCCGTGGCCGAAGCGCCGGAGGAAGGACCATGCAGCGATCTCCCCGCCCTGCTCCAGGATATCCCCTTGCCGATTTTCTTCAGCGCTCTCAGCAATCCGGCGCGTCGAAAACCCGCCGCCTGCTCGTCGAGCGTAATCACAGCGTCGAGGTCAGTTTTCTGCATGGGCTTAAAGCTGGCGCCTTCCGGCAGTGGCGCGGATGCCGGTACGGTATTTGCGGCCTGGTGCTGGCGTACCACGCCGATAGGTTTGTAGCCGAACTTTTCGTAGAGTGGCAGGCCCTCCACTGTTGCATTGAGAAGCACCGTCCGGCCGCCTGCATCCCGCAGTGCAGCTTCGATCAGGAATCGGCCGACTCCGCGCCGTTGCATTGAAGGTGAAACGATCAACATGCCGAACCTGGCATAATGCTGGCCGAAGGGCCACCAGATGATAGTGCCGACTAACGAGTCTCGGTCCATTGCCGCGAGCCCACGGCCGAGCTTCAGAGCGAAGCTCCAGTCCTGTCGCCGATGCGGCCAGTTCACTGCCGTGGACAGGATCTGCGCTGTTGTAAGGTGCTTTTCTTCCAGCCGCACTATGGCGATGGCGGATGCGGACACGTCCCTCATCCTCAAGGCATCGAAAAGCTATCGAGAGGAAGGAATAAGGAAGGCAGACTGCGACTGATTAATTCTGGCGCTCATTTGCTCTCTCCAGGGAGCGCGGTCGCGCTTGATTTGCAACGGGCCAGAATTTCTTGAGTGTGCTCACCGAGTTGAGGGGCGGGAATCCGAATCCCAGTTTTGTAGCAGTCGAATCGTAGCGGTTGGTTCACGTGCCATTCACCGCCTTTTTCGAGGCCAAGCCGGACAAATAGGTCTCGTGTGCGCAGCTGTGGATCTTTTGCCACATCATTCAGATCATGCACATGCCCCCAAGGAATTTCGACAGCGTCGAAAAGATTTGCCCACGCAGCTTGCGTTTGCTTTGCAATCGAGGCGGCAAGTTGCGCGCGATAGTCAGCCGCGTATTCCACGCGGTCCTGGTGGCTTGCCGAGGCAAGATGTGCCAGGCCAGTATTTTGACACAAAGCGCGCCAGTAGTGATCTTCGTTAGCGATGCTCAGCGTAATCATCTTATTGTCTGCACAAGTGAACGTCCCGTAGGCAGGTTCCTCCTCGTATACCTCGGCCATTGGTCTTCCGTTTAAAGTTGCATAGTGGTGCGCGGTCATCCATGAAACCAGGCTATCCGTCATAGCCAGATCGATGTAGCAGCCGTGCCCGGTTCGCTCCCGCGCCAGTAGAGCCGAAACTACACCAAATGCCGCCAGTGTACCCGCGGCGAGATCGGCGACGGGCAATTGAAACGGTTTCTCCGGGAGTCCAGTTCGAAGCTGCTGAAATAGAACCCCGGCTAAGCCTTGGCAGGAGAGGTCGTGAACCGGGCGCCTGCGATAGGGGCCATTCTGACCGAAGCCGGTCAACGAGAGATATATCAGACGGCGATTCTTCGGGCTGAGTTCGGCATAACTCAATCCGAGGTTTTTCATTGCGTCGGGCCTGTACCCTTCGACGAGGACGTCCGCGGTTGTGCTCAATTCGAATAACGAGTTCTGGCCGGCCGCCGACTTGAGATCGAGGACAACACTTCGCTTGTTGCGGCTCAGCGAGGAAAAGAGGCTTTTGAGCTTGCGAGCGGGATCACCACCGTTGGGCCTCTCGATGAGAGTGACATCTGCGCCTAAGTCTGCCAGCAGCAGGGTTGCATACGGGCCAGGATACTGTTCCGCGAGGCTGAGAACTCTCACTCCTTCAAGTGGTGATCCGATCATGAGAAGCTCCAGATAATCTTAACGTCGCTGAAACAGCATTTTCAGCGCTCCACTGCTAACGATTCGACCTTACTGTATTCGATGTGACAACAGTGATAAGAGTTTGTGAAAGAAGCATTTTGCAAACCGACGAATCTGCAGCAGACGCAGCGGAACGCCTCAGTTGTCGCGCCAAGCTGGAATACATCAGCAATCCACAAGCTGTGTGATGGCCAAACCTGCCGGCCGCTGTTGATGCTCTTGGTGACGCCGATCAGCTGATCAGCTCTTCGCGTTGGTAGGAACACTCGGTCGTATCCCTGCAAAACCAGAACTCGCCCCTCGGCGATCGCCACGCCTTCGTGATCTGATCCAGAACGAGCCGAACCGCGCAGGTTTAGTTAGACCTCGGGAGAGAACTTGTTGGCCGTCTTGCTTGTCATGGCTCCTCTTCTCAGGAGTTGGAGCCTGCGATCAACCGGCGCGCTTCGGCCCTTTGTGTTCGCCCAGTCCTGACAGGCTCGCGGAATAGCCTGTCCCATCGGCTCGAAAACCTTGCGGAGTCTTGTCGAGGCGCTTGTCAGAAAGTTCACCCTCCGCGATCTTTTCATCCACCCCATGTTCTGGGAAGGTGATCGGCCCAGGCCCCTCCAGCCTCGTCGTGCGTCTCCTACTTTGGTCATCGGCGCCCCGGCTGTGATTCGAACCATGGACCGAAGCACAGCCGATTCAGCGCGCGCAAGACCATCATGCCGTCGCGGACCCGCCCGCGGCGGGCACCGCCGAACTTGTGGGTAATTGAAGCTTTGCCGGAGACGTACGCTGGCGCCAACCTCCCCCACGCTCAACCTCGACGCTTGCGGCAACATGCACCGCTTCGGAAGCTCGGACACGCGCCCCCCTCTCGATGCCGGCGCGCTGCGTCGGGCCCCATGCCGCTGGGGCGAAACCCCGTTGTGAACCTGTCAGCGCTCTGGCATGCGGTTGTTCCCCTCAAGTGACCGACGACCGAATGATCAACGACGCTTTCTCAGCTATTGCCATTGTTACGGCATACGTGTTGACCGACGATGCTGTTGGCATGACGGACGCGTCGACAACTCGCAGTGCCCCCACCCCGTAAACCTGGAGTTTGGGATCGACAACAGCTCCTTCATCAACCCCCATTCGACAGGTGCTTGAGAAGTGAAGAGCAGATGCGCCATATTCTCGTGCATAATCTAGAAGCTCCGCGTTGCTTGCTCTGAGAGGGCCCGGCAGTGTCTCGCAGACGCTAAATCGAGCGAGCTCGGGGCTCCGGAACAGTTCGCGTGCTAGTCTTATGCCTGAGAGGAGGACTTCACGGTCCGAATGCGCCGAGAGATAGCCGAGAGATATTGTAGGAGGGACATTCGGGTCAGCGGAAACGATCCTCACGCGTCCACTGCTTTCAGGAAATGATTGCCATAACCCGACTGTCATGCCCGGCGCCGGCTCAAGTTTGCCTAAGCCAGCGTAACTACCTGGAGTGAAGCTCAATTGGAGATCGGTAACAGCGGCCTTGCTGTGCCGGCTTCGAGCGAAGAGAACTGCATTGCTCGCTCCTAAGGACATGAGCCCTCGCCCGAACAAGGCATATGCCAACGACTCGTGCAGGAGTCGCCACCCCCGAGCCCGTTCATTGAGGGTTACGGAGCCTTTAACCCGGTGGGCGACCCGGGTAAGGAAGTGGTCCTTCAAGTATTCGCCGACACCAGGCGCATGATGCACCAACGGAATACCATAACATCCTAGAAGGTTGGAAGGTCCCACGCCGGACAACTGCAATATCTGTGGCGATTTGAGAGCTCCCGCGGCGAGGATAACCTCACGGCTTGCCTTGACATGAAATAAATCTCCAGCTTGCAGGAATTCAACTCCTGTCGCCCGACGATCTTCAAAGAGGACGCGCGTGCAGAGCGCATTTGTGATCAGTCTAAAGTTTGAACGTGCTTTCGCTCGCTTCAGGAATGTGCGGGCAGCGCTTGCCCTAAAGCGACCTCGGCGGTTCTGCTGGAACCATCCGACACCGACATCTCGGCGGCCATTAATGTCCGCCAGCACTGGAAACCCGAGGGACTTGGCGCTCTCGATGAACGCCGAAGATAACGGATGACGGACTGCCAACGCCGTCACCGGTAACGGGCCATCACTTCCCCGGCCTGCAGATTCCCCACCATCGTAGTGCTCAATCGATCGGAAGTGAGGCAACAACCCATCGTAGCTCCAACCTGTGCATCCAAGCTGAGCCCAATGATTGTACTCCTCCGGATGCCCCCGAACAAACAGCGTTCCATTTATCGAACTGCTACCACCCAAGACCTTTCCCTGAGGTAGATCAAGGCTACGACCATTGAGCTCCGGAGACGGTTCACTACAAAATCTCCAATTAATGGTTCTATCGTTTAGAAGCTTGAGAAATCCCGCTGGCACGTGAATCAATGGGTTTATGTCAGTTGGACCTGCTTCAAGCAGCAAGACTGTGAAGCGACCATTTTGAGACAATCGGTCACCAACAACGCTGCCGGCCGACCCTGCCCCAACAATGCAGAAGTCACATTCAATGTGATAGTTTGGATTTTGCATCGGTAATTGCGTTTCCTACCTCAGGTCGACAATTGGGTGCCTCAAGCAATCACGCCGCGCGAGATAGCAGCTCAGCCTGCCAACCTCCCAGGCGGGAAAGCGTGAAGATGTAAAGACGATTTGGGTCCTGCATCTCAAAATTGCCGGCACGCCCTTCACCGGCGTTCTCATTCTGGACCGAGCAGGCATTGCTGGACCTTGTGGTGTCGATCAGTGATGATGTCCGGGAAGTTTCTGCGAAGCTGGCCCAGCTGCGAACACCCCTCACGGACGACGAGATCCAACCCAAATACACGCTTCGCGTATGGCAAGGTCCGTTGCTGGATGTCAGCAAGACACTGTGTCAGCTGATGGATTTCGCTCACAATGCTCATAGCACCCTCCAATTTTTCGCCAACGGGTACTTGGCCGACCCGAACAGGCCAGTTTGCTTCGCGGCGAAGCCACAGATAAAACTTACTGGGTGGTGATCTTAACAAGGGGTTGGCTCTTTAATTCATGACTTTACAATAATGTTTTGCTTCCAATTGTAACACTGAACGGCTATTAAGGGTTCATATGTGAAATTCCATTAATGAAGACTTTAAGACTAGGCTGTGCTAGGCATTTCCACGAGGACCTTGGTAACTGCTCAGCCCCCTCGGCTCCGGGACGTAGGGTTGGATGCATTTTTCGGTTGCGTCGGACTGGCGAATATGAGGTCAAGGTTTGGGTGACTCAGCCTTCCGATTTGCATGACAAGCACGCGTTAATCGCTGCGCTGATGGAGCGGATCTAGGCGGAGGTTGCGCGATGGCCGAGCTGGGGCTGCCGCCGAAGAAGCCCGACAATTCCAGCGTGCCACCGGTGAAGGGCAGAAGCCGCCGGAGGGTCTCAGCGCCGAAGGCCGCATCGGGACGCGCATCGTCGGCATCTATCTGCGCTTGTTGCAAGGCATTCCGCTGGCGCAACTGCGGCAGGTGCTGGCGGAGCTGTTCGGGCTCGCAATTAGCGAGGGCGCGCTGGTCAACATCCTCGATGCAAGTCAAGGCCTTTTCGGCGGAGACGTGCCTGATCAACGCGCGGCTGCTGGCAGGCACAACCCAGGCGTCGGACGAGATCGGTCTCAGGGTCGGCAGGCGAACTGGTGGCTCTCCATCACGCCGACAGCGCCGTCTTCGTCACCGACAAGCACCGTTCCAAGGCAGTGGTGCAAGCCTTCCTTGGCGATCATTGCCCGGGTTGATGATCTCCGACCGCTATGGTGGTGGCCAGATGGGCTGAACCAGGCGCGAGGATCAGGTCTGTCTCGCGCATCTGGTCCGAGACATGCGATACGCCTTCGAGGCTGGCGACGCCGTCTTCGCGCCGGGCCTGAAGGGCGGCCTGCTAAGCGCGCTTGCGCCATCGGGCGGCGGCGCGATCGTCTCACCGACGCAACGCTCAAGAGCTACGAGGCCGACCTTGACCGCCGGCTTGACGGCGTCATGGCCCTGGTCCCGAGCCACCCGGCCGGCGGCAAGCTGCAGACGGTCATCAGGAAGACCGGCCGCGAGCTCTCCGTTTTCGTCCGAACCGTGATCTCTCCGCAATCAACGACAGCGCGGAGCGGGCGCTGCGCCCTTGTGCGATCTACCGCAAGATCATCAACCGCTTCCGCAGTGAATGGGGTGCGCATCTACGCAGACAAAGGTCGGTTGTCGTAACCGCGCGTCGAAGATTAATCCGGGCCATCGAGGCCATCCGCCTCACCCCTCGACGAACGGCCGCTGCCGATCAGCACATGATCGCGCCATCGCCGTCCTCTTGCGATCGGCAAAGGCATCACGCAAAGCAGGGCAGTGGAGATACTCCTTGCCGATGTCCGATGCTGCCAGGCCGTCGCGGCGAGCCCAGTTCCGTGCTGGGCAGACGATCCAAGTTCCCGTGTTCTGATCTCCAACCTTGATGCCCTTAGGCGGTGAGTTCAACCCCGCGCGATATGGTGACTGGGAGGAGCGGCTCCCATCCCGGACACAATCGCTGCACCAAGCAGTAAGGATGTAAGGATAGACGAGCGTTACCGCTTCTGATCGCTGTCGGTGCCTCCACGCCTTGAGCGATTCAGGGAGCAATATCTATGTTACGAGGCTTCAGTCGATGGCGGCTGGTCTGCATCAAAGTATGCGGCGTGTCGGCTGAATTGCCGTCGCCAAGACGGAGATCCGCACGCTTTCGGCCTCGGAAAATGGTCTTCGACCCAATGCGCCGGGAAAGCCAGTCCGGCAGCCCACCGCCGCAAAATTGGGCAAAGACGCGATAAGCAGGATCGTGTGGGCGGCATCGGCAGGTCGCTCGGCCATGAGGAAGCTAGTACCAAGGCGGGGTGGGCAGCTGATCCCGCCGCCGCGTTCTTGCCTTCTGGCTGATAGTTGGGTGCGTTGACCAGCGGGCCGCCAATGCTCAGGACAGCCACTTGGCCCGCCGGCTCATGCCGTTCTTCTGATGTTACAATTGGTACTTTCCAAGGTGATGTTAGAGCTTGGAACCGAACGTATCAAATCACGGAAAACCGAACTGATTTGAGGCAAGCGCATAAGTGCGAAAGGGTGCTTCCATACCAGCGTGGGCCTTGCCGCGGCGCATCGCCGTGCCTGTTGAGACCTTCGCAATCCCGATAGAGTTCAGCCATTCTGCGAGCCCGGACTGCTGACGTAGAACCACGCGAATCGAGGCTCCGTTATGCTGTGAAAAAAGGAAGGATAGCAGGCGCCTTGCTTGGTAGGTGTTACATGCGATGACCGGCCCGGCGACTTCGTCACTCCCACACCGTAACATTGCAGCATAGGCTACCACCTTCCCCGCATGCCGGATAACGGCAACCACTCCCTTGTTCCAAAGTATGGATATAAGTGCCCGCCGATCTAGTCCCGTTGCCCTTCCGTCGATTTCGGAATCTGATCTAGATCATCTCGGGTTGCCCATTCGACCGCATCCGGAACATCCAGACATCCAACTACCCCTTGATGAGTAGGTGCAGCTTCCAACTGGTCAAATCCGAGCTTGCGATAGAGCGGCGCCCCATCGGAGGTTGCTATAAGACGGCATTCACGTTTGCCCGCTTTTTCTAGGGCGAGTCTCATGAGTTGACCGCCGATTCCCTGGCGGCGCATCTTCTCGTCGACAACCAGAAGACCGGTAGTCGCGACCTCTCCAAAGAACGTCATACACATCGACCCTACGAGATGATTGTCCATAATAGCCACATAGCCACAGCCCAAGCCCAGAAGCATCGACAAATCACCCATGCGGTGGGCCCACCCGGCCTGAGCCGTGAGCTCCAGCGTCTCGTCGAGATGTTCGGCTCGGAACTCAGCAAACTTGATATCAGTGCTCCGCATAGTCTATGTCCTTTCCATGTTAGTTTTAAGCAGCGCAGCAACGGCATTTCAACGAGACCGCGTGCGTCTAGGGCGGGCGGCGCTCGCCTGTGCCAAGTTCTCGCCCACGCCTGCGTAAACGATCCCATTCTGATCGAGTACCCGACACGCCTGGCGCATATCTTCGAGGCCACAATCAAGGGTGCGGTTGCTCGCGTAGATTGGACCATCGCTTGCAATTCAGGCCAAAGCTGCAGCAGGCTGAGGGAATAGGATGGCCGTACTCAGCCTGCGGATACTTCTGATCCAACAGATCGCCGCAGATTTCGCCGACCAGATGCCGCAGTTCCGCGTTCTCGTGCTCAATGACCTCTGCCAGACGCCTGGGTAGCCGACGGCTTGCGGAGCAACACGGCAGCACTCGACGATAACAAGCCCATTTGCCGCTCGGCTATGGCAGCGCGCAGTCCTGTGAGGCGCACTATCCGAATAGGCGATAATAAAGGCCTGAATTTGCAGAGGAAATTTCGCCAACACAGCTGCCGATCACAGGGATCGGAGCGTCTGTTCAATCCCCTCGAGTAAACGCGCGGCATGTTCGCTCGTGAAGACCAAGGGGGGCCTGATCTTTAATATGTTGGCATCAGCACCCGTTCCGGAAATCAATATTCTGCGGTCCCGCAGATCATTTACGATAGCCAGAGCGCAATCCATGTCAGGCGACTTGGAACAGCGATCTTTCACCAATTCAACTCCAAAATAGAGACCCGTTCCCCTTACATCACCTACAAACTCATATCGTTTCTGAAAACTCCTGAGCCCGTCAAGAATCTGGCCGCCAATCTTGACAGCATTTGTCATTAGGTTCTCTTCGCAGATAGTATCCAACACGGTCCTAGCGGCGGCAATAGCGACACTATTCCCACCAAAAGTATTGAAATAGCGCCCAAACTCGGTGACGAGTTCAGGTCGCAAGACAACCGCCGCAACGGGGTATCCGTTACCCATGGGCTTGCCTAATGTCACGATATCGGGCTGGACTTTATGTCGCATGTGGCCCCAGAGATGAGTGCCCGTCCGGCCAAAGCCGGACTGGACTTCATCGGCAATGAAAAGTCCTCCCGCTTGGCGAACAACAGCAGCTATGGGAGCGAGAACATTCACTGGATCAAAATAAAGACCGTCTGAAGAGAATACCGAGTCAGCGATAAACGCTGCCAATCCACCTCCGTGCCGCTCGATATCAGCGATTTGACGCGCGACATTCTCTGCCATCCTGCGACCAATCTCCGCGGCAGGCATCCGATAGGAGTCGGGAGCAGGCACAAGCCTCAAAAATGGATCTACCGGTGAGTTTTTCCCCAGGGATGGAGAGATCGCCGCGACGGCGCCGCTGTTGCCGTGATATGCTTCAGCAGTGACTATAACGCCTGAATTCCCAGTGAAGGTCCGAGCCACGCGCAAAGCTAGGTCGTTGGCCTCCGATCCTGTGCAAGTGAACATTGCACAACCGTTTTTGCCAAGCTCGCCGTCAAATGTCCCGACCAGCTTTTCTGCAAACTCGATCAACTGATCCTGCATGTAGCGGGTATGCGTGCATAACGTCTCAAGCTGGTTATGAATCGCGGTCACAACTCTCGGATGAGAATGTCCCAGCGAGGCTACATTGTTATAGGCATCCAGATACTCGTTGCCTTGCTTGTCGTAAAGAAACACTCCGTTTGCTCGAGAAATTTCAACGGGAGACCGATACAAGAGTCGATACGCAGGACCGAGAAAGCGTTGCCGTCGCTCGATGTGTGTCAGGTCGGTTTCGCTCAAATGAGACGCGTCCTCCGGATTGAAGCCGTTCACCGTGTCCCCGCGAAAACCCCTAGAGACGCTTCTACGATGCCTAGTCATGTTAGCCCTTATTGGAATAGCAGATCTGAGACCTGGTCGTTTGAAAGAGAATTGAACCAAGCAAGATGCATCCATCCCACTTCCGTGTTGCGAAGCGTATAGCGGCTGTGCTCCGGAAAAAGCTGTGCGCGGCAGCAGGTCAGCAAGCCTCGAGCGGCAAGCCGCCCCATCGACAAAAACGGGATGAGTCGCAACTCTTCCTCGGTTAAGTCAGCTAAGCGCATGTAACCGCGCAGAACGTCGCGGCCCTCATCGAATAGATCACTGCGATCTCGATCGCCGGGGTCCTTAGGCATCTGGTTCAAGAGCGCAGTAGCGACATCCACGGCAATTGCAGTTCTGACAGCGTCGCCAAAGTCGATGATGCCGTTGACGAAATGCGGATTGTTGTGATCAACAATCAGGTTGGACATGTTGAAATCGTTGTGCAGAACTTGCCGGCGGCACCGGTCAAGGCGCGGTTTGATTTCGGCGAAACGTTGAAGCGCAGCGCTGACCCAGTCGCGTCGTTGATAGTCTGGGATGTAATCAATAAGGTCCGAGAAATTAAGTAAATGGGTGACGTCCCAAGCTACAACGCGGCTGTCGGACGGGTGGGAGAAGTTCGCCATTGCGTGCCGAAGCTGGGCGAGAAGCTCACCGATGCGGGCACGCTGCTCGGGTTTTGAAGTCGTCGTGGCGAGCGGAGCTCCCGGGATGAACGAAAATAGGCGTACGACGCGCTGCTCACCCGAACTGGTCCTTACAACTGGTAGTATTTGACCGTGCCGGTCCTGAAACACTCGAGGTACCGGGAGAGAGGGAGCCTCACTCTCGATATGCCGTATCAGCTTTACCTGAAAGTCCAGCTCTTCCGGGCTTTCCGACGGGTGCGCAATCTTCAGTACAAACTGTCCCTTGCCCTCACAGTCCAACAGAAATGTGTCGTCCTTCTCTGATTCAAAGCGCTTCGTCGAACCGCTCTTTCCATAGAGGCTCTCTGCGATGCTCTGTGCTTCATTGTTACTTACGGGATGCCAAGATTTAGAAAGCTCAGAAGATCGGAAAGATGGCGGTCGGCGATTTGTTTGGTGCGGCATAGTTATTCTCATTTATCCCTGCAGCGCTTGCTGTGCACCGCTTCGAAAACGATGCCGGTCGTGGTGAAGGTCCACGCGATCCGATGTCAGGGGATGCACAAAAATCGTGCCAACCTCCCAATAAGCGTCCGCCATCACACCTTATCGGCATGTGATTCAACAACTTAGAAGACGAGCGAGGACACGGGCCGGATCACAAGGTGGCAAGAATTTAACAATGCGATGGGGTACTGTCTGATTTTCGCCAATAGCTGGCCGGCGTTGTCGTGTTGTTTGCAATGGGCCGCGTGAAGCCGACCCCGCGCTTTTCAGGCAGGCAATGGACTGACGGTTTCCCACGCGGCCGTGGCTTGGAGTCCGATCGTTGATGTGCTGCGGAGGCGATTGGTCCGGGATGGGACGAAGAGATTTCGGACGGCGGAGAAGATCGACACGAAATGCTGCAATGAGCCGACGGACCGGAAAACCCCTGTCGCGCTTTTTGGAACGGCAGGCGAGAATTCACCGCCCGGTTGTTCAAGCTTTTATGCCAGCGGTGTTCCACGTTCGGCATGAGCTGGCGTTTGGCCGCCCCGTAGGAGCGCAATTTGTCGGTGATCATACGCGTTCGCTGCTGACCCTGCTTCTTCAGAAGTCGCGTCAGCAGGTGCCTTGGTGTTGCGACGCGTCTGGGCGATCTCGCCGAGCACATATCGTCCTGATCAAGAGCTCTCCACAACCAGGACTTCTGACCGTTTGATGCGCACCAGCTTCATCCAGATGCCACACATCATCTTTCGTCGGCGACTTGCGGCGGTATGCGGTGCGCATAATCAGGGCCGTGCTTTCGGCACCATGGGATGGTCTCGTAGGAAACGACGATCCGCCATCGAGCGGCATTTCCTCGACACCATGCGCAGACTCAGATGACGCGGAAGTAGAGCCAGACAGCACGGGCCACGATTTCGATCGGATATCGGCGGACCTCGTAGATCGGTGCACTCACGGTCATGGACTTCCGCATTGTCCGATCCCCGACGATGTAGGACACAGCGGTGCCAGTGCTTGCGGCATCGCTTTGTTCCCAATCGAATTTCTCCTTGGCACAGAACGTGCGGAGTCATTCGCAAACGCGTCAAGGACAAAGGAGACATCGTCCCATGCTTACGCTTACCGAACATCCCGCCGCCACGGGTCTCCCGGTTGCAGAACGAATGACGCTAAGGGTCAGGCAGCATGAAGACGATTGCTTGCGATCTCCGCTCTGGCGGCGGATATCCGCCGCCCTCTTGCTGCTGTTGCATCAGGTGAGCGAGCATTTGCCCGACGCCACCAGGGTCTTATCCGAATATCTCCTCCGGGGGCAACGGGACATGTGCTTTACATGCTGGATAGCCGGCGACCGGCGGCTCAGCAGCCAGAGCACTATCGCGCGACCGGAGACCTCGACGCAACGCATGAGGTTGAGCACGTTCTTGAGCAGCGCGCCCAGGCTGAGGACCGCGCAGGATACTCCCCGGCGCGCCATAATCATGGCGATGACATCGCTGAAGCGCAGTACAGAATTCCCCGACACCACCCTCGATCACGTTCTTCTCGATGTGGATCACGGTTACCAGGCCGTATGGGACTAGGAAGAATGGCTCCCAAAGGCGAGCCCGGGCCGTTGCATTGGCGGACATGGCGAGTCCGATCCGAAATTCCGGTTTAAGGTCTTTCGCGCGGTCGATGAGTTGGCGGCGACAACAGGCCGGATCATTGAGACCGATGCAAATTTCAATTGGTTCGCGAGGACCTACTGCCAAGCACCACAACGTCGGCCACGGCGGCGCATAAATGCGCTTTTGCGATACGCAAGGAGACAGGTACGTCATGTCAACCAACATTGATCGAAATACTGCTTCAACGGGACGAAGCAACGCCGGTTCGGCCGAACTGTTCAGACGCGGGCAGCGCGTCATAACTGGAGGAAATGCTCGTCTGTCAGTGTTCCAACGTCCTCATCCAATATATATCACGAACGGCACAGGAGTTAATATTGTTGATGCTGATGGAAACACCTATCTAGATTTCCTAAATAACTTTACTGCTCTGATCCACGGCCATAGCTTCCGTCCGGTACTGGACAGGCTGCATCATCAATTAGAACTTGGCATAAGCTTCAGTGGGCCGACGAAGCTCGAGGTTGAATTTGCCGAACTGCTATGTAGAAGAGTCCCCTACTTTGACCAGATCCGTTTCATGAACTCGGGAACTGAAGCGGTCATGTATACTATTAAGGCAGCTCGTGCTTTGACCGGAAAGCTGAAAATTGCCAAGCTCGAAGGTGCCTTTCATGGGGGGTATGATCCGCTTGAGGTTAGCCTCGATTCCGCTCCAGCGAACTGGGGCCCGCGGCTGGCACCGAACGCCGTGCCCTATTGTGCGGGCATCCCTGAATGGCATACCACCGACACGGTAGTCCTGCCATTCAACGAGCTCATAGCAACCCGGGAAATTCTCGAAGGAAACAAAGACAAGCTTGCGGCGGTCATAATAGATGTTCTTCCGCAACGTGCTGGATTGGTGCCCATAGACCGCTCCTATCTTGCCTTTCTGCGCGAGTTCACGGCCCGACACGGCATCGTTCTGATCTCTGACGAGGTGATGAGCTTTCGGCTGTCGTATCGCGGCGCCATAAACCGATTCGGGTTCGAGGCCGACCTGTGTGCCTTTGCCAAGATTATAGGTGGCGGCCTGCCAATTGGCGCGGTCGGAGGCATGCCGCAATTCATGCTTGCCTTTGATCCGACAAATGGCAAGCCTCTGGTCCCTCAATCCGGCACCTTCAGTGCTAATCCAATGTCAATGGCAGCAGGCATTGCCGCATTGGAAGCTCTGTCAGAGCAAAGTTTTCAGCGATTGGATGATTTGGGCGAATATGCCTGTTCTTCGCTGACCGAGATGTTTCGTCAGGAACGCCTACCATACTCCGTGACGGGCATGGGTTCGATGTTTCGGATACACCTGCGGCATGAAGCTCCCAAAGACTACCGTGAGGCCTACGCCGCGCCCGAGCAGCAAGAAAAAATGGGTATGCTCATTCGGGCATTACAGGAAAAAGGTGTGATCGTCTCGCCAACGTGCCAACTCTGCCTATCCACCCCGATGCTTACGGACCATATTGATGAAATGGTGACGTCTGTTCGTGAAGCCGCCCGGATGGTCGAAGCTAGAGAACCTCGGCGGGCGTCGTAAAGTTACAGATCATTGACATCGAGAGGGACGGTCGGCCTTCAGCCGTCATGCCGTCGTAGATGATCTGCGCGGCGTGGTTCTGGATTTCGCCGTGACCACGGGCGAGATCAACGAAGGGCAGATGATCGTCGAGCGGATTGATGCCACGATGGAGGCGACGGGGCTCTCCATCAGCACCGTCACTGCCGATGCCGGCTATGCCTATGCAAAGGCGGCCGTCCCAGTCGATGCCGACCGCGATCAGCACCGCCTGGCTCGTGACGATGCCGGCCTCGCGCACCTTCTCGTAGCAGGCGTCGAGGATAAGATAGGGGAAGGGCTCGTGAAGCGGGCGCTCGCCAAACGCTGTCAGGCTCTCGTCCAGGCGTTTGTTGATGGCCGAGATCGATGATGCCGAGAAGGCATGACCACAAAGCTCTTTGGTGATCGCCCTGACCTTCCTGGTCGACACCCCTTGCACATACATCTTCGCAAGCGTGGCAACCAAGGCCCGCTCGATAATAGCCCGAGCGATAGCCCAGCCGCTCCGGCGTCCGCTCGCCCTTCTAAGCGCCCAGCGCCTCGTCCATCTCGGCCTGCCGAGGCGACCTGGACGCAAACGCTCCCCGACTGGATTGGCTCGCATGTCCGGATGTTTCGGTTTTCCAGGGCGTCCCCAGACTCCCAGACTCACAATTCCCGACAATCTGAAATCGGGCGTCAGTCGCGCCAGTTTCTACGATCCCGAGATCAACCGTGGCTACGGCATGATGGCCTCCTCATTATGGCGTCGGTGTTCTTCCGGCACGGCCCAAACGCCCTCGGGATAAATCCAAAGTCGAAAATGTGAGTGCGTTTTGCCCAACCCTGCATTCTCGGCCGTCTGCGCAACAGCCTTGTTGACCGATGCCGGCTGCGACCGCGCGGGACGAGCCGCTGACTGGAAAACGATCTCTTGGCGAATACTTGTCAACGGTGTACAGGCCTCGCCATGGCTGGGTTACCTTTCTTGAAGTTCGGAACATGACGTTGAAGCAAACAAGGCTTCTCGCTAACGACGTGGCATCAAGGGCCCTCGCTGTTCTGCTCTGCGAGGCGCGGTCGTCGGCCGCTCGATCGTAAGTGTAGTGTGGGGAGAATGGTCGCCGTCGTGCAGTGCGAACAACCGCTCAACCAGTTCTTTGTCCGCGGCGGTGAGGCGGTGATGCATACGAAGATAATCCGTCCATGTCGGCGTCCGGAACGTTTCGGTCCAAAGGGTGGGGGTCTGCAAATTGCGCTGAAGCGTCCAGTTTCGCGCGCCTACCCGGCTTTGCACGCGGCGCCTCTCGCGCATGCAGTCGAGAAAGGCGTCCACATCCTGCTCGGCTATCGCGTAGTCGACTTTGATGACGATGGGTCCGCTTCTGGGCTTTAGCTCGAGCGCAAGGGACGGTGCCCTGAATTCCGAGATCTCCTGATCGGATTCTTCCCATGGCCGTATCGGCAGGACGTTCGCGGCGGCGGCAACAACCAACAGAGCCGCTGCAGCGCCCTCCAAGGCCAGGGTAAGGGAGTGACTTTCGGCAACACTGCCCCAGATCCAGCTGCCCGCGGCCATCCCGCCTTGAGCCAGGGCATAGTAGATTGACAGTGTCCGGCCGACGACCCATCTCGGGCTTTCCAGCTGGATACAGACGTCGGTGCCGGTCCAGGTGAGGAGCCAGCCCGCGCCACCGAGGGCCAGCGCGATAGCGGCAATGGGAAGCGAGGAGGTCAGAGCAAGTGACAGACAACACACGGCGCAGGCGACAGCGGCCAACGCAATAAGCCGGTCCTGAGACACGATGCGTCTCAGGTTGCCACTGCCTAAGCCGGCTGCGAACGCACCCATGCCAAAGGCGGCCAAGAGAATGCCGTAGGTGATGGGGCCTCCTTCCAGGTGATCGCGGACTACGAGAGGCAGCAGGGCGAGGATGGAAATGCTCGCCAGCCCGAACAAAGTTCCGCGCGCGATTGTCGCTCTGATCTCGGAGGACATCGCCGTGAAGCGCACTCCGTCATGAATCGCCGTAATTATTCGCTCGCGCGGGAGCGACGAGGAGGGGACGCGCCATTTGGAGCGGGTTATGGCGGCAATCGGAACCAGATCGCTCACGGCCGCTACAGCGAAAGCGGCAAGAGGTCCGAAGAAAGCGACGACGACGCCGCCGAGGGCGGGGCCGGTGCTGCGCACGATGTTGTATCCGACCGACATCAGCGTGACTGCGGCCGGAATATCGCGCTTTTCCAAGAGATCGCCGACAGACGCATGCCACGCCGGATCATTCAGGGCAAAGCCGCACCCGGCCATAAAACTAAGCCCCAGGATCAGCCATGGGCTCACAAAACCCAGCCCAATAGAAATCGCCAGCGTTGCCGAGGCCAATGCGAGCAGGCAGTGGCCGGCCAGCATCACTCCGCGTCGGCTGTAACTGTCGGCGATCGCGCCCGCGAGTATCGATAGGAAGAACGCGGGCAGTGTGGACGAGGCCTGGACGAGCGCGACCATGAGATCAGAGGGCGAGATCGTGGCCATCAGCCAGCTAATGGCTGTGGTTTGCACCAGCCACCCGAGGCTTGAAATTTGTGTCGCGGTCCAGATCGCACGAAGCGGCGGGTTTCGCAGAGGGGCTAGAGCCCTCGAGCAAGTCCGATGCGAATATTCTTGCTGCATGACGTATTGCAAATCCTGCGGTAGATCACAACTCCGCTAAAATCGTTGATATCGCAATATATTTACGTTAAACATTGTGGAATCGCGACCATAGTGCGATCGCTCTTCTCGCCGAACTTGGTAGCCCCATCCAGTTGGGGACTACTCGAACAACTTCATGATGGACTTGAGTTCAAGCAGTTTCCGCGAAGGGACGGCAATTAAGGTCCGGCTATCGTTTTCGATGCCAGTCTTCATAAGTAAGCTTGTAAAGTACTTGGCGTCTCAAGGGATCATCGGCTTCCTTGAGCGGATGATCGAAGTCGTCCTTTGGATTGTGGGACATGCCAATGCGCTCCATGACCCGGCGAGAGGCAGTGTTTTCGACCGCAGCAATGGCCACGATTTGGTTCAGCTTTGACTTTTCGAAACCGAAGGCGACTACGGCAGCGGCGGCTTCCCTTGCATATCCTTGTCCCCACTGATCTGGAACTACCCTCCAATACATTTCAACCGCCGGTGTAAAATGCGCTTGATAGCTTACATTGACCAGTCCGCAGAAGCCGATGAACCCGGGGGCTTCCCGACGCTCCATAGCAAAAAGGCCATAACCGTATCTTTCGAAGTGCTCACGTTCGGATTTTACCCACGCATCAATCGCGGCCCGATCGACGAATCTTCCGAGGTACTGTCCGGCCTTCGGATCTTGAACGAGTCGAGCAATCAGTTCGACGTCGTCATCTCTCCATTTGCGTAGCAGCAGGCGTTCTGTTCGCAGTTCCATCGATGCTTTCCCTTGCGCTGCAAGCGCCACGCCGTTCCAGTTGAGCAGTTGCGCATCTCGATGACGGCCGCGCGACTTACATCAGAATTCATATTTGCCCGGTAGTTTTGCCGAAACCGTAGAAGTGAGCATTTTAAAATTCATTCCTCTACAGCGCCAAGAAATGCCACAAGGTTGTTGCCAAGTTCTGCGCAGGGATAGCCGCCTTCTTGCAGCATGGCGACGGGCCCGCTGAAGCGGTTGATGGTGCTGGCAGCTTTTCGAAAGCCATCCGTGCTGACGTCAAACACGCTGAGTGGGTCGCCACGATAGGCATCGAGCCCAAGCGCAACAATCAGCACTTCCGGTCCGAAGTCTTCAACTCTTCGCATGCCCACGGCGATTGCATCCATGAACGCGGCATCATCGCTGCCGGGTTTCAACGGAAGATTGAGATTGAAGCCTTCCCCCGCGCCCGAACCAGTTTCGTCTGCATAGCCGCTGAAGAACATGGGAAACCCATCAGGATCGGCATGGACGGATACCGTCAGAACGTCGGGCCGGTCGTAGAAGATTTGCTGGATGCCATTTCCATGATGGATATCGATGTCGATAATTGCGACCCGCCGCGCGCCCGACCCCCTCATTGACTCAGCCAGCACCGCCACATTGTTAAGATAGCAGAATCCCCAGGCCATCTCCGTGCAGGCGTGGTGACCTGGAGGGCGGCAAAGCCCATAGGCACGACGCTCACCCTGCCTAATGAGATCACCGACGTTGAGGGCCACATCGACACTCGATCGAGCCGCTGCCCAGGTCCCGCGGCTGATGGGGCAAGCCGTGTCGGCCTGATGAAAACCGGCGCGCGCAACGATATGGCTGGCATAGTGTGAGGCAAAGCGATTGGGGTGTGTGTTGGGCACGATTTCCGCGCCGGCATTGGGCAGCGCCAGCCATTCCTCGATGCCATTTTCAAGAAAATCGAGGTAGCGCGCAGTGTGAACCCGCGCCAGAGCATGGCCATCCCTATGCTGCGCCTCGAGCGCCTCGTGGCCGGCGGCGGTCGCCGACGAGAGCAACATATCAGCACGCTCCGGGCGCTCGGGGCTTTGGACCAACTTGCCACGATGAATGAACGTTTGCGGATTGTGACTGCGGTGGTTCTCGGAATATACGACCTTCATCTTGCTAGCCTCTTGAACTACACTGTGGCCCCGAGAACCCAAGGAGCAAATTCATCTGCACCAAAATCGAACTGTTCGCTCTTCGTGCGTTCCCCTGAAGCCACGCGCAGGATCAGATCGAAGATTCGCTTGCCGCATTCCTCCACGGTTTCACCCCCGCTGAGAATCTCGCCGCAGTTGACGTCCATGTCGTCCTCCATGCGTTCGTACATGGGCGTGTTCGATGCTAGTTTGATAGACGGCGTCGGCTTGCAGCCAAA
Organism: Mesorhizobium sp. LNHC232B00; assembly: GCF_000502435.1. Taxonomy (NCBI): domain Bacteria; kingdom Pseudomonadati; phylum Pseudomonadota; class Alphaproteobacteria; order Hyphomicrobiales; family Phyllobacteriaceae; genus Mesorhizobium; species Mesorhizobium sp. LNHC232B00. The sequence goes on from NZ_AYWP01000044.1 coordinate 32,583, forward strand.
CACACTGCCCCGTCCGGTGGTAAAGCAGATGAGATTTGCGCCACCCGCCACCTGGCCGGTCGCCGAGACGGGGTCGTAGCCAGGGGTGTCCATGAACACCAGACCTGGGCCCTTGACGTTTTCCCCATATTTCACGACGTCGACCAGGTTTGTTGTGCCACCTTTGGACATCGCTCCGAGTGACTTCTCAACAATAGTACTGATACCACCAGCCATGTTCCCGGGGGAGCGATTGTCGTTCATGACCGCGCCTTCGCGCTTGAAGTAAGCATCCCACCAGTCCATGAGAGCGATCAGCTTCTCACCCACTTCGCGCGACAAGGCCCGGCGCGTAAGCAGATGCTCGGCGCCAAAGGTTTCTGGAGTTTCGGATAGAATTACTGTGCCGCCGTGCCGCACCAGAATGTCACTCGCCGCTCCCAAAGCCGGGTTCGCCGTCACACCCGACAAACCGTCTGATCCACCACATTGGAGTCCCACGATCAGTTCGCTCGCAGGAATAGGCTGCCGGGCGACATGGTTAGATTCCTGGAGCACATTCCGGACAAATTCGACCGCGGCTTCCGTGGTCTTCCGGGCACCGCCCATGGTCTGAATGTCCATGCTGCGAACCCGGCCTGCCAGCCGCTGGTCCTCGAGCAGACCGCCGATCTGATTGACCTCGCAGCCCAGCCCTAGAACGATGACATGACTGAAATTAACGTGCCGAGCATAGCCACCCAACGTGCGGCGCAGCACGTTCAATGGCTCGCCTCCCGTCATGCCGCACCCTGTCTTATGAGTGAGCGCCACTACACCATCCACGTTCGGGAATTCAGCGAGCGGGTCCGCGCCTGTGAATGGATTTCTCTTAAAGACCTCGGCCACGGTGTTTGCAACATGGCTGCTGCAGTTCACGCTGCTAAGCACTCCCACATAGTTTCGGGTCGCGGCTCGCCCATCCGCGCGACGGATCCCCAGGAATGTAGCCGGGGTCCTGACAAAATCAGTCTGGTGAGCCGCAGCGCCGAAGGCGTAATCTTTTTCGAACTCGCCGAGCGCCATATTGTGGAGATGAACATGCAATCCAGGCTCTATGTCCTTCGTCGCATATCCGATGATCTGGCCGTAGCGCAGGACCGGTTCGCCTAACCTGATCATTCTGATCGAGATCTTGTGCCCCGCAGGGATAGCGCTCTTCGAGACAATATCGCCATCCACCATCTGCCCCGGCATCAGTGCACGTCGAGCGATGGCAACATTGTCGCTTGCGTGCAGTACTAGTACCGAACTGAGCTGGGCTTGTTGAACATCGCTTTGCATCGTTGATCCTGCCTGATTGTGAATCGAGATCGCACCAGAGTTTTGACAAGTACCGGCCGGAATATCACCGACCTTTGGCCCAGGAACGGCCCAAAATTCTCACTGCTGCCGTTCAGGCCGCCCGACGACGCTCAGACAGCGAGGCCATCGTCTGCTGGATGACGGACACCACCCGCGCACGCTCTTCTGCGACCAAAGGCAACCGCGGCGCGCGTGTCCATTCGGGCGCCCCGTAAACGAGGTGCTCCGCCAGTTTTATGTACTGCACCAGCTTTACGCTGGTATCCAAGTGGAACGCAGGTGTCATAATGCGGTACAGCTCCCGAGCCTCCGAAAACTTTTCAGCGCTCCCTAGCTCGAATATCCGAACGCATTCCTCGGGCCATGCGTTGGTCATACCGGAAACCCACCCAGTGACGCCTAAGGCGAGGCTCTCGAGTATCAGATCGTCCACGCCGCAAAATACTGCGAAGCGATCGCCGAAGGCATTGTACAGATCCGTCACACGGCGAATGTCCCCAGATTCCTCTTTGATACAAACGATCTGATCGACGTCCTCAAGTGCGCGCAGGATCTCCGGGGCCACATCAACCCCGTAAGCGATTGGATTGTTGTAAATCATAATTGGAAGATCGCAGCCGGCGGCAAGGCTTCTGTACCATGCAACGGTCTCACGAGCGTCTGATTTGTAGGCAATGCTTGGGAACGCCATCAGACCTTCGGCACCAAAGCCCTGGAACTTACGAGCGGTACTTACAGCGGAATCCGAAGATATTTCGGCAAGGCCAGCGAGGAGCGGTACACGCCCTCGGACTACTTCGTTGGCAGCGCGAATGACCTTCTCCTTTTCATCGAGTGCGAGAGACGCGTTCTCTCCTAACATCGGAAGAACGATGAGACCGGACACGCCACTCTGGATAAGTCTCTCTACGCTGCTCTGCGTTGCGGAAAGGTCGAGCTCGCCCTGTCTATTCAACTTCGTTGTCACTGCTGGGAATACGCCTGTCCAAATCGCCATCATTTGACCCCTACATCTGTGCCTCGGCACGAGGGTCTTGGTCACAGTATTCTTTGTGGAACAATGTTCTATTAAGGTGTTGAGGGGCTTCTGTCAATGGCACGCTCAGCCGGTTCCGCCGCAAATGGTACAGCTGAGCGGCATCGGGTAGCTCCGGAAGGACGGAGAGAGCTGATCACGGAAGATCATATGGCAGGAATTCCAACGGCGGGGCTGCTCCGCAATAGATCTCAAGACGACAACTGGCGTAGCCTCTATGGCCCGGCAGTTGAAGAGCCTTGAAAAGTTGCGTGCGGAAGCGATGCTGAAAGCAATGCTGAAGGGAGCTTTGGATCGTTCTGAGGCCCAGGACAAAGAAGCGCTTCGTGTCCTTGGCATCGGCCGGTCGCTGACGGCACAGAACCACCGAACTAATGTCGCGGGCGATCCTGCAGTGGCAGTGGACAACCGCGTCGAATGGCACAACATCGCGTCCCGAAAGCCAGCTCAGAATGCCCTCACGCCTCCTCGACGAATGCCACCTGTTCCGCGGTATGGCTGCGGCACGTCGCATCATCGAAGAAGGGAGCATCGTGGTGGCCCGGAGAGAGACAGGCATCCCCGCTCACACTGACCAGTTGACACGCCATTCTTCGATAAGCAGCTACATTCCCCTCCTGAGTGTCTGGAAAC
>NZ_AYWP01000045.1:0-34055 GCF_000502435.1 Mesorhizobium sp. LNHC232B00
ACGGCCTCAGACGCTTCAACGCCATCGTAGACGGCTTCGTTCTCGCCTCACAAAAATGAGCCCGAAGCAAATGTGTGCCCACGCTAGCCACAAGGGGAGAAGGGGAGACCGCGCGAGCTTGCCAGCCAATCGCCTTATCTTCCGACAAACCCCGCCCAAGCTTGCGCCAAATTGCGCACCGCCGCCCAACATCGACAAGAAATTTCGCGGACATATCTGCATCTTGGTGCACCGGGAGGCTGCGGCGGCCGGCGATGTCGGGTCCGAGGCCTGCCCAAGCGAATTCGCACTGGTCTGGCGGCGCGGATGTGCAAATATCGGCACTAGGCAACATTGGAGGACAAAGGTCATGACCGATGCTGGGATGTTGCGGTTCCATGTTCCCGAGCCGGAAGTGCGGCCGGGCGGCACGCCTGATTTCTCCAATGTGACCATTGCATCGGCCGGTTCGGTGCCGCGCCCCGATATCGACGTCGATCCGCGCAGCATCCGCGACATGGCCTTCTCGATCATCCGCGTGCTGAACCGCGATGGCGAGGCGGTCGGGCCGTGGGCCGGGCTGCTCACCGACGAGGAGCTGCTGGAGGGCCTGCGTCACATGATGACGCTCAGGACATTCGACGCGCGCATGCAGATGGCGCAGCGGCAGGGCAAGACGTCCTTCTACATGCAGCATCTCGGCGAAGAGGCCGTGAGCTGCGCCTTCCGCAAGGCGCTATCGCCGGGCGACATGAACTTCCCGACCTACCGGCAGGCCGGCCTGCTCATCGCCGACGGCTATCCGATGGTCACGATGATGAACCAGATCTATTCCAACGAGGCCGATCCGCTGAAGGGCCGGCAATTGCCGATCATGTATTCCTCGAAGGAGCACGGCTTCTTCTCGATCTCCGGCAATCTGGCGACGCAGTATATCCAGGCGGTCGGCTGGGCGATGGCTTCGGCGATCTCGAACGATTCCAAGATCGCCGCTGCCTGGATCGGCGACGGCTCGACGGCGGAGTCCGACTTCCACTCCGCACTGGTGTTCGCCTCCACCTACAAGGCGCCGGTCGTGCTCAATGTGGTCAACAACCAGTGGGCGATCTCGACCTTCCAGGGCATTGCGCGTGGCGGCTCGGGCACCTTTGCCGCACGTGGCCTCGGCTTCGGCATCCCGTCACTGCGCGTCGACGGCAACGACTATCTCGCCGTCCATGCCGTGGCCAAATGGGCGGCGGAGCGCGCGCGCGGCAATCTTGGGCCGACGCTGGTCGAATATGTCACCTACCGCGCCGGAGCCCATTCGAGCTCGGACGATCCTTCCGCCTATAGGCCGAAGACCGAATCCGACGCGTGGCCGCTCGGCGACCCGATCATGCGGCTGAAGAACCACCTGATCCGGCTCGGTGTCTGGTCGAACGAACGGCACGCGCAGGCAGAGGCTGAAATCCTCGACACGGTGATCGCGGCGCAGAAGGAGGCCGAAAGCCACGGCACGCTGCATGCCGGGGGCAAGCCGTCGACGCGGGACATGTTCGAGGGGCTCTACGCCGAAATGCCGCCGCATCTCCGGCGCCAGCGCCAGCAGGCGGGAGTCTGAAGCCATGCCAAGGCGGACCATGATCGAGGCGATCCGTGATGCCATGGATGTGTCGATGGGGCGCGACGACAAGGTCGTCGTGTTCGGCGAGGACGTCGGCTTCTTCGGCGGCGTCTTCCGGTGTACGCAGGGCCTGCAGGCCAAATACGGCAAGAGCCGCTGCTTCGACGCGCCGATCAACGAATCCGGCATTGTCGGCTCGGCCATCGGCATGGCAGCGTATGGGCTTAAGCCATGCGTGGAAATACAGTTTGCCGACTACATGTATCCGGCCTACGACCAGTTGACCCAGGAAGCAGCCAGGCTGCGCTATCGCTCGAATGGCGACTTCACCTGTCCGATCGTGGTGCGCATGCCGACCGGCGGCGGCATTTTCGGCGGCCAGACGCACAGCCAGAGTCCGGAAGCGCTGTTCACCCATGTGTCCGGCCTGAAGACGGTGGTCCCGTCCAACCCGCATGACGCCAAGGGGCTGCTGATCGCGGCGATCGAGGATCCCGATCCGGTGATCTTCCTCGAACCGAAGCGGCTCTACAACGGCCCCTTCGACGGCCATCACGACCGGCCGGTGACGCCGTGGTCGAAGCATGAGCTCGGCGAGGTCGCCGACGGCCATTACACCGTGCCGCTCGGCAAGGCGGCGATCCGCAGGGCGGGCTCGGCGGTCACGGTGCTCGCCTACGGCACCATGGTCTATGTCGCGCAGGCGGCGGCCGAGGAGACCGGCATCGATGCCGAAATCATCGACCTGAGGACGCTCTTGCCGCTCGACCTCGACACGATCGTGGCCTCGGTCAAGAAGACCGGGCGCTGCGTCATCGTGCATGAAGCGACGCTGACCTCCGGCTTCGGCGCCGAGCTGTCGGCGCTGGTGCAGGAAAACTGCTTCTATCATCTGGAAGCGCCGGTGGCCCGCGTCGCCGGTTGGGACACGCCCTATCCGCATGCGCAGGAGTGGGACTATTTCCCTGGACCGGCGCGGGTCGGCCGCGCTCTACTTGAAACGATGGGAGCTTAGGATGGGCGAACACATCATCAAGCTGCCCGATGTCGGCGAGGGCGTCGCCGAGGCCGAACTTGTCGAATGGCACGTCAAGGTCGGTGACATCGTGCGCGAGGACACCGTGCTCGCCGCCGTCATGACCGACAAGGCGACGGTCGAGATTCCGTCGCCCGTCGATGGCGAGATCCTGTGGCTGGGCGCCCAGATCGGCGACACGGTGGCGATCGGTTCACCAATCGTGCGGCTGCAAGTGGCAGGCGAGGGGAACGTAAAGCCGCAGGGCGGCGCCAACGTCGAGCCGGTGGCCGCCGAGCCTCCGGCAAAGCTTCCGACGCCGAAGCCCGAGAGCGCCGCGCCGACCACGAAAGCTCAGTCGAAGGCCAGTGTTCCGGAGGCGAAACCCGCCGCGGCCGCTTCGAAAAGTTCAGCAAGGGCTTCCGTCTCCGGCGCGCCGCGTCCGGAGGGTGAAAAGCCGTTGGCATCGCCAGCTGTTCGCCTGCGCGCGAAAGAGGCCGGCATCGATCTCAGGCAGGTCGTGGGAACAGGCCCGGCCGGCCGCATCGGCCATGAGGACATCGAGGCGTTCCTGACGCGCGGGCCGCAGGTCGCCAAGGCATCGGGCCTCTCCCGCAACGACGCGGTCGAGGACATCAAGGTGGTGGGCTTGAGGCGCAAGATCGCCGAGAAGATGTCGCTGTCCAAGTCGCGCATCCCCCACATCACCTATGTCGAGGAGATCGACGTCACCGCGCTGGAGGAATTGCGCGCCGCGCTCAACAAGGAGAAGCGCTCCGCCAAGGGAGATGCGGTGAGGCCCAAGCTGACGCTGTTGCCGTTCCTGATGCGGGCGATGGTCAAGGCAATATCGGAGCAGCCCCAGCTCAATTCGCTGTTCGACGACGAGGCCGGCATCATCCACCAGCATGGCGGCATCCATATCGGCATCGCCGCGCAGACCCCGTCGGGCCTGGTGGTGCCGGTGGTCAAACATGCCGAGGCGCGCGACATCTGGGACTGCGGCGCCGAGGTCTTCAGGCTTGCCGAAGCGGCCAAGTCGGGTACTGCGAGCCGCGACGAGCTGTCCGGCTCGACCATCACCATCACCTCATTGGGCGCCATGGGCGGCGTCGTGACGACGCCGGTCATCAACCATCCCGAAGTGGCGATCATCGGCGTCAACAAGATGATGGTGCGGCCGGTGTGGGACGGCACCCAGTTCATCCCGCGCAAGATGATGAACCTGTCGTCGAGCTTCGACCATCGGGTGATCGACGGCTGGGACGCGGCGGTATTCATCCAGCGGATAAAGGCGCTGCTGGAAACGCCGGCGCTGATCTTCGTGGATTGAGGGGGATGTTGATCGCGAAGCACGAAGCGTCGGGATCCAGGCTCCCCCTTCTCCCCTTGTGGGAGAAGGTGGCGCCGAAGGCGACGGATGAGGGGTGTTCCAGGGAACGCAGACGTCTCATTCCGCTGAAACGCCAACGCCTCACTCCGCTGGAGCACCCCTCATCCGTCTCGGCGCTAAAGCGCCGATCCACCTTCTCCCACAAGGGGAGAAGGGAAGGCGCGCCGTGGCGTTCGCCGAAAGGACAGCCAAGATGAAAGAAATCTCCTGCAAGCTGCTTGTCATCGGCGCCGGTCCGGGCGGTTATGTCTGCGCTATCCGCGCCGGGCAGCTTGGCGTCGATACGGTGATCGTCGAGGCCGGCAAGCCGGGCGGCACCTGTCTCAATGTCGGCTGTATTCCGTCGAAGGCGTTGATCCATGCGGCGGAAGAGTTCGAGAAGGTGTCGCACATGGCCGGCGGCAAGAGCCCGCTCGGCATTTCGGTCGCCGCACCCACGCTTGACCTCGGCAAAACCGTCGCCTGGAAGGACGGCATCGTCAGCCGGCTCAACAGCGGCGTTGCCGGCCTGCTCAAGAAGGCCGGCGTGAAGACCGTGCATGGCTGGGCGACATTCCGTGACGGCAAGACCGTCGCGGTCGAGACCGAGACCGGCGTACAGGTTATCCGCGCCGAGGCGATCGTCATCGCGACGGGCTCAGCGCCGGTCGAATTGCCGTTCCTGCCTTTCGGCGGACCGGTGATTTCATCGACCGAAGCGCTGGCTTTGAGCGAGGTGCCGAAGAAGCTCGCGGTGGTCGGCGGCGGATATATCGGGCTGGAACTCGGCATGGCCTTTGCCAAGATGGGCACGGCGGTGACCGTGGTCGAGGCCTTGCCGCGCGTGCTGGCGCAGTATGATGCCGAACTCACCCGGCCTGTCGTGAAACGGCTCGCCCAGCTCGGCGTCGAAGTGATGCTGGGCGCCAAGGCCAAGGGCGTCAAAGGCGATGCGCTGCTGGTGGAGACCGCGGACGGCAAGAGCGCCAAAATTGCCGCCGACAAGATCCTGGTCACGGTCGGCCGCAAGCCAGTGACCGAAGGCTGGGGGCTCGACCAGATCGACCTCGACATGGCCGGGAAATTCATCCGCATCGACGACCATTGCCGCAGCTCGATGCGCGGCATCTTCGCCATCGGCGACGTCAGCGGCGAGCCGATGCTGGCGCACCGGGCGATGGCGCAAGGCGAAATGGTCGCCGAGATCGTCGCCGGCCACAAACGCAGCTGGGACAAGCGCTCGATCCCCGCCGTCTGCTTCACCGATCCGGAGCTGGTGACGGCGGGCCTGTCACCGGAAGAGGCGAAGGCGCTCGGCGGCGAGATCAAGATCGGCCTGTTCCCGTTCGCCGCCAATGGGCGGGCGATGACGAAGATGGGCGAGGATGGGTTCGTTCGCGTCGTCGCCCGCGCCGACAATCATCTGGTGCTCGGCATTCAGGCGGTCGGGCAAGGCGTGTCGGAACTGTCGGCGGCGTTCGGGCTGGCACTCGAGATGGGCGCGCGGCTGGAGGACATCGCCGGGACGATCCATGCGCATCCGACGCAGGGTGAGGGATTCCAGGAAGCAGCGCTCAAGGCGCTGGGCCACGCGCTGCATATTTGAGGGCGGTGTTTTTCCCTTCTCCCCTTGTGGGAGAAGGTGTCGCCGAAGGCGACGGATGAGGGGTGCTCCAGCGGAGTGAGACGTGGAGTTTCCCTGGAGCACCCCTCATCCGTCTCGGCGCTGCGCGCCGATCCACCTTCCCCCGCAAGGGGGGAAGGAAGAGATGCGCCACCTCAGCTCGCTAGCCGGCTCACCATCTCGTGCTGGGCGTAGGCACGGCCGAAGCGGTTGGCTAGAAATGCGTCCAACGCGATCTCTTCCTGCTTGACGAAGCCGGTTGCCGGCAGGCTGCCGTCGGCCAGCATGTCGAGCACGGCGCAGATGCCGGACGCGGTGGTGATCTGGATGGCGCTGCGCACCACGCTGCCGACCCGCTTCGAATAGATCTTGTTGGCGTAGGTTTCCTGCAGCAGGCGGCCGTTCTTGCGGCCGGAGACGGTGACGAAGACGATGACCACGTCCTGCAGCGTCGCCGGCAGGGCGCTCTCGAAAATGTCCTTCAGCACCTCGCGGCGATGGCGGAGCCCAAGGTCGTTGAGCAGCGCCTTCATGATCGCGGCGTGGCCGGGGTAGCGGATCGTGCGGTAGTTCAGCGTGCGCACCTTGCCCTTCAGCGTCTCGGCCAGCGTGCCGAGCCCGCCCGAGGTGTTGAACGCCTCGTAGGTGACGCCGTCGAGCGAGAACTCCTCGCGCTCCTCCAGCGGCGGCACTTCGACCAGATCGCCCTCGACGATCGCCTCGCACGGCTCGCAATATTCGTTGATGACGCCGTCGGTGCTCCAGGTCAGATTGTAGTTCAGCGCGTTGGACGGGTATTGCGGCAGCGCGCCGACGCGCATGCGCACGCTTTCCAGCGTGTCGAAGCGGCTGGCAAGATCGTTGGCGACGATCGAAATGAAGCCCGGCGCCAGGCCGCATTGGGGAATGAAGGCGCTCTTGCCCGAGCGCGCCAGCTCCTTGACGCGGCGGGTCGAGACGACGTCCTCGGTCAGGTCGAGATAGTGCACGCCGGCGCTGGCCGCCGCTTCGGCGATGCGCGTGGTGAGATGGAAGGGTGCCGCGCTCAGCACCGCGAACTTGCCGGCGAGCGCTGCTTCGAGCGTGCCTGTTGCAGCGATGTCGAGTTCGAGCGTCTCGACGCCATCGGGCACTTCGGCCGCGGCGAGCTGCGCCGCCGAGCGGTCGACGAGCGTGACGTGGTAGTCGTCGCCCGTAGCGGCAAGCATCTCGGCAATGGTCGAGCCGATCTTGCCGGCGCCGACGACGATGATTTTCTTCATGACTGATCCCTCGAACCAAAGCTGATTGTGGGAATAGAATCGCAGCTTGCCTGTCGAAAGGAAGCGTGGAATCTGGCAGAGTGAAACCTATCTTTAGCTGAATTGCCGAAGGGATTCGTCGAAATGCTCAGTGAAGCCGAACAAGCCCTGCTTTCCCTGCTGCGTGCCAACGCACGCGCCTCGACCGCCGAACTGGCGCGCCAGCTCGGCGTATCGCGCACCACTGTGCAGAGCCGGATCGAGCGGCTGGAGCAGCGCGGCATCATCGCCGGCTACGGCGTCAAGCTCTCCGCCGACTATGAGCAGGGGCTGGTCAAGGCGCATGTGCTGCTCACCGTGACGCCGAAGCTCGCCGACAAGGTGGTGCGCGCCCTGCAGGCACTGCCGCCGGTCAGGACGCTGCATTCCGTCAGCGGCAATTTCGACATGATCGTCATAGTCGACGCGCCGTCGATCCGCGACCTCGACGCGCTGCTCGACCAGATCGGCGCCATGGACGGCGTCGAGCGGACCTCGTCGTCGATCATCCTGTCGACAAGGATAGAGCGGTGAGGGCGATACAGCCAATCTCCCCCCTTGCGGGGGAGATGGCCGGCAGGCCAGAGGGGGNCCCCCCTCTGCCTTGCCAGGCATCTCCCCCGCAAGGGGGGAGATCGGCTGCGACTTCGCCGGCTAATCCATTGCGATGGGAAAGCTCACCACCACCGCCAGCCCAGGCCGACAATCCTCCAGTGCTATCGATGCCCCATGCAGGTCGGCGATTGCCCTGACCAGGCTGAGACCGAGGCCGCTGCCTGGCGTCGAGCGGCTGTGGTCCAAGCGGTAGAGCCGCTGGAACACTTTTTCACGCTCCTCGGTCGGAATGCCTGGTCCATTGTCGGCGACCCTGCCGACGACATGTCCGCCCTGGCGCGCCACCGACAGCTTGATCGTCGTGCCCGGCGGGCAATGGCGCAGCGCGTTTTCGACCAGGTTGGCGAACATCTGCGTCAGCAGCTCGCGATCGCCATGGATGCGGTCCGCCACCTCCCGCGGCTGCACCAATGACAGCGACTTGCCGTCATCGTCGGCGACGTCGGCATAGATCTCGGCGATGGTTTCCAGGATCTCGCCGAGATCGACATCGGTGAAGCGCGCCTTGCGCGCGCCAGCCTCGATCTGGGCGATCCGCAACAGCGCGTCGAAGGTCTCGTTGATCTGATGGCCCTCGGTGCGCGCGTCCGCCAGATCGCCGGAAACGTCCTGGTCCTGCCCGGCTCTGTCGGCCGCGCTCTCCAGGATCATCTGCAGCCGGTTGAGCGGCGTCTTCAAATCGTGCGCGATGTTGGCGCTGACCTGCTTCATGCCTTCGACCAGGCCCGACAACCGGTCGAGCGCCGCATTGACCTGGATGGAGACGAGATCGATGTCGTCGCCCTTGCCGGTCAGCGGAATGCGGGTGTCCAGCCGGCCATGCGAAACATCGACCATGGTGGCGGCAATGCCGTCGAGACGGCGTTGGACGCGCGAGGCGAGCAGGGCGCCGCCAGCCACCGCCAGGCCGGTGATAATCAGGGTGGCCCAGCCGAAGCTCATCAGCATGATCGTCTCCAGTTCCTCCGTCTCGGAAAGGCTGAAGGCAACCGTCAGGGTGTTGCCGCCAACCGCGCCGGAAAAGGCGCGATATTCGGTGTCCGGCGGTACGCCGGGCAATACGGCGTCGAAGGCCGAGAACCCGTCGGGAAGTCCCGCCGCGGTGAAGTTGCCGGCCAGTCGGTTGCCGGCCGCGTCGGTAAGTGAAAACAGCTGTTCTTTCTTCAGGCTGCGCGCGGAGTGGCTTTCGACGGTCTCCACCAGCTCCTTGAGATCCTTGTCGGCATAGGTCGCGGCGATGACCGAATAGGTCTCCCGGATGGTGTCGTCGAGCTGCTCGGCGAGATCGGCGCTCATCATCTGGTAGACGATGGCGCCCGCCAGCACGAAGGCCAGCATGAACAGGAAGGCGAATGTCAGCGCAAGCCGGAACGGCGTGCTGCGCAGCAGGCGGACCCATGTTGCGGTCATGGCGAAGGCGATGCGTGCAGGCTGTAGCCAGTGTTGCGGACGGTGTGGATGAGCTGGGTCTCGAACGGCTTGTCGATCTTGGCTCGCAGCCGGCTGATATGGGTCTCGACGACGCTGGTCCTGGGGTCGAAATGAAAATCCCAGACGCGCTCCAGAAGCATGGTGCGGGTGATGACGCGGCCCTCGCCGCGCATCAGCACCTCCAGCAGGCTGAATTCGCGCGGCTGCAGGTCGATCGGCTGGCCCTGCCTGACGACGCGCCGCATGATCAGGTCCATTTCGAGGTCGGCGACCCGCAGAACCGTCTTCTGTTCCTGAGCCGCCGGGCGGCGTCCGAGCGCGTTGATGCGGGCGAGCAGCTCGGAAAAGGCGAAGGGCTTGACCAGATAGTCGTCGCCGCCGGCTTCCAGGCCTTCGACGCGGTCGTCGATGCCGCCGATCGAGGTGAGGAAGATCGCCGGCGTGCGCACGCCCGCCGCGCGGACCGCCTTGACCAGGGACAGGCCGTCGAGACCGGGGATCATCCGGTCGGCCACGATCACATCATAGTTGCCGCTGGTCGCCGCGAACAGCGCGTCGTGGCCGTTGCGCAGCAGGTCGCAGACATGCCCGGCCTCGGTCAGCCCCCTGACGATGTAGTCGGCCGTCCTGTGGTCGTCCTCGACAAGCAGAAGTCGCATGGCTGGTCCGGTTGATTGCCGATATCGGGGAGAGGCTATCACCGGCATGGGTCCGTTCCTAGGATGGTCACGCGTTCGGAATGCCTCGGCAGCAAGACCGCGGGCGGCAGTGCCGAGCGAGAGGATGAAACGAAGTCGGAGACCCTGTTGTGTTTCGGTGCGGTGGGGCGGAGCACGGCCGAAATCCCAAGGTCGATGATTGCCGGCCGGAAGCGATCCGGCATTCGACAATAGGCAATCGAGTTCACGCCAGCCTGTCCGCCGGCATACAATTTCGTAAGAATGGGTGCCGGTCAGCCAAAGGGCCTTTACGAAAGCCGCGTGGTGCGCTGATAGAAAGCCACTGCCTTGTATCCGCCATCAATGACGTGCCCCAGTGCTCCTGGGCCTGTCGCCCCAGGAAAACACGAATGAGCTACGCTTCCCTCAAGCCGGTCACGGAGGCCTTCGCCCAGCGCAAGCGGCTGATCTTCGTGCGGGCGGCGGCGGTGCTCGCGGTGCTGCTTCTGTTCCTCACCAAGCCGGCGCTGAGCGAAGGCTCGAACGGCCACGAAACGCTTGAATTTCTCGGCTTCTGCCTGGTGCTCGCCTGCGTTGCTGGCCGGCTCTGGAGCATCCTCTATGTCGGCGGCAAGAAGAACGAGGAACTGGTTTCGACCGGACCGTTCTCGATAAGCCAGAACCCGCTCTATTTCTTCTCGACCGTCGGCGCGGTTGGGATCGGGCTGCTCTACGGCTCGCTGGTGGCGGCCGTCGCGCTTGGCGTGGTCAGCTTTCTCATCTTCCGTTTCACGGCGCGCAAGGAGGCCGAATACCTCCTCGGCAAGTTCGGCCCGGCCTATGCCGCCTATATAAAGGCCACTCCCCGGTTCTGGCCAAATCCGCTGCTCTACCGCGACGACGATCAGCTGCAGTTCTCGCCCCGGGCGCTCAGGCGCACATTCTTCGACGGGCTCTATTTCCTCGCCATCTTCCCGGTCATCGAGCTGATCGAGTATTTCAGGCACACCGGCCTGCTGTTCCCGGCTTTCATCACGCTCTACTGATCACTGTGCCGCAGCCTCTCTCCAGGGCGGCTTCAGAGCGGACGCAATTCCGGACGGAAAACCGCTTCACACTTTTCCTGGAATTGCTTCAGCCGCCCAGCGGATAGGGCATGTAGCCGACGAAGCCCGCGATCTTCCAACTGCCTGCGACCTTCCTGCAGAAATACAGCGTCTGCCATTTCAGCCGGTCGACACTGCCATCCGCCTTGGCGACGGTGCCGTCGAACTTCTTGTGCAACACGGCGCGGTCGCCGTCGACATCGATGTCGCGCAGATTGGTGACGCGAAACAGCGCCTCGCGCAGCGGCTCGGCGAATTCCGTGGCCGCCGTCTCCCTGGCCTGGCGCAGCCACTCGTCGCGATAGATTTCCAGCCTGGGGAATTGCAGCCGCCAGGCGTCGGCGTTGGGCAGGAAATGCGCGTGCATGCCGAAGAAGCTTTCGGCGAGGAAATCATGTTCGACCATCGGCCAGTCCTGGCCGATGAAGGCGTCGATGTCGCGCCGCACCAGCATCTCCCACAGCGCGTGGCGGTCGGCATCGCCTGGTGGAAACGGGTTCTTGTCGAAGGTCATTGTCGGTTTCTCCAGTCGGGAAGGCACGGATCCTTGGCGGTTTCGGGAGCCGCCCGGCGCACGCACGATGCAGGCGCTTCTGTAATAAAGCAACGTGGATTTCGAAGAATGTTGCTTTCCAACAAGGCCTCTATCCGGATCGTCCCGATCGGGGTAAATCTCGGCCAAGGCGACCGCGCCAAAGGCGCGGTGTCGCGTTATCACAGGAGGTCACCCCTTGCCCAAGCAGACTTTTGGAACGTCCCATGTGCCGCTGTCGCCCGCCGTGCGGGCCGGTGACTTCGTCTATGTCTCGGGCCAGGTTCCGGTCGGCAGCGACGGCATCGTGGCCAAGGGCGGCATAACGGAACAGACCGAGCAGGTGCTTGCCAACGTCAAGGCGGCGCTCGCGCTGGCCGGCTGCACCATGGACGATGTGGTGAAGACCACGGTCTGGCTCGAGGACGCGCGCGACTTCGGCGCCTTCAACGCGGTCTACGGCAGGCACTTCCCCAAGGACCCGCCGGCCCGCACCACGGTCGAGTCGCGGCTGATGATCGACATCAAGATCGAAGTCGAGGCGGTCGCCTACCGGCCGGTCTGACAAAGACAACGAAGCGGAGGTTTCCCCATGCAATTCGACCTCCTGCTGAAGGGCGGACGGCTGATCGATCCGGCGGCTGGCCTCGACGCGCCACGCGACCTCGCCATCGCCAATGGCCGCGTCGCGGCGGTCGATGCCGACATTCCGGCTGATCGGGCCGCGCGGGTGGTCGACGCGACGGGCTGCATCGTCGCACCCGGCCTGGTCGACCTGCACAGCCACGTCTACTGGGGCGGCACCTCGCTCGGCGTCGATGCCGACCGGCTCGCGGCCAAGAGCGGGACCACGACCTTCATCGACGCGGGCAGTGCCGGCGCCGGCAATTTCCTTGGCTTCCGCCGTCACGTCATGGAGCGCTCGAAGGTGCGCATCCTGGCCTATGTCAACATTTCCTTTGCCGGCATTTTCGGCTTCTCGCAGACGGTGTCGGTCGGCGAATGCGGCGATCTCAGGCTCTGCGAACCACGCGAGGTGGTTGCCGCCGCGCGCGAGCACGCCGATGTCGTGGTCGGCGTCAAGGTGCGCTCCGGCAAGCATGCCGGCGGCACCAGCGGCATCGCCCCGGTGGATCTCGCGCTGGAGGCCGCCGACAAAGCAGGCCTGCCGCTGATGGCGCATATAGACGAGCCGCCGCCCGGCCGCTCCGAAGTGCTGCCGCGCCTGCGCCGGGGCGACATCCTCACCCATTGCTTCCGGCCGTTTCCCAACGCGCCGGTCTTCGCCTCCGGCGCGGTGCGGCCCGACATGCGGCTGGCGCGCGAGCGCGGCGTCATCTTCGATCTCGGCCACGGCATGGGATCGTTCGATTTCGACGTCGCCCGGGCAATGCTCGCCGAGGGGCTGGCGCCCGACGTGATCTCGAGCGACGTGCATCTCTACTGCGTCGACGGTCCGGCCTTCGACATACTGGTCTGCATGTCGAAGCTGATGGCGCTCGGCATTCCGCTGGTCGAGGTCCTGCGCGCGGCGACGCAAGGGCCGGGGCGGGCGATCGCACGGCCGGACCTCGGCACGCTGGCTGTCGGGACGGTCGGCGACGTCGCCGTGCTCCGGCAGCGCCCGGGCCGCTTCACCTTCGTCGACGCGATCGGCGCCTCATTGGTCGCCGACCAGCGGCTGGTGTCGGAAGGCATCGTCATCGGCGGCACATGGTGGCCGAACGAGGCGCCCGACCATGATGAGACGGAGCGTTTCGAGGCGCATGCCGCGCATACGCATGTCGAGGTGGCGGCCCGGCATTTCGGGCATCGGCACGATTGATCCGCCCGCGAAGGCCACGCTGCGTGCAGCGGCTGATTGACCGCCGATACCATTACGCCGGGTCGTAATTACGCGATGCCCGGCGCATTCAAGAAACGCTCGACACCCATCGCCGTCAACAGCTCGACACGTTCACCGATCAGGTCGTCTCGCCAGTCCCACCATTTCAGTGACTGCAGGCGGTCAATCACCTCGGGCTCGAATCGGTACCGGATGGTGCGAGCCGGATTGCCGACCGCGATGGCATAGGGCGCAATGTCCCTGGTGACGATGCTGCCCGCGCCGATCACCGCGCCATTGCCGATCGTCACGCCGGCAAGGATAATGCAGCGGGCGCCGATCCAAACGTCGTGACCGACCGTGATTGGCCCCTTGCCGGTTGTGCCGGGCGCATTGTGGATCTTCCCGTCCACAAACTGGATCGGATAGGTGGTCGCGGTGTCGAGGCGGTGACCGGCCGCGCAGATGAAGAGAACGCCTGGGCCGACTGAACAGAACGAGCCTATTCGCACCGGCACGTTGCGATGCGGGACGAAGAACGATTCCTTCGTGAGACCGTAAGTGTGGCGACCGATCTCGACACCTGGAAGGGGTGGCAACGGATCCTTCTTCAGGCCCAACCTTATGCGTAACCCTCTTAACCACCCCATCCGCGTTCCTCCCCCGAGTTACGGCCATTATAGCTGAAATCCTCCTCGCATCTCAGACTTTGCGAGAGAATTCGATCCAGGGTGCTGGTCCAGGGCGCCGGTTCGGTTCAGCTCGGACGCGAAGAATTGCTAGGCGCTCCATAAACCGGGGTTGCGATACCCTCCATCCGGGCCTTGATCTGCAGCGCCACGTATTTCGAATAGAAGCGCGACAGCGCCAGATTGCCGCCGTGGAACCAGAGCGCTTCCTGTGCCGTCGGCTTCCACATGTTGCGCAGCTCGCCTTGCCAGGGGCCGGGATCGCCCTTGACGCCGGAGCCGAGGCCCCAGCAGGGACCGACCTTGTCGGCGACCTCTCGCGAGACGAGTGCCGCGACATTCTCGTTCATGGACTGGTAGCCGGTGCAGGCGACGATGGCGTCGGCCTCGAGTTCGCTGCCGTCCTCGAACAGAATGCCGTTCGGCGTCAGCGACTTGATGGCGACGCCACTGCGGATGCCGATCTTGCCGTCGATGATCAGGTCCGAGGCGCCGACATCGATGTAATAGCCGGAGCCGGTGCGGTAGGCCTTCATCAGCAGGCCGGTCTCGTCGTCGCCGAAATCAAGGGCGAAGCCGGCGGCGCGCAAGCGGTCGTAAAAGGCGGCGTCGCGCGCCTTGATCACTTCGTAGAGCGCGCGCTGGCCCTTGGGCACCAGCGCGAACGGGGTCGAGGCGACGATCATGTCGGCCTTCTCGGTGGTGATGCCGCGCGCCAGCGCGGTTTCCGAGAAGATCTCGAAGCCGACTTCCATCAGCGTGTCCGACTTGACCACGGTGGTCGGCGAGCGCTGGATCATGGTGACATCTGCACCGGTTTCCCAAAGGTCGACGCAGACATCATGCCCCGAACTTGCCGCACCGATGACCGCAACCTTTTTGCCGCGGAATTTCTCGCCGCTGGCATACTGGCTGGAGTGCAGCAATTCGCCCTTGAACCGGTCCGCGCCGGCCAGGTCGATCTTTCGGGGCGGGCCATAGGCGCCGGTGGCGAAGACGATGTGCTTCGGCTTCAGCGTGATCTGCCGGCCGACACGGTCGACCACCACGGTCCAGACTTTTTCGGCCTCGTCATAGGAAGCGCTGAGGCATTTGGTGGCGACCCAGTAGTTGAGCTCCATGACGCGCGTGTACATTTCCAGCCAGTCGCCCATCTTGTCCTTGGGCGTGAAGACAGGCCAGTTCTCCGGGAACGGAATATAGGGCAGATGGTCGTACCAGACCGGGTCGTGCAGCACGAGCGTGCGGTAGCGGTTGCGCCAGGAATCGCCGGGCCGCGCGTTCTTCTCGATAACGATGGTGGGTACGCCGAGCTGCCTGAGCCGCGCGCCGAGCATGATGCCGCCCTGGCCGCCGCCGATGACCAGGCAATAGGGCTGCTCGGATGCGCCGAGCTCGCGCGTCTCGCGCGCCCGCGCCTCCGACCAGGTCTCGCGCTCGGGGTCGGCCTTGTGGCGCACGCCGAGCGGCCGTTCGGCGCCCTTGCGCTCCTCGAACCCCTTGAGATCGGTCATCGCTGTGAACAAGGTCCGGCAACGGCCGTCGCGCAGGCGCACGATGCCCTGTCCCCAGGCCACCGCCGTTTCGAAGCTGAACCACGCCTCGATCGTGCCTTCGTCGGTGGTCGCTTCGCCGGTGAGCTGCCATGCCGCCGGCTTCGTGGTGGCCAGCGTTGCCTCGAGCATGTCGGCGATCGCTTCGCGGCCTTCCATGGTGGTGACGTTCCAGGTGAAGGTCAGCAGATCGCGCCAGTAGCAGTCGTCGACGAACAGGTTGCTTGCTGCCGAAACGTCACTGGCCGCGAGCGCGCGTGCCAGGGATTCGAGCCATGCGGCTGCCTGTTTCGTCGGTGCTATTTCGAGCATGTCTTTTCCTCTTTGTTTCCCATTGGCGCAACTTGGCCTTTCCTTCTCCCCCTGTGGGAGAAGGTGGCCTCGCGAAGCGAGGTCGGATGAGGGGTGCTCCAGCTTGGCGCCGACGGCACTCCGTCACCCACCCCTCAACCGTCCCGGCGCTACGCGCCGATCCACCTTCTCCCACAAGGGGAGAAGGGAAAGTCGCACCTAATCTCCCAGCGGCTCCATCTCCTTGCCGGTGCGATGGATCTGGGCGTTGTACTTGATGCGGCGCACGGTCTCGCGCGCCGAGGCGTCGAGCTTGTAGGCGGAGGCGACGGCGAGCAGGTCTATCATGGCCAGAAAGGCATAGCGCGAGGCGGTCGGCTTCAGCGTGTCGGGGTATTCCGGCACCGCGACCGTCAGCCTGACGTCGCAGGCGCGCGCGAGTTCGGTGTCGGGCGCGGTCACGCCGATGGCGTTGGCGCGGTAATGCTTGGCGAGCTCGACGGCCTCGATCACCTCGCGCGTGCGCCCGGTCGCCGAGATCGCGATCACCAGGTCGCCGGGCTTCAAGGTCGAGGCGGTCATGCGCATCAGATAGGGGTCGCACTGGGCATTGACCGTGATGCCGTAGCGAAACAGCCGGTACTGGGTTTCCTGCGCCAGCGCCGAAGAGCTGCCGCCCAGCCCGAACACCGTGACCTGACGCGCCTTGGCGATCAGTTCGGCGGCCTTTTCCAGCTCAACCGGATCGAGCTGCCGCTCGGCCTCCTGCAGCGCCCGGCGCGCCTCGCCGAACACGGCATTCCAGAATGGCATGCCGT
Source organism: Mesorhizobium sp. LNHC232B00 (assembly GCF_000502435.1). Lineage (NCBI taxonomy): Bacteria > Pseudomonadati > Pseudomonadota > Alphaproteobacteria > Hyphomicrobiales > Phyllobacteriaceae > Mesorhizobium > Mesorhizobium sp. LNHC232B00. Next base: position 16,396 of record NZ_AYWP01000045.1, read on the forward strand.
TGCCGCTGCCCGGCGCCGGCGACTTGGCCAAATAGAGCGCGCCGACGACGAGGCTCTGAGCCAGCTTGAGCTTGAAATCGCGCACGCCCTCGCAGCCGATGGCGCGGCAAAACCGCGTCACCGTCGGTTCGCTGACCCCGGCGCGCTGGGCAAGGGCGGCGTTGGAAGCGTCTACCGCGTATTTGACATCGTCGAGCACGACATCGGCGACGCGGCGCTCGGCCCGGCGCAACTCGCTGTAGGAATCCTTGACCAGCGAGATGATGTCGGGAATGCGCCTGACAGGCTCGCGCCCATCCTGGTCGTTATCTGGAACAGGCTCTTCGTGGCTCGCAGCTTCGGTCATGGAGTGGGTCTTCCTTCGCCCCTTTGGACCTGACCTCTTATCATGTTTGCACGCTGTCGTTCCATGCGCCCGGCCACGGTGCAACCGTTGCGTGCCGCAAGGGCATGTTCGCGCTCCTCCTGGCAAGTATGTAGGAAAGCAACACGAAATTCAAGATGTAGAAAATCTCGCAAAAACAATGCACTAGCATTGGCGTGGAATTTTGATGATACGGTTACCACCGCCGACGCTTGACAGCAAAGTAGGATAGTTACAGACTGATTTTCGGCAGTCCGATGACCATTGGGATCATCACGCAGTCTCCGAGGGGCGGATGAACGCGGGCGAGATAACAACGCCGAAGCTTGGCGTGCAGGCAGCGACCAAGATCTATCACACGGCGTCCGGCGACCTGCTGGCGCTGGACCGCTGCAGCCTCGATGTCCGCGCCAATGAAATCGTCTCGATCGTCGGCCCGTCCGGCTGCGGCAAGACCACGCTTTTGTGGTCGATGTCGGGCCTGCATGGCTTGACCAGCGGCGAAATCCGGCTCGACGGCAAAGCGATCACCGGGCCGCATCCCGACATCGGCATCGTCTTTCAGGAAGCAAACCTCCTGCCGTGGCGCAATCTCGACGCCAACATCCGCTTTCCCTTCGAGATCAAGGGCGAGAAGCCTGACCGGGCGTGGATCGCGCATCTGCTCAACCGGGTCGGGCTCGACGGCTTCGGCGGCAAGTTCCCGCGCGAGCTTTCGGGCGGCATGCAGCAGCGCGCCGCGATCGTGCGGGCGCTGGCGCTGAAGCCATCGGTGCTTTTGATGGACGAGCCGTTCGGCGCGCTCGACAGCTTTACCCGCGAGGAGATGAACCGGCTGGTCGAGGAGATCTGGCTCGACACCAAGACCACCATCGTCTTCATCACCCACAGTATCGAGGAAGCGATTTTTCTCTCGGACCGGGTGGTGGTGCTGAGCGCACGGCCGGGACGGGTCGCCAAGGAATACCGCGTGCCGTTCCCACGGCCGCGTTCGCTGGAAATCATGGCGACCAAGGAGGTCTTCGACCTCACCAACCGGATCAAGATGGACATTGTCGGCGAGCGCGCCAGGCCGAAGCCGCCGGAACAGGAGCGCACCAGCGCCGAGATCGTGAGGATCAGGCCGTGAGCGACGCCATCCCGGAGTTCTCCAAGTCCAAGTCGGGCGCCAAGTCGGGTGACGGCCACGACGTCAGCCTGACCAATTTGTCGGCCTTCGCCAGCGGTCCCGGCATCAAGTCGGGCAAGGAAGTGGCGGCGATCGTCGCTGTCGCGGTCATTATCATCGGCGGCATCGAACTGGCGCTGCGGCTGTTCCATGTGCCGCTCTACATCATGCCGCCGCCGAGCTCGATCGCCTATGCGCTGTTCGACGAGTTCCCGCTGATCGCGCCGCATCTTGGCTATACGCTGGTCGAGCTGGTGTCTGGCTTTGCCTTCGGCGCCGTCGTCGGCCTGGTGCTGGCCGCCGTCATCACCCAGTTCCCGTTCGCGGAAAAAATCGTCGCGCCTTACATTTTGCTGCTGGTCACCACGCCGATGCTGGCGCTGGTGCCGCTGCTCATCCTGCGCTTCGGCTTCGGCTACACGCCGCGCATCATCGCGGTGGCGCTGGCCGCCGGGCCGATGGTGATGATCAACGCCGCCACCGGCTTTCGCCGCGTCGACAGCGCCAAGATCGCGCTGGCGCGTTCCTATGGCGCCAGCACCTTGCAGATCTTCTGGAAGATCCGCGCGCCGATGGCGCTGCCGATGATCCTGGTCGGCCTGATGATCGGCGCCATCTTCGGTCTGCTCACCGCGGTCGGCGCCGAGATGGTCGGCGGCGGCTTCGGCCTCGGCAACCGGCTGACCACCTATTCGTCGATGATCCAGATGCCGCAGTTCTTCGCGGTGGTGCTGATCCTGTCGACGCTCGGTATCCTGATCTACGTGCTGTTCTTCCTGATCGGCAAGAAATGGGCGAGCTGGGAGGCATGAGGATCTGAAGCAAGACGCCCGGGAGGCGGGCGGCGGACTGACGTCAAACAAAAAGGGGAATGCCATGACCAAAGACGATTTCGTCCAACAGGCGGGAATGAGCCGCCGCACTTTCCTGCAGGTGACCGGCGCCGGCCTGGTGACGGCGACGGCGCTTGGCGCCACCGGCTTCAAGGCGCGGGCCGAGGCCTATGGAAAATTCACCTGGATATCGCCGCGCGGCACGCTCGAAGTGCTCGACGACTACCCCTACTGGGCGGCCAAGAAGGCCGGCTATTTCGACGGGCTGGAGACCGACATGCAGCCGGGGCCGTCGGATGGCACCGCGACGGTGAAGTTCGTCGATGTCGGCCAGGCCGATATGGGCTTCCCGTCGCCCGGCGTGTTCTCCTTCGCCATCCAGAACGGCATGAAGCTGAAGTCGGTGTTCCACATGGGTGCGCGCGACACGTTCAGCATCGCCTTCCGCAAGGGCGAGGGGTCGAACGATTTGAAGAAGCTCGAAGGCAAGACCATCCTGCTCGGCTCCGCCGCCTGGCAGTCGATCACCGATCCGCTGCTCGCCGCGCAAGGCGTCGACATCAAGAAGGTCAAATATGTCGAGGCCGGCTGGCCGACCTGGGGTACGGCGCTTGCCGGTGGCCAGGGCGACGCTGCCTTGTCATGGGAGGGGCTGCGCGCCGAATGGATCGCCAAGGGCCTCGACTTCGAATACTGGCTCGGCGTGAAGAACTCCAAGCTGCCGGCCAACACCTTCGTGGTGCGCGCCGCCGACCTCGAGGATCCGGACAAGAAGGCGTTCCTGGAAAAATACCTGCGCGGCTGGGCGATGGGCCTGGAGTTTGGCTATCAAAATCCACGCGCGGCCGTCGAAGCGGTGTTCGAGCAATTCCCGACACTGGCCAAGAATCTCGGGCCGGAGCTCGGCACCACCTCGATCCTGCAGCAGATCAATGTCTTCCGTGGCGACATGGACAAGCGCGGCGGCTGGGGTTCGCACGACATGGCGAGCTGGCAGGGCTTCTTCGACGAGATCCACAAGATCGGCCAGATCACCAATCCAGTGAAGGCCGAGGATGTCTGCAGCAACGACCTCATTCCCGCGGCCAACGACTTCGACAAGGCCAAGGTCAAGGCCGATGCCGACGGCGTCAAGCTGTCGGAAGGTTTTGCCGCGCTCGATGTCGAGAAGATCAAGGCGCATCTGTTCGATTCGGCAGTGAAGTGAGGGCTGCAATGCCGGGTTAGCGCGCCGCGCAGCTCGACGGAGTGGGGGAAGGCGTTCGCCAAACGCGCAGTCGCTGACCTGAGACGGGCGCAAGCTGGCGAGCAAGTAACCCCAAACGGGCGGCGAAGGTCGACCCCCACTCCGACGAGCTTCGCTCGACACCTCTCCCCCGATCGACGGGGGAGAGGAAAGAGCCAGGCAATGAGCGGTGGCGCTGACCTGAGGTGATTGTCCCGGATAGACATACGAGCGGCAGCCGATCGCCGCGCACATTCAATGAAGAATTGGTCAATGAAGGATTTGGGAGGCTGAAATGGCCGACAAGGTAAAAGTGCTGGTGGTGGGTCTCGGCAATATGGGCGCCTCGCACGCCAGCGCCTATCACCGCTCGGATGGGTTTCAGATCGTCGGCATCATGAGCCGGTCGATCAAGAGCAACACGAAGATACCGGCGGAATTAGCCGGCTATCCGCTCTATGAGGATTTCGACCTGGCGCTGAAGGAGACCAGGCCAGACGCCGTGTCGATCAACAGCTGGCCAAACACCCACGCCGAATATGCGCTGAAGGCGATGGCGGCCAATTGTCATGTGTTCATGGAAAAGCCGCTCGCCACCAACATCGAGGACGCCGAGAAGGTCGTGGCCGCCGCACGGGCGAAGAACCGCAAGCTGGTGCTCGGCTATATCCTGCGCGTCCATCCGTCATGGATCAAGTTCATCGAGGTCGGCAAGACGCTCGGCAAGCCACTGGTCATGCGCCTCAACCTCAACCAGCAGAGCAGCGGCACCGCCTGGCACTGGCACAAGAACCTGATCGATTCGCTGATCCCGATCGTCGATTGCGGCGTGCATTATGTCGACGTCATGTGCCAGCTGACCGGCGCCAAGCCGGTGCGCGTGCACGGCATCGGCGCCAAGCTCTGGGCCGAGGCCGACAAGCAGAATTACGGCCATCTGCACGTCACCTTCGATGACGGCTCGGTCGGCTGGTACGAGGCCGGCTGGGGACCGATGATGAGCGAGACGGCCTATTTCGTGAAAGATGTGGTCGGGCCCAAGGGCGCGGTGTCGATCGTCGCCGGCCAGGCCGCGAGCACCGTCCCGGATGCCGAGGTTTCCAACTCGGCCGACATCGATCGCCACACCAAGACCGATGCGTTGAAGATCCACTATGCCTCCGTCGACGGCGACAAGAATTTCTCCAAACCGGACGAGATCGTCAGCATGGAGGACGAGCCCGGCCATCAGGAACTGTGCGATCGCGAGCAAGCCTTCTTCCTGCGCGCCATCCGCGAGGATCTCGATTTGACCGAGCAGATGGATGCGGCGGTCAACAGCCTGCGCATCGTGCTTGCCGCCGAACAGAGCATCGCGCTGGGGCGCACCGTCGAGCTGGCCTGACGTCGCGCTAGCCCCCTCATCCGGCCGCTTCGCGGCCACCTGTGCCGGGGCGAGTCACCGGCCTCGCCCGCCCTTCGGACCCCCTTCGGAGAGAAGAGGGAGGCGCCAGCGCGAGACGGTCTCCTCTCCCCTCGGGGAGAGGTCAGCCGAGCGAAGCGGAGGCTGGGTGAGGGTGAGTCACTCAGATCCGACATAAAAGGAGCAATACATGGCCGCCGTCACCGACAGTCTGCTGAAAACCTATGCCGAGTCCGATGCGCTCGACCTGGCGGGACTGGTGCGCGGCGGCCAGGTCTCGCCGGCGGAGCTGGTCGAGGCGGCGATCACGCTGGTCGAGCGGCTCAACCCGGCGCTCAACGCGGTGATCCATCGCCTCTACGACATGGCCCGCGCGCAGGCGCAAACGGTCGACAGATCGGCGCCTTTCGCCGGGGTGCCGTTCCTGCTCAAGGAACTCGCCTCGTCCTGGACCGGCGCGCCGAACACCAATTCCTGCTTCTACCTGAAAGACATCGTCGCCGACTTCGACACCGAGGTCGTGCGCCGCATGAAGGCGGCGGGGCTGGTGCTGGTCGGCAAGTCGAACGCACCGGAGAACGGCTGGTCGATCACCACGGAGCCGAAACTCTACGGTACGACGAAGAACCCGTGGAAGGAGGGCATCACGCCCGGCGGCTCGAGCGGTGGCGCGGCGGCGGCCATCGCCGCGCGCATGGTGCCGATCGCCGAGGCCAGCGACGGCGCCGGTTCGATCCGCGTCCCGGCCTCCTGCTGCGGCATCGTCGGCTTGAAACCGTCGCGCGGCCGCGTCAGCCTCGCGCCGTTCGGCGACTACTGGTATGGCGGCGCCTATTTCCTGTGCTGCTCGCGCAGCGTGCGCGACACCGCAGCCTATCTCGACGCGGTATCCGGCGCGCTGCCGGGCGACCCCTATACGCCGCCGGTCCCGGACGGCTCCTGGCTCATCCTGTCGGCGCGGGCGCCGAAGAAGCTGCGCATCGGCTTTTCCGTGACGCCGCCCAACGGCACGGCGATCGACCCGGAGGTGAAGGCGGCGGTGCTGGCGACCGTCGCGATGCTTGAAGGGCTGGGTCACGACGTCGAGGAGCATGACATGCCGTTCGACGCCAATGGCGTCTGGGCGACCTACACCAACATGACCTGCGTGCAGACGGCGGCGACCTTCGCTTACCATGAGACGGTGATCGGCCGGCCGGTAACGCCAGATGACGTCGAGCCGGTGACCTGGGCGATCATCGAGCGCGGCCGTGCGACCAGCGGCATCAGGCACATCAGCGATGTCGAGCAGCTCCGGCAGGTCGGCCGCGACATCGTCGGCGATCTCGGCGCCTACGATCTCTTCATCACGCCGACGCTGACCCAACTGCCACGGCCGTTCGGCTATTACGATATGTCGGAGACCGATATCGACCGCTACAACGCCAAATGGACGGATGCAGTGTTTGCCTTCCCCTTCAACATTTCCGGCCAGCCGGCGATCTCATTGCCGCTCGGCTGGTCGAAAGGCGGCGTGCCGATCGGCGTGCAACTGGTCGGCCGCTATGGCGACGAGGCGACGGTGCTGGCCGCGTCGGCGCAGTTGGAGCAGGCGATGCCGTGGAGGGAGAGGCGGCCGCCGGTGAGTAGTTAGTTGGCTAGGCAATCAACGTCGAGTTCCGTGGCGCCCCCTCTGTCCTGCCGGACATCTCCCCCTCAAGGGGGGAGATTGGACGTTTCGGCGCCGGCTCGTCTTCTTGCAATGTTGAAAATTGGCGAAAGCGGTCACGGCAGCCGATCTCCCCCCTCGTGGGGGAGATGCCCGGCAGGGCAGAGGGGGGCGTCGTATAGTGGCGGCCTACCCAATCGTCTCCAGCCGCCTCGGCAGCCGGTTCATCGGCCTCGGCCCATCCGGCGTGATCAGGAACTGGTCTTCCAGGTTGAAGCTGGCGAGGCCGTCTATATAGAGCGGGATTTCGAAGGCCAGCACCATGCCGGCCTCGATCTCGACATCGCTGTCGGCGGCAATGAACGGCCATTGTTCGGAGAAGACCGATTGACCAACGCTGTGACCGAAATGGCCGCGGCGATAGGAGCGCAGCCCTTGCCGCGCCAGGCTTTCGGTGGTCACGCGGTGCACATGGGCGAGCGTGTTTCCCGGCGCGAGCGCGGCCAGCCCGTCCTCGAAGGCGCGCTCGGCGATGGCGTGCAGTTCCACCTGGTCGGCGGAAGGCGGCCCGAAGATAAAATTGCGCGACATGTCCGAGGCATAGAACCCGACCGTACAGACCATGTCGCACTTCAAGGGATCGCCGGCGGTGGCTTTGGCGTCGGCGCCCTTGGCGCTGGCGCCCAGCGTCACATATTCCGCCGTCGCCACCGCATGGGACAGCCCGGCCGCCGCGTCGGCGACGCCTTGCCGGTAGAGCGCGACGAGATCGGCCTGGCGCATGCCGCCCATCGCATCCACCTGCAGCCGCTCCAGCCCGGCCTCCGAGAGAAAAATACCTTGCTGCAGGAGATCGATCTCGCGCTGCGATTTGACGGCCCGCAGCCTGTCCAGCACCGGCGAGCCGTCGACCATCAGACAATCCGGCAGCAGCGCTTGGAAGGCGGCGAAATCGGCGGCGGGGATAAAGTCGAGGTCGACGCCGAGCGTCGCGCGCTCCAGTCCGAATTCGGCGAGCAAGGCCTGCAGCTGGCGCACCGAGCCGGCGAGGTCGAAGGTGGCGGGACGGCAGAAATCCGGGCCGCGGCCGAGCGAGGCGAGGCCCGCCTCGATGCGCGCGGCCAGCGGGAGGCCATGAGATCCTGTCCCGACCGGTGCGGATTCGATCCAGATCGGGTGCGAGCGGACCACCGCCTCGGGCGCGGCGGTCCGCAGCTGCGCCGCGTTGAAGTCGGCGACCACGACGCCGATCGGCAGGTCCTGCCGGGCCGGGATGACGACGAAGCCGCCGCCGGCACGCCGGAACAGGCCCGCCGGGCCGATCCACGCGCCAGTCGCATAATGGAACGCCTCGGGCGCTGAGAGCACCAGCGCCGCGATGCCGGCCCGTTGCATCAAATGCGTGGCGCGCTGGCGATCGACAAAGCCGGTCATAGTCTTTCTCCGCAAGCTTGAAGCGGCAACGGAGCATTGCGGGTGCGGACAATCAAGCCGGTAGCTGGAACTTCGTCATCCCTGGGCGAAGCAGCCGATGGCGGCCTCGTGGAAAGCTCGACCGAGACAAGAATGGCATTCCGTGTCAAAACTTGCGCAGGGGGAGATTCCATGAGGATCGACAAAGCCGGTGCCCTGAAAAAGACAGCCATGGGCCTGTTGGGACTGGTCGTCGCCATGGCGGCGGGGTGCGGTTCAATCGACTATCAGAAACTCACCACGGGTCAGCTGTCGGGAAGCCTTTTCGTCATGTGGGTCGGTGAGGGCAACAGTTCGGGCGACGGAAACTTCCTGTTCGTGCCCGACCCACGAGATCCATTGATCTTCCATCGATCGGATCCGTCTGCTCCGGGCAGCACGATCCAGCCGGGTCTCATGTACACGGACGGCGGTTCGATCCCGAAGATCGCGCAGGTCTTCAAGGGGCTGTCGCCTTGGGGCTACGCACCGGCCTACATGATCCATGATTGGGTCTTTATCGCCCACCATTGCATAGTGGACGGCAGCAGCGAGAACCGCTTCGACCAGGTTCGCGGCGTAGAATTCGACGATTCCGCCGCGATTCTCGGCGAAGCGATCAAAGCGCTGATCAAGGCTCGACAAGTTGCCCCCGACGACGTGGCGCCAAGTGCCATAACGGCTGCCGTCGGAAGCGTGATTGCCAGGAACCTTTGGGATCAGAAAGGCGCTTGCAAGTCCCTGCAGGTCAGCGCCAAGGACATCGCCGCCGCGGAGGCAGCCATACCGGGATCGACCAGCAAGGCACGGAATTTGAGGGCCTTCCAGGTTCCAGAGACGATCGCGCCCGCAATTCCCCAGGCAAAGCCGGCGAAGATCGTGGCTCGCGTGACATTCTGAGCTGATCCGTGCAAATGCCGGCCGCTGCTGGTCACCCTGGCTTTGGTCCGCCCAAAGGCTCCGCTTTTCCGGGCTTTCCGGTTCCCGCCCCGATAAACGAAAAGGCCGGACAACAGCCCGGCCTTTTTCGTAGATGCTTGATTCCCTGGAAGGAAATTGGAGCGGGTGAAGCGATTCGAACGCTCGACCCCAACCTTGGCAAGGTTGTGCTCTACCCCTGAGCTACACCCGCTCACACGGCGTCTTGGCCGCAAGCCGGGCCTATATGGCTGAAGAGCGCGGCGATTGCAACAGGGAATCGCGAGCCTTTTTACAAGCTCCGGGGTGATGCCGGCAAACCGCCGGCGCCGGGCGGATTTCACCGTCGCCTTGCGCGATGGTCTTGTGTCTGCCGCCCTATTGGCCGTAAACGGCAAGGCAAGCAAACGGACGAAGAAGAAGATCGATGCCGAAAACCGAAGCCGAACTTTTTGCATTCCTGGCCGAACTCGGGATCGCTGTTTCAACGATACGCCACCCGCCGCTCTACACGGTCGCCGATTCGCAGGCGCTGCGCGGCGAAATCGCCGGCGGGCACACCAAAAACCTGTTCCTGAAGGACAAGAAGGACAATTTCTTCCTGGTCACCGTCGGCGAGGACGCCGTCGTCGATCTCAAGCAGATCCACCAGCTGATCGGCGCCGCCGGCCGGGTTTCGTTCGGCAAACCGGAGATGCTGATGGAGCTTCTCGGCGTCGCGCCGGGCGCGGTTACCGTCTTTGGCGTCATCAACGACAGGCAAAACCGGGTCAAGCTGGTGCTCGACAAGGATTTGATGGAGCATGCCGTCATCAACGCGCATCCGCTGACCAATGAAGCGACGACATCGATCGCGGCGGCCGACCTGATCAGATTCGTCGAGGCAACCGGGCATGATGCTGCTATCTTGAAAGTCTCGGCGTGATCGCCACATGGATGGCGAAACCGACTTCCAATGAAGACTTTGCGCCGACCCGCGGGCCGGCGGCGCAACCGAAAGGGTGACGAGATGAGCGACAACAATCCGTTTGGCGGGTCATTCGGCAGCAATGGCGGCCAGTATTCGACCTCGGTCCAGTATGGCGGAACCGAGCCGGCGCGCGCGAAAGTCGCGCTTGGCGAAGCGCCCGCCGGACCTGTTGCTGCCGGTCTCGCTGCTGCTGGAGATATCATCAAGGACACCACGACCGCCGCCTTCGCCGCCGACGTCATCCAGGAATCGCGCCGCCAGCCGGTGCTGGTCGATTTCTGGGCGCCGTGGTGCGGGCCTTGCAAGCAGCTCACCCCGCAGCTGGAGAAGGCGGTCAGGGCCGCCGGCGGCAAGGTCAAGCTGGTCAAGATGAACATCGACGATCATCCCTCGATCGCCGGCCAGCTCGGCATCCAGTCCATTCCGGCGGTCATCGCCTTCAAGGATGGCCAGCCGGTCGACGGCTTCATGGGTGCCATCCCCGAGAGCCAGATCGCCGAATTCATCACCAAGGTCGGCGGCAAGGGCAATGGCGCGCCGGCCGTGGCCGAGGCGCTGGCGGCTGCGACCGAGGCACGTGACGCCGGCGACATGCAGACCGCCGCCGACATCTATGACGCCGTGCTGGCGCAGGCGCCGGATACGATCGAGGCGATCGCCGGGCTGGGCGAGTTGCTGTTCGAGGCCGGCGACACGGACGGCGCCGAAGCGTTGCTGGCGACGGCACCGGAGGCCAAGAAGGATGCGCCGGCGCTTGCCGCCGTGCGCGCCAAGATCGCGCTGGCGGCGCAAGCCGCTTCGCTTGGCAATCCGGCCGAGTTCGAGCGCCGGCTGGCCGACAATCCCAACGACCATCAGGCGCGTTTCGATCTGGCCATGATCCAGAACGCGAGGGGCGAGCGCACGGCGGCGGCCGACAATCTGCTCGCCATCATCAAGGCCGACCGCGCGTGGAACGAAGACGGCGCCAAGACGCAATTGCTGCAGTTCTTCGAGGCCTGGGGCATGACCGACGAGGCGACGCTGGCCGCGCGGCGCAAATTGTCGTCGCTGCTGTTTTCCTGAGCCGGTTATCGGCTGTTTTGTCGCACAGGCTTGCGAGATCAGGCCAAAGCGCCAGATAGGTCAGGCTGGAACTTGCAGGCTGGAACCAGGCAGAGTTGACGCGCTTCCTTGTGGAAGCGATCGGAGGAACGAGGTGCAAGCGGGAAACGCGCATTACCGGCTCGCCAAGGATTTGCCGTCAGCGATCCCGATCTTTCCGCTTGAGGGGGCGCTTCTGCTGCCGGGCGGCCGCATGCCGCTCAATATCTTCGAGCCGCGCTACCTGCAGATGGTGGACGAGGCGGTTGCCGGTTCGCGGCTCATCGGCGTTATCCAGCCCCGCCTCGACGGCGCGCTGCGCGACGATGGCGAGCCGGAGCTCTGCAATGTCGGCTGCGCCGGGCGCATCATCGCCTTTTCCGAGACCGGCGACGGCCGCTACCTGATTTCGCTGCAAGGCGTGTGCCGGTTCCGCATCGCCCACGAACTGACGGTCAAGACGCCGTTTCGCCAGGCAAAGCCGGCGCCCTTCCTCGCCGACCTCGATGAGGACCAGGCGGCGGACGAGATCGACCGGCCCGCGCTTTTGAGAGCATTTCGCGCCTATCTGCAGGCCAACGACCTGGAGGCCGACTGGGAAAGCGTCAGCCGCGCCGAGAACGCCATGCTGGTCAACGCGCTTTCGATGATGGCGCCCTACGGACCGGCCGAAAAGCAGGCGCTGCTCGAAGCGGCGGACCTGAAGACGCGGGCCGAAACGCTGATCGCCATCACGGAGATGGCGCTGGCGCGCGAGAACGAGGATTTTGGCTCGAGCTTGCAGTAAGATGCGTCAATATCCGGGTGATGCCGGCCGCAAATGGCGGTTTGCTGCGCTTCCGGTGCTCACGTACGAAAGTACGCTCCGCTCCGGTTCTCGCAAGCCTCCATTTTCGACTCGGCCTGACCCGGATCTCAACACATCTTCTGCGTGAAGCTGGAGGAGAGCGCGATGGCGGATGGGCGTGACGGAAGGAAGACCACTGTCGACCCCAAGCTGCTGGAACTCCTGGCCTGCCCGCTGACCAAGGGACCGCTGGCCTGGGATCCGGAGCGGGGCGAGCTGATCTCGCGGGTCGCCAAGCTCGCCTATCCGGTTCGCGACGGCATCCCGATCATGCTGCCATCGGAGGCGCGGACGATTTCGGCGGAGGATGTGCTGTCGCCGCCGAAATTGGGTGGGCCATCGTAAATTCGAACATATGCGACGAGAAGATTGCCAGAGGCTGGCGGGACAGCGCCCCCCTCTGTCCTGCCGGACATCTCCCCCACAAGGAGGGAGATTGGCTGCTGTCTCCGCTTTCGCCAATCTCCAACGTTGAAAGACAGGCTGGCTGGCGAAGCTGCCGATCTCCCCCCAAGTGGGGGAGATGTCCGGCAGGACAGAGGGGGGCGCTGTCCCGCCGACGTCAAGGTTGCCTCTCACTCCTGCTCCGCCGTGGGTAACGAAGGTGAGGCTGGGCCTACTGAAAATTGCGCCCCTTGGGCATGACCCTTTCCGCCTCTTCCGATAGCGTTGCGAGATCCTGCCCGACCGGTGCTTTGCGTATCGCGGGTTGGCTGGAGCGATCGGTTCCCTGCCTGGAGACGTGCCGCTGAGAAGCAGCGTCCGGCGCTCCCGCCTGGCTGACCTTCTCCAGTAGCGCGGTCAGCCAGGGCGTCAGATCCTCGATCTTCTCGGCGACGATGTGGACGACACCGGATTCCGACTGCAATTTGCCGCTGACCTTCACGAACCGCGCGCCCATGACGATGGGGCGGAAGCGGGTAAAGGTTCTCTCCCAGAAGATGACGTTGGCGACGGCCTTGTCATCCTCCAGCGTCAGGAAGATCGCGTTGCCCTTGCCGGGGCGCTGGCGCACCAGCACGAGGCCGGCGACGGAGACCCGCCTGCCGTCGCGCACGGAAGAAAGGTTGGCATTGGGCGTGATGCCAGCGCGGTCGAGCCGTTCGCGCAGGAAGGCCACCGGATGCGCCTTGAGCGACAGGCCGAGCGAGCGGTAGTCGTGGATGACATGCTCGCCGAGCGGCATTTTCGGCAGCTTCGTCTCGGGCTCCAGCTCGCGCAGGCGCAGCGTCGGCTGGTCGAACAGCGGCAGCTTCTCGGCGGCACTCTTGCCGTCCAGCGCGCGCACCGCCCACAGCGCGTCGCGGCGGTCGAGGCCGAGCGAGCGGAAGGCGTCGGCCTGCGCCAGCCGCTCGATCTCGTGGACATCGAGGCCGGAGCGCAGCCAGACGTCACGGACGGACAAGTAACCGTCGCCACGCCTTGTGACGAACTGCTCCATGCGTTCCTTGGACAATCCCTTGATCTGCCTGAAGCCAAGCCGCACCGCATGGGCCGTCTCGATGACGCCGCGCATTTCGGCATGGCGCGGCAGGATGCGGGCCGGGTCGAAAGGCGCTTCTTCCAGGGTGCAGTCCCAGACGGAGAAATTGACGTCGACCTCGCGGATATCGACGCCGTGGTCGCGCGCGTCACGCACCAGCTGGGCCGGCTGGTAGAACCCCATCGGCTGCGCGTTCAGGATCGCGGCGCAGAACACGTCGGGATAGAAGGTCTTGAACCAGCAGGAGGCATAGACGAGCAAGGCGAAGGAGGCGGCGTGGCTTTCGGGAAAGCCGTATTCGCCAAAACCCTCGATCTGCTTGAAGCAGCGCTCGGCGAAGTCTTTCGTGTAGCCCTTGCCCATCATGCCGTCGATCATGCGCTGGCGGTAATTGCCGATGGTGCCGGTGCGTTTGAAGGTGGCCATGGCGCGGCGCAATTCGTCTGCCTCGCCCGGCCTGAAGCCGCCGGCGACGATGGCGATCTTCATCGCCTGTTCCTGGAACAGGGGAACACCCAGCGTCTTGCCAAGAATCTCTTTTAGTTCCGGCTTGGGATACTCGGCCTCCTCCTTGCCTTGGCGGCGGCGCAGATAGGGGTGGACCATGTCGCCCTGGATCGGGCCGGGCCGCACGATCGCCACCTCGATGACGAGGTCGTAGAAATTTTGTGGCCTGAGCCTGGGCAGCATCGACATCTGCGCGCGCGATTCGATCTGGAAGACGCCGAGCGTGTCGGCGCGGCAGATCATTTTGTAGACCTGCTTGTCCTCCGGCGGCAGGGTGGCCAACATATAGGGTCGGCCGAATTGATCCCGCGCATCCGGATAATGATCTTCGAGCAAGGTGAAGGCGCGCTGCAGGCAGGTCAGCATGCCGAGCGCCAGCACGTCGACCTTGAGTATCTTCACCGCGTCGAGATCGTCCTTGTCCCATTCGACCATCTTGCGCTCGTCCATCGCCGTCTTGACGATCGGCACGATCTCATCGAGCCGGTCCCGGGTGATGACGAAACCGCCGACATGCTGGGAGAGGTGACGGGGAAAGCCCATGATCTCGTTGGCGCGTTCCATCACGTGCCTCGATACGGGGTCGGTCCGGTCAAGGCCGCCAGCGCGGGCTTCCTTCTCGCCAAGCTCGGAGGTCGACCAGCCCCAGATCGAGCCGGACAGAGACGCCCTGACATCCTCGGACAGGCCCATTGCCTTCGACACTTCGCGCAGCGCCGAGCGACCGCGATAGCTGATGACGGCTGCGGCCAGCGCGGTGCGCTTGGAACTGTATTTCTCGTAAATGTACTGGATGACGGTCTCGCGCTTTTCATGCTCGAAATCGACGTCGATGTCGGGCGGCTCGTTCCTCTCCTCGGAAATGAAGCGTTCGAACAGCGTGTCGATCTTGTCCGGCCCGACTTCGGTGATGCCGATGCAGAAGCAGACGATCGAATTGGCGGCCGAACCACGGCCCTGGCACAGTATGTCCTGGCTGCGGGCGTATTTGACGATGTCGTGGACGGTGAGGAAATAGCGGGCGTAGTTGAGGCGCTCGATGAGAGTGAGTTCTTCCCCGATGCGCTTGATCACGGAGGCAGGCACTCCGGCCGGGTAGCGCCTGGCGGCTCCCTCCCGCGCCAGCCTTTCCAGCTCGGCTTGCGGGCCGAGGCCGGATTCCGTCGGCTCGTCGGGGTAGTTGTACTGGAGATCGCTGAGCGAGAAGGTCAACTCTTCCGCGAACCGCAAGGTCTCGGCCAGCGCCTGCGGATGCCGGCGGAACAAGCGGGCCATCTCCATCGGCGGCTTCAGATGGCGCTCGGCATTGGCGGTGAGCTGCAGCCCAACCTCGGCGACCGGCGTGTTGAGGCGGATCGCGGTCAGCACGTCCTGCAGCGGGCGACGCTCGGCGGTGTGATAGAGAACGTCGTTGGTCGCCATCAGCGGGATGCCGGTACCCTCTGCAAGCGCTGCCGCCTGTTCGATCCTGAAGCGGTCATTGCCGGCATAATCGGGCGAGACACCCAGCCGCAGAGCTCTACCGAAGCGGTCCTTGAGCTGGCGAAGCAAAGCGAGACTGTCTTGCGCGTCCGCCACCGGATCGGGCAGTACTGCGAGCGACATCAGGTCCCCCCATTCGAGCAGATCGCTGCGCTGGAGCAACGTTGCGCCCTTCTCGGTTTCGTCACGCAGATTGGCTTGCGTCAGCATGCGGCAGAGATGCCCCCAGCCCGCGCGGTTCCTGGGATAGGCAAGGATGTCCGGCGTGCCGTCGCAAAAGACCAGCCGGCAGCCGGGATGATAGGAAAGCTTTTCGACCTTGGCCTGCTGCCAGGCGCGCACCACGCCCGCCACCGTGTTGCGGTCGGCAAGCCCGATCGCGGAGAAGCCCAGCAGCTTGGCCGCGACGACTAGCTCCTCCGGCTTGGAAGCGCCGCGCAGGAAGGAGAAATTCGACTGGATGCCAAACTCGGCATAGGGAATGACGGTCAGCGCGTTCATGCGAAGACCCCGTGCAGGAACCAGCGCGGCGGGATCTGCGAGGCGCCGCCATAAAGCCCTTGCCGGTAGAGCCAGTAACGGCGGCCATCGGCATCCTCGATGCGGAAATAATCGCGTGTCGAGGCCGCGGCGTCGTCCGATGCCTCGCGCCACCATTCGGCGGCGATGCGCTCCGGTCCCTCCGCACGCGTGACCCGGTAGAGTGCGCGCCGCCAGCGAAAATTCAGCGGCGGTCCCTCGGGCATTTCGGTGGCCGGCACCTCGATCGGCTCGGGCGCGCGGAACAGCCGGATCGGCCGCTCCGGCGGGAAGATGGTCATCGGCGCCTGCAACCTGTCCGGCTTCCTTGGCGGCGTGGTCCGGCGCGGGGCCTCGGTGAAAGGAATGGTCGCGACAGCGCGTTCCGGCAGATGGCTTTCGACAGCGACCGGCTGCAGGACAGCACCTTCGCCGAGCCGGGCGCGGATGCGATCGGCGAACAGCGCGATGTCGGCGCCGTCGTCGTTCACCTCGCCGGTCAGATCGGCCTGTTGCATGTCGAAGGCGGCGGCCGCCAGCACGGAAAGCCGCACCAGGTCGAAACCATAGCCGGCATCGATATGCTGCTCGAGCGCGGCCAGCCTTTCATGGAAGAGTTTCTGGATCAGCCGGGGATCGCGCATCGGCCGCGAGGTGCCGAGCGCAATGCGGCTGACGGCGCCATCGACGCGAAAGAGCAGCAGTGCCAGCGTCCGGGCACCCTCGCCGCGGCGCTCGAGATCGGCCTTCAAGGTCGTCGCCAGCATGCCCACCAGCCGCTCGATCTCCTCGGTCAGGGTGACGGGCTCGGCGAGGTGGCGCTCGACCGAAAGCGGCGCGACGGGAAGGCGCGGCGAGACCGCTTCGTCGAGGCGGCCAAGCGCCTGGTCGAGGCGCAGAAGCAGCGAGCCGCCGAAGCGGCGGGCAAGCGGGGCGCGCGGTGCCGCCATGAGGGCACCCGCCGTGCGCAGGCCGACGCTTTCCAGGCTGGTGCGGGTTTCCGGCGCTATGCGCAGTGCCGCCAGCGGCAAGGGCGCGAGCAGGGCCTCCTCCTCGCCTGACACGACGATGCGGTCGCCGCAGAAGCGCGCCGCCGCCCAGGCCGCGCCCGGTGTCGCGGCAAGCCCGGCACGGACGGCAAAACCCTGATGAAGGAAGCGCGACAGGATGTCGTCCAGCATGGCGCGTTCGCCGCCGAACAGGTGGGTGCAGCCAGTGACGTCGAGAAACAGCCCATCGGTGCCGTCGATCGCCACCAGCGGGGTGTAGCGGTCGCACCAGTCGGCAAGGCCTTCGAGCAGGCGCCGGTCGGCCTCGGGATCGGCCTCGACGATGTCGATCGACGGGTACATGGCGCGCGCGTCGGCAATGCCCAGGTCGCGTTTCAGGTGCAGCGCCTCAGCCCGCTCGTCGAGGGCCGAGATACGCTGTGCGTTCCCTTGGCGGTGGCTGATCACGAGCGGCGGGTGAGATGGCGTCAGGTGATCCGAAGGCCGGGAACGCCAGGACCGCCCCAGACGCTGGCGCAGGATTCTTTCCACCGCCAGATAGGGAAACCACAGGGACAGGATCCTTTGCCCGGTCTCTTTCGCGCCTTCTTTCGTCGCCCGCTCTTTCATCGAATCCGCGTTCATCGGGGTTCCACTCCAGTGTGAATTGTCCAGGCAGGGCCGTGCGGCTCTTGCCGATGGTGATGGTGAAGGCCGGGCGGCCGATCGAACCGGCGAGCGGCCCGGCGACCGTGGCGCGCGGCGCCGCC
>NZ_AYWP01000046.1:0-40257 GCF_000502435.1 Mesorhizobium sp. LNHC232B00
CAACCCTCAATGCCATGATCCGGGACGACAAACCTTGGGATCCGGCTTCGGTCTGAGGCACGGTTGCTCATCCGACCTCGCTTCGCGAGGCCACCTTCTCCCGCAAGGGGAGAAGGAAAAGGCGCTAGCTACCCAAACTTCCCCGTCCTCGGGAATCCCTTCGGCACCATCCGGCCGGCCGACGCGCGGGCGCCGATCCATTCGGCCAGTTCCTCGCGCGACCGGGTAAATGTGCGGTCGGCCGAATCCTGCCAGGACAGACCGGTCTCCAGCGTGAACGGCTTGAGGTCGAGCAGGCCGCCATCCTTGTATTTCTGCAGCCGCACGCCTTTACCGCGGCCCATTTCCGGGATGTCGGAAAGCGCGAACACCAGCATCTTGCGGTTCTCGCCGACGATGGCGAGATGATCGCCGGTGAGCGGGACGCAGCGCTTGGCTTCGTCCGGCGCCTTGACGTTCATCACCTGCTTGCCCTTGCGGGTGTTGGCGACGACCTCTTCTTCCGGCACGATGAAGCCGTTGGCGTCATGGGAGGCCAGCAACAGCTTGCGCTTGGGATCGTGGACGAAGGCGGTGACGATGTCCTGGTCATTGTCCATGTCGACGATGATGCGGATCGGTTCGCCATGGCCGCGCCCGCCCGGCAACCGGTCGGCGCCGATGGTGTAGAACTTGCCGCCGGTGGTGAACACCAACACCTTGTCGGTGGTCTGGGCGTGGAAGGCGAGCTTGAGGCCGTCGCCCTCCTTGAAGGTCAGCGTCGATAGATCGGCCAGATGGCCCTTCATCGCCCGCAGCCAGCCCTTTTCCGAAACCACCACGGTGACCGGCTCGCGCTCGATCATGGCATGGGCGATGTCGGTCAGGTCATGCTCGGGCGCATCGGCGAACTGGGTGCGGCGCTTGCCGAGTTCGGTCTCCGGGCCGAACTTGTCGCGGATGCTGGTGACTTCCCACTTGATCGTCGACCATTGCTTGGCGTCGGACGCCAGCAACGCCTCGATCTGTTTCTTCTCGGTGGTGAGGCCGTCGAATTCCTTGCGGATCTCGAACTCTTCCAGCTTGCGCAGGGCGCGCAGGCGCATATTGAGGATGGCTTCGGCCTGGGTGTCGGTGAGCGACCAGCGGGCCATCATCACCTGCTTGGGCTCATCCTCCTCGCGGATGATCTTGATCACCTCGTCGATGTTGAGATAGGCGATCAGATAGCCAGCGAGGATCTCCAGCCGTCTTTCGATCTCGCCAAGGCGATGCTTCGAGCGGCGGACGAGCACGTCGCGGCGGTGGTCGAGCCATTCCTGCAGCACGCCTTTCAGCGACAGCACGTTGGGCACCTTGCCGCGCGAAAGCACATTCATGTTGAGCGGGAAACGGCTTTCGAGCTCGGTGAGCTTGAACAGCGATTCCATCAGGATGCCGGGATCGACCGAACGGCTCTTGGGCACCAGCACGACGCGGATGTCTTCCGCGCTTTCGTCCCTGATGTCCTCGAGCAGCGGCAGTTTGCGAGCCATCAGCAGCTCGGCGATCTTCTCGATCAGCCGCGCCTTCTGCACGCCATAAGGGATTTCGGTGACGACGATGCTCCAGGTGCCCCTGCCCTGGTCTTCCTGGCTCCATTTGGAGCGAACACGAAAGCCGCCGCGACCGGTCTCGTAGGCTTCGAGAATGGAGGCACGGCTGTCGACGATGATGCCGCCGGTCGGGAAATCCGGCCCCTGGACGAAATCCATCAGCTTCGCCACCGGCGCGTCCCGGTGCTCGATCAGGTGAAGTGCGGCGTCGCAAAGTTCGGCTGCGTTGTGCGGCGGGATCGACGTCGCCATGCCGACGGCAATGCCCGACGAGCCATTGGCCAGGAGGTTCGGGAAAGCGCCGGGCAGCACGACCGGCTCCTCGTCCTCTTCATTGTAGGTCGGCCGGTAGTCGACGGCGTCCTCGGTGATGCCGGCAAGCAGCTCGGTCGCGACGTCGGTCATGCGCGCTTCGGTGTAGCGCATGGCGGCGGCGTTATCGCCGTCGATGTTGCCGAAATTGCCCTGCCCGTCGACCAGCGGGTAGCGCATCGAAAAATCCTGCGCCAGCCGCACCAGCGCGTCATAGATCGACTGGTCGCCATGCGGGTGGAACTTGCCCATCACCTCGCCGACGATGCGGGCGCATTTGGCGAAGCCCTGGTCGGGGTTGAGCCGCAGCAGGCGCATGGCGTGCATGATGCGGCGATGGACCGGTTTCAGTCCGTCGCGCACGTCGGGCAGCGCCCGATGCATGATGGTCGACAGCGCATAGGCGAGATAGCGCTCTTCCAGCGCCTTCTTCAGATCGACCGGTTCGATATGATCGCCACCGCCATTGTCAGGCGGCAAAAGCCTTTTTCCCATGGGCTGGAACTAGCCGAGCGGGTGATTCGCGGCAAGTGGCGCGTGCCGGGCCAATCAACTTGCGTCCTTTGTGCAACATGAAGCCGAAAGGTCCGGCTTGCCGGCCAACATCAATCTGTTACACGCCGCATCTATTGCCAAGCGCGACGGCGCTGCGTGACCCGCTCTTCATGCCAAATTCACCGCTTTAGACAATGACGTTCGGATCGGGTTTGCCTTTCGCCGCGATTTTTGACCAATGTGCCGGGGATACGCCTTTTTCCCGTCCAGTTCGTCACGGAATGGTGATGGCGCAAAGAATTGAAAAACAATTTCAGAACACTCTCAGGGACCTTGTGATGACAATCAACCGCTCAATTCTCCGGAAATTCGCTCTTTCGACCTTCTTGCTCACGCTGCCACTGAACGCGGCCCTGGCACAGGACGCCGCGGTCGCCGACCGGCTGAAGGCGGCGCTTTCCGCGCAGGGAGTCGACATCTCCTGGACCGGCGTGACCGGCGACAACACCAGCATGGTGCTGCAGGGCGTCGCGATCAAACCGGCTGCGGAAAAGGAAGCCCTGCCGATCGGCGACGTCAAGCTCGAGGGCGTCACCGAAGCCAATGGCGGCTATGACATCGCCACCGTGTCGACGTCGGCCTTCGAACACAGCAAGGATGGCGTCACCCTCAATCTCAGCCCCTTCGTGATCCACGACATGACGGTTCCGGCCGATGGCTCCACCGGCCCGCTGGGCTCGCTGATGATGTACAAATCCGCCGAACTCGAAAACATGACCGTCAAGGTCGCCGACAAGACCGCCTTCTCGATGGACGGCCTTGCCATAGAGATCACGCCGCCGGCCGACGGCAAGGCGATGGAATTCACCGGCACCACGNTTCTCGATGGACGGCCTTGCCATAGAGATCACGCCGCCGGCCGACGGCAAGGCGATGGAATTCACCGGCACCACGGAAAAGTTCAATGCGGACCTGACGCTGGTCGACGATCCCAAGTCGAAGGAAGTCATCAACGCTCTCGGTTATCAGAATATCTCGGGCAACCTCGAAATGGCCGGCACCTGGCAGCCCTCGGATGGCAAGATCGAACTGTCGAAATATGACATTTCCGTCGAGAATGCCGGAACGCTCGGCATGACCTTCGACCTCGGTGGCTACACGATGGATTTCGTCAAGTCGCTGCAGGAGATGCAGAAAAAGATGGCCGCGCAGCCCGAAGGCGCCGACAATTCCGCGCAGGGCATGGCCATGCTCGGTCTTTTGCAGCAGCTTTCGTTCAACAGCGCCTCGATCCGCTTCGACGACGATTCGCTGACCAACAAGGTGCTGGAATATGTCGGCAAGCAGCAGGGCATGTCGGCCAAGGACATCGCCAACCAGGCCAAGGCAATCGTGCCGTTCGGCATGGCGCAGCTCAACAATCCGGAACTGACGGCGCAGGTGACGGCAGCCGTCGGCAAGTATCTCGACGACCCGAAGAGCCTCGAAATCTCGGCCGAGCCGCCGGCATCGGTGCCGTTCGCGCTGATCATGGCGGGCGCCATGTCCAACCCGCTCGACCTGCCGAAGACGCTGGGCGTCAGCGTCAAGGCGAACGAAGACTGATCGAAGTTAGCTCCCTTCTCCCCGTCACTATACGGGGAGAAGGTGCCGGCAGGCGGATGAGGGGCAGCGCCGACACCTGCAAATTGCAATTCAATGCCGAACCGATCGCCTGTCAGAAGGCGTCAGTTGCTACGGCCGTTCACCAATCCCCGGCATCCGCGCTGCCGCTCATTGTCCTGCCGGACATTTCTCCCCGTATAGAGACGGGGAGAAAGGGCAGTTGCAACGCTGCCGTCAGTCCTTCTTGGTCGGCGCGACGCGCAGCGCCAGTTCGCGAAGCTGCTGCGGACTCGCTTCCGAAGGCGCGTTCATCAGCAGGTCGTAGGCCTGCTGGTTCATCGGGAACATGGTGATCTCGCGCAGGTTCTTCGCTCCGACCAGCAGCATGACGACGCGGTCGACGCCGGCAGCCATGCCGCCATGCGGCGGCGCGCCGTACTGGAAGGCGCGGTAGAGGCCGCCAAAGCGCTCCTCGACCGTGGCACGGTCGAGCCCGACCGTCTCGAACGCCTTGACCATGGTTTCGGGCAGATGGTTGCGGATGCCGCCTGAGGCGATCTCGAAACCGTTGCAGACCATATCGTACTGGAACGCCTTGATGCCGAGCAGATCCTCGCCATTCAATGCATCGATGCCGCCCTGCGGCATCGAGAACGGATTGTGGGCGAAGTCGATCTTCTTCTCCTCCTCGTTCCATTCGAAGAACGGGAAGTCGACGATCCAGCACAGTTCGAAGCGCTCGCGATCGACGAGGTTCAGTTCCTCGCCGGCGCGGGTTCGCGCGGCGCCGGCGAAGGAGACGAATTTCTTCGGATCGCCGGCGACGAAGAAGGCGGCGTCGCCATCGGCAAGGCCGAGCTGTAGGCGGATCGCCTCGGTGCGTTCCTCGCCGATGTTCTTGGCGAGCGGACCGGCGCCTTCGAGCTTGTCGCCCTCCTTGCGCCAGAAGATGTAGCCCAGCCCCGGCTGGCCCTCGCCTTGCGCCCAGGAGTTCATGCGGTCGCAGAAGGCGCGGCTGCCGCCGGTCTTGGCCGGAATGCCCCAGACCTCGGCCTTCGGGTCGTTGGCCAGGATGTTGGCGAACACCTTGAAGCCCGAATCGCGAAAATGGTCGGAGACGGCCTGCATCTCGATCGGGTTGCGCAGGTCGGGCTTGTCGGAGCCGTATTTGCGCATGGCGACGTCATAGGGGATGCGCTGGAATGTCTGCGTCACCGGCTTGCCGTTGGCGAAGGTCTCGAAGACCCCGCGCATCACCGGCTCCATGGTCGACAGCACGTCGTCCTGCTCGACGAAGCTCATCTCGAGGTCGAGCTGGTAGAACTCGCCGGGCAGACGGTCGGCGCGCGGATCCTCGTCGCGGAAGCAGGGCGCGATCTGGAAATAGCGGTCGAAGCCCGACACCATGATCAGCTGCTTGTACTGCTGCGGCGCCTGCGGCAACGCATAGAAGGTGCCGGGATGGATGCGCGACGGCACCAGGAAGTCGCGCGCGCCTTCCGGCGAGGACGCGGTCAGGATCGGCGTCGAGAATTCGGTGAAGCCGACATCGGTCATGCGCTTGCGCATCTCGGCGATGATTTTCGTGCGCGCCATGATGTTCTTGTGCAGCGTGTCGCGGCGCAGGTCGAGGAAGCGATACTTCAGCCTGATGTCCTCGGGATAGTCCGGCTCACCGAACACTGGCAGCGGCAGTTCCTTGGCCGCCGACAGCACCTCGATCTCGCGGGCGAAAATCTCGATCTCGCCAGTCGGCAGGTTGGCGTTCGTGGTTTCGGGCAAGCGTGCCTTGACCTCGCCGTCAACGCGGATCACCCATTCGCCGCGCACGGTCTCGGCAACTTTGAAGGCCGGCGAATCCGGGTCGGCGACGATCTGGGTCAGGCCGTAATGGTCGCGCAGATCGATGAACAGCAGGCCGCCATGGTCGCGCACACGATGCACCCAGCCCGACAGGCGAACGGAAGAGCCGACGTCGCTCTTTCTCAACTGGGCACAGGTGTGGCTGCGGTAACGGTGCATGGTCATTGGTAAAGTCCGGGGTGCTGGGTTGCAGGCCGAAGCATCAAGCCCGGCCTCAAAATTTGCGCGAAAAGCGCATGGGAGGCCGGATTTGTCAAGGCAAGCGAGCGCAGCTGCCTGTTTCGACATCCCTTGTCGAAGCCCGGGTCGAAGCCCGGGCGAAAACTCGAAATCAGGGCACCCCGTTGGCGGATGCGCGGGCGACGGTTTCAGGCCAAGTGGATTTCAACGCCCTGACGTTCGAATTCCGCAAGGATACTGGCCGGCGCGGTCTTGTCGACGACCAGATGGCGGATCGCTTCGGGGCCGGCGACACGATAGGGCGATGCGGTGGCCAGCTTGTCGTTGGTAGCGGCGATGACGATGCCGCCGCTGTTCCTGGCCATGGCCCGCTTCACCTCGGCTTCCGCCGAATCGAAAGCGGTCACGCCTCTTGTGGCATCGAGACCGCAGGAGCCGAGGAAGAACAGATCAGCGCCAAGCTGCGCGACGGCGGCCAGCGTGTCGCCTCCGGCGCAGGTTCCGAGCTCACGGTCGAACCTTCCGCCCAGCACGATCAATTCGACCAGAGCGTGATCGGACAGGGCCGAGGCGACGCCGAGCGAATTGGTGGCTATGGTGAGTTCGAGGTCGCGCGGAATGGCCTTGGCGATCGCGGCATTGGTGGTTCCGCCATCGATGAACAGGCTCTGCCCGCTGGAGAGCAGAGCCACCGCCGCGCGCGCCAGCCGCATCTTCTCCTCGACGGCATGGCTGCCGCGCAGGCTGATCGACGCCGTGGCGAAAGGTGCGGGCGCGACCGCGCCGCCATAGACGCGGCGGCATTGCCCGGCCTTCGCCAGTTCCCTGAGGTCACGCCGGACCGTATCCTCCGATACACCGAAGCGGGTCGCCAGTTCGCCAGCCAACACCCGGCCCTCCGACGCAAGCCGGTCGCGAATGAGTTGGTGCCGTTCATCGGTCAGCATTGCACATTCCTATATTTTTGTGCACGTTCTTGCATGTTCTGCATGGTTATGCAAGAAGTCGGCGCATCGGGCAGTCGAGCAGACCAGCCGCGGCTCCTCTTTCCTTGAAGGCATAGCGATGACCCTTGGCCTCAGCCTCTCCCCTCAACACCGGGTCTATGCTGGGTTTGCGATCTATTCTTTTGCCATGGGCAACATCTTTCCGCGGCTGCCCGACATCAAGCACGCCATGGGTATCGAGGACGGCACGCTCGGCCTCAGCCTGATCGGAACGCCGATCGGCACCTTGACGGCGCTGACCCTTGCGACGCCGCTGCTCGAGCGCGTCGGCTTCCGCCGCGCCCTGCTTGCCTTGATCCCGCTGGTGGCGCTTGCCTATGCCATCGCCGTACATGCGCCGGGTCCGCTGGCGCTGTTCCTGATGCTCTTCCCGGTCGGCCTGATGATCGGCAGCGTCGAGATCATGCTCAATGTCGAAGCCGACAGGACGGAATTCCTGCTGAAACGCCGGATCATGAACAGGGCGCATTCGTTCTGGAGCATGGGCTTCTTCGGCGCCGGCCTATTTGGTGCAGCACTTGGGCATCTCGGTGTGTCGCCACAACTGCACCTGGCTATTGTCGTCCCCATGGTCGCGATATCCATGGCGCTGTTTCTCGGCGGCTACCAGCCGGCACCGGCCCGTTTCGCCAGCACCGGCGACAAGGCGCCCACCTTCGCGCGGCCAACGCTGCCGATTCTCGTCCTGGTGGCGGTGACGCTTTCGGCGATGCTGATGGAGGGCGCCAGCATCGACTGGTCGGCGATCTATATGCGTACGGTGTTCGAAGCCGGCCCGTTCGTTGCCGGTTTCACCGTGGCGCTGTTTGCGTTTTCGCAGGCGACCACGCGCTTCTTCGCCGACAGCTTCGTCGATCGGCACTCGCCAAGCGGCGTGGCGCGGGTGCTGCTGGCCTGCATGGCGGCGGGCGTCTTCATCGTTTTCCTGTCGCCTTCGCCGCTGTTGTCCATGCTAGGTTTTGCTCTTCTGGGCATCGGTACCAGCGCCCTCTTCCCGCTGGCGATCTCGGCGGCCGCGCAGCGGACGGACCGGCCGGCGGCAATCAATGTCGCGGCGCTGTCGCAGATCTCCTTCGTGGCCTTCCTGCTCGGGCCGCCGCTGCTCGGCTTCGTCTCGGACCATTGGGGCATCCGCTCCGCCTTCGGCATCGGCATTCCGTTCATTGCGCTCAGCCTGCTGACCGCAGGCGCGCTTGGCCGACGGGCGCCTTCGGAGAAGGCCGCTACGCCATCAAACGAAGCACCTGACCTGGCGCGGCGGAAAATACCGGTGCGGACGGGCGAGGCATGAACGGCTCTCCGGCACGGCCGACGGCGACCTGAGGAGCACGCGCCCTGTCGGCGATCTGGAATTGCCGCTGGCATTGACCAGGGCAATGGTTCAAGAAGGGATCACCGATACGTGATCGTCCTTTTGCATGTCTTCCATCCGCCCCTTGATCCCGCTTCTTCTCGCCGCAGGCATCCTGCTCGGCGGCAATGGCCTGCAGAGCACGCTGATTGCGCTGCGCGGTGCGCAGGAAGGGTTTTCCGCCTCCGACATCGGCCTGATGGGCACCTTCTATTTCGCCGGCTTCCTGCTCGGCTGCCTGGCCATCACCCGCATCATGAAGGCGGTCGGTCATATCAGGGCGTTTTCGGCGCTGGCGGCGATCGCCTCGGTCGGCACCTTGCTGCTGGTGCTGGTCCTCGATCCGGTGATGTGGTGCGCGGTGCGCTTTGCCGGCGGCTTCTGCTTCGCCGGGCTGTTCACGATCGTGGAAAGCTGGCTCAATTCCGGCGTCAGCAACCACGACCGCGCCCGCGTACTGGCGATCTACCGGATGGTCGATACCGGTTCGGTGACCGGCGCCCAGTTCCTGATCCCGGTCTTCGGCGCCGGCGGCTTCACCATCTTCACCATCATGTCGATCATGATCACGTTGTCGCTGGTGCCGGTTTCCCTCGGCGACCGATCCAATCCGACGCCACCGGAGGAGGTCAAGCTCGACCTGGCGCGCGTCTGGCGGATTTCACCGCTGGGCTGCTTCGGCTGCATCGCCGTCGGCGTCACCAACAGCGCGTTTCGGACACTCTCACCTGTTTATGCCGAGCAGATCGGCATGTCGGTCGCCGACGTCGTCACCTTCGTCAGCGTCGGCATCTTCGGCGGCGCCATCATCCAGTATCCGCTGGGCTATCTCTCCGACCGCTGGGACCGACGCCGGGTGCTGTTGATGACCACCTGCTGCGCGATGCTCTCGGCCCTGGCGCTGGTGTTCATCGCCGGCAGCAACCCCGCGCTCAACTTCGTCATCATCTTCATCTTCGGCTGTTTCGCCATGCCGCTCTATTCGCTGTCGGCGGCGCATTCCAACGACCGCGCCGACACTGGCGAGTTCGTGCTGATCAATGCGGCGCTGATGCTGTTCTACTCCTTCGGCGCCATCGGCGGCCCTTTCGCCGCTTCCACCGCTATGCAGTATTTCGGGCCGAGCGCGCTGTTCGTGTTCAGCGCCATGGTCTACGCGATCTTCATCGCCGTCATCCTCTACCGCATGCAGGCCCGGTCCGGCGTGCCGGCGGGCAAGCGCAGCCGTTTCACCGCATTGTTGCGCACTTCCACCGTTTTCGCACGGCTGGCCAGAAGAAACGGCGATCCGGACGGTCCGGAAAGGCCGTGACGAGGGTGCCACGGCTTGACGAAAGCCTTCCCGGCTGAAATCTAGGAAGACCCTACTCCTGCCAAAAGCGATTTGATGCACGTCATCACCACCCAGAAAGAACTCGAGACCGCTCTCGCCGCTTTCGAAAAGTCGGATTTCGTCACCGTAGACACCGAATTCATTCGCGAGACGACCTTCTGGCCAATCCTGTGCCTGATCCAGATGGCCGCGCCCGGCGTGACGGCGCTGATCGATCCCTTGTCATCGGACATCGACCTGAGGCCGTTCTTCAAGCTGATGGCCAACGAGGCGGTGGTCAAGGTCTTCCACGCCGCCAGGCAGGACATCGAAATCATCGTCCATCTCGGCGACCTGGTTCCGCATCCCGTCTTCGATACACAGGTCGCGGCGATGGTCTGCGGCTTCGGCGACAGCGTTTCCTATGATCAGCTGGTGCAGCGCATCACCGGCGCGCGGCTCGATAAGTCGTCGCGCTTCACCGACTGGCGCCACCGGCCGCTTTCCGACAAGCAGCTCGATTACGCGCTGGCCGACGTCACCCATCTGATCGAGGTCTATCAGCACCTCAACGCCGAACTGGCGCGGGAAAACCGCGCCCACTGGTTGAACGAGGAAATGGACGTGCTGACCTCGCGCGAGACCTACGATCCACATCCCGAGGACGCCTGGAAGCGGCTGAAGATGCGGCTGCGCAAGCCGCAGGAACTGGCGATCGTGCAGGCCGTGGCGGCATGGCGCGAGCGCGAGGCGCGCGAGCGCGACGTGCCGCGCGGCCGGGTGCTCAAGGACGACGCGATCTACGAGGTGGCGCAGCAGGCGCCGCGCGATGCTGCGGCCCTTGCCAAGCTGCGCACGACGCCGAAGGGCTGGGAGCGGTCCTCGACGGCGACGGCGCTGCTCGGCGCCGTCAACACGGCACTGGCCTTGCCCAAGGAGCAGATGCCGAAGCTGCCGAAGAGTTTCCAGCCGCCCGAGGGCTCGAGCGCTGCCGCGGAACTGTTGAAAGTGCTGCTCAGGATCATCGCCGAACAGCAGGGCGTGGCCTCGAAAGTGCTGGCCTCCAGCGACGATATCGACCGCATCGCGGCCGAAGGCGAGGAGGCCGACGTGCCGGCCCTGCAAGGTTGGCGGCGCGCCGTGTTCGGCGAAGCGGCGCTGAAGCTGGTGCGCGGCGAGATCGGCATCAAGTTCGACAAGCGTAAGATCGCGGTCTACGATTTGTAGGAATAACGTACCCCCGCCCCGCTTTGCGGAGCGACCCTTCCCACAAGGGGGAGGGTCAGACTGTTCAAACCACCCCAAGCAGGTGGAGCGCGAACCAGATCCAGCCCAGCAGGATAACCACTGCACCTATAACGAAAGAGCGGTTGCGCAGCAGCAGGTTGTTGCTGGTCAGATGAACCCAGGCGTGGACATAGCGCGAGGCGACGAAGATCCACATCAGCGCGAGCGTCAGATGGTTGACGCCGTTGGTGGCATGCAGCGTCAGGCACAGCACGTAGAACAGCACCGGCAGTTCGAACTGGTTGCTGAGATTGGCGGCGACCGTGGCGCTGGACGCCGGCTCGGTCGAGCGTATCTTGTATTGACCGACCTTGGCCTCGCCTGACTTGACCGCGCCATATCTGCGGCGGCCGAGGACACAGTAGACGATGTAGATCAGCAGCACATGCGCCAGGACAGGCCAGAAGATCGCCGTCTGATTCATGACATGCCCCCTGCTCGGTAAATGCGCGCTCTTCGGTCCGGCATCAAGCCTGATGTTTCTGGCTCGCCAGCCAGAAAGCGGCAATGACGATCACCGGGATGGCGAGAAGCGCGAATTTGGTGACGATCAGAGCCGAGGCGAAAGACAGCGAATCCGGGTTGGCCGACAGGAAATCGGACAGGAGACGCGCCACGGCGATATTCTGGGCATAGTCGGCAAGCGTATAGGGCAGCACCAGGACCAGCGCGAAGATCGACTGCACCTGCGGCGGCAGCACGCGGAAATTCTTCAGGCGCCGGCCGATGGCCAGGATCAGGCTGACCAGGGTCAGCGACAGCAGCGCCGGAAACAGCAGATCGAAGGTCAGATAGTGCCAGACGAGAATGATCTCGCCGCCGCGCCGGCCGAGCGCCGTCAGCCAGGCCATGCCTTCGTCGGGCGTGAAGCCGAAAAAGCGCATGTCGAGCGAAGGCAAACCGCCGCTCAACTGACGGAAATAGAAGAATTCCAGCCCCGTCATGGCGATAAAAACCGCGCCCGACAGGAAACAGAGTGCCGCGGCATGACGCGACAGCCGCAGGACCGCCACCGTCAAGCTGCGCCAGGCTCCGGAAGAGTCAGACTCCTCCGGGATAGTTCGGGCTTTCGCGGGTAATCGTGACGTCATGGGCGTGGCTTTCACGAAGTCCGGCGTTGGATATGCGCACAAAGGTGGCGCGGTCGCGGAAATCGGCAAGGTCGCGGCCGCCTACATAACCCATAGCGGCTTTCAGCCCGCCTGCAAGCTGGTGCAGGACGCCAGACACAGGTCCTTTGTAGGGAACCTGCCCTTCGATGCCTTCCGGCACCAGTTTCAGCGTGTCGCGCACCTCGGCCTGGAAGTAACGATCGGCCGATCCGCGCGCCATGGCGCCGACCGAACCCATGCCGCGATAGGCCTTG
Organism: Mesorhizobium sp. LNHC232B00; assembly: GCF_000502435.1. Lineage (NCBI taxonomy): Bacteria > Pseudomonadati > Pseudomonadota > Alphaproteobacteria > Hyphomicrobiales > Phyllobacteriaceae > Mesorhizobium > Mesorhizobium sp. LNHC232B00. Next base: position 12,353 of record NZ_AYWP01000046.1, read on the forward strand.
AAGGAACGGCCCTGGTGCAGATAGACCTCGCCCGGGCTCTCGTCCGTCCCGGCCAGCAGCGAGCCGATCATGGCGGCACTGGCGCCGGCGGCGAGCGCCTTGGCGAGATCGCCCGAATATTTGATGCCGCCATCGGCGATCACCGAAACGCCCGATTTATGCGCCGTCTCGACCGCCGACATGATGGCCGAGAGCTGCGGCACGCCGACGCCGGCCACGATACGGGTTGTGCAGATCGAGCCCGGGCCGATGCCGACCTTGACGGCGTCGGCGCCGGCATCGATCAGCGCCTGCGTGCCTTCCGCGGTGGCGACGTTGCCGGCCAGGATGCGCACCGAGTTGGAGAGCTTCTTCGCCCGCGTGACGGCGTCCAGCACGCGCTGCGAGTGGCCATGCGCGGTGTCGATCACCAGGAGGTCGACGCCGGCCTCGATGAGGCGCTCGGCGCGCTCGAAGCCATCGTCGCCGACGCTGGTGGCGGCGGCGGCGCGCAGGCGCCCCTGCGCATCCTTGGTGGCATGCGGGTTGAGCTGCGACTTCTCGATGTCCTTGACGGTGATCAGCCCGACGCAATTGCCCGACTTGTCGACGACGACGAGCTTTTCGATCCGGTGCTGGTGCAGAAGCCGCTTGGCCTCGTCCTGGTCGACATTCTCCTTGACCGTGATCAGGTTCTCACGGGTCATCAACTCGTAGACCTTCTGCGCCGGATCGGAAGCAAAGCGCACGTCGCGGTTGGTCAGTATGCCGACCAGCCGCCCCGTCTTGTGACCGCCGGTGCCGCCATTCTCGACCACCGGAATGCCCGAGATCGAATAGGTGCGCATCAGCGACAGCGCGTCGGCAAGCGTGGCGTCGGGGCCGATGGTGACCGGGTTGACCACCATGCCGGATTCGAATTTCTTCACCTGCCGCACCTGCTCGGCCTGCTCGGCCGGCGAGAAATTGCGATGGATGACGCCGATACCGCCGGCCTGGGCCATGGCGATGGCGAGACGCGCCTCGGTGACGGTGTCCATCGCGGCCGACAGGATCGGGACATTGAGGTCGATATCGCCGGCAATGCGGGTGCGGACATCGGTTTCGCCAGGCATGACCTCGGAATGACCCGGCTGCAGAAGCACGTCGTCAAAGGTCAGCGCCAGTGCGCCGGTGGACGTTTCGATGATTTTTGCCATGGCCAGTCCTTAGAATGCATGAAAGGCGCTGGACCGGAATGGACAGCGCCGACTCGTTATTCCCTTTCAGGATTGGCGCTGGCTGGTAACACGTCGCGACGCCGATGAAAAGCCGATCGTTGCGGCCCGACGCGTCTATTCGGCGGCCTCTCCCACGAGAGCATTCAGCAAGGCATGGCGCGGCGATGCGAAAGGATTGGCGACAGTTACCCCACCCCATGTGAAGCCGTCCTGCAGATCTTCCGAAAGCAGCAGCCGGCAACCGGCTTGCGAGGCGGCGGAGAGAATGACCGCATCCCAGATGCTGAAGCGATGGTCCGTCGCCAGATCAGCCGCCATCATCATCACGTCCTGCGTTGTCGCGGCAACCGCAAACGCATCGCGCCAGCTCAGAAGGGCATCCCGGGCCTCGACAGGCGGTCTTGCGGCCTTGCGGACGAGAACATTGTACAATTCACCAAGGACCTGAACGGGAATAATGGCGGCCTCTTGCGGGATCTTGCGCATCAACTCGAGAACGATGTCGCGCTTCTCGGCACCGTTGACCCCTTCCGCATAGGCAAGGACATTGGTGTCGAGCGCGACCTTCACCGCTCGTCCTCGTAAAGCTCGTCGCGGGTCCAGCGCCCGACATCGGCCACAGGCTGGCGTTCGAGGCGCGACAGCAGCGCCGCGCGCGAGCGGGAAACCACACCCTCTTGTTGATCCGCGGGCACGATCCGCGCCACGGGGCGTCCGTGACTGGTCACGACGTAGCTTTGTCCTTCGCGAACACCGCGCAGGATGAGCGAGAACTTGCGGTTGGCATCGGCTGCCGAAACGGCTTCTTCCATGATACGGCCTATATAGTAGTTATTATCACTACAATAAGGAGGCGCACCGTCTTCCGCAAGCTTCCTCGTTGCCGCCCACTGCCCTGGAACGCGGCCGCCAGTTTCGCGGGCATGCCAGGAGAGCCGTCGCCGTCTCAGCCCGGTCGCACAAAAGTGACAGCAAATTAACACGACATCGGTGTCCGGCCGTGATAACCGCCAGACGCCGGCAACGCCGTCTCCGGCCATGGCCGGCTGACCACGCCCAAGACGCTGGAACCGGCGAGATCGCCGGGGGAGTAGCTCCCTCTGCCTTCTCCCCTTGCGGGAGAAGGTGGATCGGCGCGATAGCGCCGAGACGGATGAGGGATGTTCCAGCGGAGTGAAGCGTTGGTGAGAGGCGCAGTCGTGGCTTTGCAAGCATATCGCCAAGCTGGACCACCCCTCATCCGACCTCGCTTCGCGAGGCCACCTTCTCCCGCAAGGGGAGAAGGAAAGACGCTACTCGGCGTCCCCCGGCCCTTCGCTATGGCTCCGGGCGCTCGAGTCCTTCGGAACGTCCACTGGACGTTCCGATCCGCCTGATGGCGGACCGGNCTTCGCTATGGCTCCGGGCGCTCGAGTCCTTCGGAACGTCCACTGGACGTTCCGATCCGCCTGATGGCGGACCGGCAGTTGGTGACCCGCTTAGGCCTTGGTGTCCCCCGGCCCTTCGCTATGGCTCCGGGCGCTCGAGTCCTTCGGAACGTCCACTGGACGTTCCGATCCGCCTGATGGCGGACCGGTCTCTCGCCCCTTGAAGTCCTTCGCCAGCAGATAGAGCTCCACCGACTCATCGCGCGAGGCGGGCGGCTTGACGTGGTGCACGGAGCGGAAGTTCTTCTTGAGCATGGAGAGCAGTTCGTTCTCCGCGCCGCCCTGAAACGTCTTGGCGAGGAAATGTCCGCCCGGCTTCAGCACCGACAGCGCGAAATCGGCGGCCACCTCGCACAGATGCATGGTGCGGATATGGTCGGTCCGCTTGTGGCCGGTGGTGGGTGCGGCCATGTCGGACAGCACGACATCGGGGTCACCACCCAGCGCCTCGGCCAGCTTCTGCGGGGCTGCCGGATCGAGAAAATCCATCAGCAGCACCGGCGCGCCGGGCACGGCATCCATCTCCAGATAGTCGATGCCGATGACATGCGGGTTTTCCGCCGTCGATTTCGTCCGCGCGGCCGCCACCTGGCACCAGCCGCCGGGCGCGGCGCCAAGGTCGATCACCTTCATGCCGGGCTTGAGCAAATGGTGTTTGTCGTCGATCTCGATCAGCTTGTAGGCCGCGCGCGAGCGGTAGCCGTCGGCCTTCGACCGCTGGACATAGGGATCGTTGATGTGGCGCTGCAGCCAGCGGCGCGACGATTCCTTCAAGCCGCTCTTCTTCTTGATTCGCGTCTTCAGCACGCGAATGCTGGCGGAGCCTGGTTTTTCCGGTTTCTTGGTCATTGGTTGATTTCTTGCTTGAGCATGTGCGTTTCGCGGAGGGCTTCCCCCACTCCGTCGCCGCTTCGCGGCGCCACCTCTCCCCCCTCCGGAGGGAGAGGAAAGGCGCCAGCCGGCGCACGCTCGCGCTCTTCCTCTCCCCCGTCGACCGGGGGAGAGGTGTCGAGCGAAGCTCGACGGAGTGGGGGTCGACTGCTCACCGCTGACGAGGTTCTTAGATTCGGGATCATGCCCTGCCCCGCCCATCGTTGCGCCAGACGCCGTCATCGGCCATCAGCTCGCTCAATATGCCCTCGCGCAGGCCGCGGTCGGCGACGCGCAGCCGCTCGGATGGCCACACCGCACGGATGGCTTCCAATATAGCACAGCCGGCCAGCACCAGATCGGCGCGATCGGCGCCGATGCACGGGTTGGCGCAGCGCTGCTGGAAATCCCAGCCGACCAGCTTCTCGACCATGCGGTCGACGCTGTCGCGGTCCATCCACAGCCCGTCGACACGGCGGCGGTCGTAGCGCTCGAGATCGAGGTGGACGCCGGCGAGCGTCGTCACCGTGCCGGATGTGCCGAGCAGATGGAAATTCGGGCTGGCCTTGAGATGGCTCAACCGGTCGCGGCCATCGAAAGCAGCCAGCCGGCCGGCGACGTCATCGACCATGGCGGTGAAAATCTCGCGCGTCACCGTGCGGCCGCCGAAACGTTCGGCCAGTGAGACGACGCCGACCGGCAGCGACGTCCAGGACACGATGTGGTTGGCGAGCCGCGGCGAACGGCGGCCGGTGAGATCGATCAACGCAATCTCCGAAGAGCCGCCGCCGATATCGAACAGGACGACGCCCTGCGTGTCGCGCTCGACCAGCGAGCCACAGCCGGAAACCGCCAGCCGTGCTTCAGTCTGGCGGTCGATGATCTCGAGCTTCAGGCCGGCCTCGCGCTCGACGCGTTCGAGGAATTCGACGCCGTTCTCGGCCGAGCGGCAGGCCTCGGTGGCGATCAGCCTGGCCTTCCTGATCTTGCGGCCGCGCAATTTGTCGCCGCAGACTTTCAGCGCCTCGACCGCCCTATCCATCGCCGGCTGGCCGAGCCGGCCATTGGCGGTCAGCCCCTCGCCCAGCCTGACGATGCGCGAAAAGGCATCGATGACGCGGAACTGGCCGTGACGCGTCGGCACCGCGACCAGCAGCCGACAATTGTTGGTGCCGAGGTCGAGGGCCGCGAAAACGGGAAGCTCGTGCACCGGAGGCCGACGGGTGCCCTGTTCGGGGCGTGGTGCTGGAACGACCGAGGCGATCGCCGCAGCCGCCGACGGAATAGGCGCCGCTGCCAGGACCGCGGCCGTTCCCGGCACCGGCGACCGATTGTCCTGCGGACGCGCTTCATCGCGCGCGAAAACCTTGCGCCCGCGCCTTCGCTTGCGCCGCTTCTTGGGCTTGCCCTTCTGGTTATGGGTCGCGTCGCCCGCCTGCCCGTCAGCGGAGCGAGGCTCCGCCGGGCGACCTTGCTGCCAACCGGCCGTCCCCGAGCCCGATGGCCCTGGGGAAGCGCTGGACGCGCCCACCTCCGGCGCGCCTGCGCCGGTGTCGCGGTCTTCCACTGTCGTTCCTTCCGGCGCCGCGCGAACCGGTGACGGACGCAGCAGGCGCTTTGGCATGTTTCAAGTTGCCGCCAGACTAACAGTGCCGCGCCCGATCACCAAGAGCCGGTTGCTGAATTTTGCCGGTTGGCTGCTCGGCCGCCTGCGCGACAAGTGTTCGCGGTTGAATAGCCGGCTTCGATGAGGCATTTCTGAAATGGACTGAGGTCACCGGGCAGCCGGCCTCCCACCATCAGGCGAAAAGGAAGCGGAAACGCAACGCATGGCAGTCAGGCAATGAACTGGAGACGCTATTTCTGGCCGGTCGTCGGCATCGCCGCGGTGATTTTCTCACTGCTGCTGCTCTGGCACGAACTGCGCGGCATTTCGCTCGACGATGTCTGGGAGGGTCTCACGGCCATCCCAACCCGCGGCTGGGCTCTGGCGGGGCTGAGTTCGGTCATCGCCTATGCCTCGCTCGCCGGCTACGACCACATCGCCCTGTTGCATATCGGCAAGAAGGTGTCGTGGCTGTTCGTGACGCTCTGTTCCTTCACCACCTACGCCCTGTCGCACAACATCGGCGGCTCGGTGTTCTCCGGCGCCGTCATCCGCTACCGCGCCTACGGCACCAGGGGCCTGAACGGCCAGGATGTCGGCGTGCTGGTGGCGATCTGCTGGATCACCTTCGTGTTGTCGACCATCCTCGTCTCCGGCCTCGTGCTGGTCTTCGAGCCGCAGGTTCTCGACCGGTTCTCCGGCATTGCCCATCACGGCCTGTCGGAAGCGGCGGGCATTGCCATGCTGATCCTCGTCGCCGCCTACATATTCGGCAGCTGGCTGCACCTGCGCCCGCTGAAGATCGCCAGCTTTCAGCTGCACTATCCGGCACTGCCGATTGTCGCCAGGCAATTGCTGGTCGGCCCGATCGAGCTCCTGGCGGCGACCGCGATCATCTTCTTTGCCTTGCCCGAGGCCCACAATCCCGGCTATTTCGTCGTGCTCGGCGTCTTCCTCGTCTCGTTCTCGATCGCCCAGATCTCGCACGCACCGGGCGGCCTCGGCGTGTTCGAGGTCGTGTTCCTGGCCGGGCTTTCGGACATGGACCCGGTCGGCGTGCTGGCGGCGTTGCTGGTGTTCCGGCTGTTTTATCTCATCATCCCGCTGATTCTCGGGCTTGGCGTCGTGCTGTTCTTCGAACGCTCGCAGTTCAGCCGGACGGAGAGCTGAGACGCGTTCGGCGGCCGTCTCCCCGTTCGCGGGGAGACGGCCGGCAGGCGGATGAGTGGCAGCGCAAACTTTGTGCGATTGGCCGATTTGAACCGCAGAGCAGGCTTGACTATTTTCCGCTGGCGGCTACAAGGCAGCGCTCAAGCGGCTCAGCCGTTCGGCCCGCGCGGTCCATGGCCGCGCCTGCTGGGGAATAGGTTAACGGTAGACCCACGGACTCTGACTCCGTTAGTCCTGGTTCGAATCCAGGTTCCCCAGCCAAACTGGACTCCCTGTCGATAAAGCTGCCTGCTGTGCACCCATTGCTGCGCCGGCCACGACCGTTTCCGCAAGTAGATCAAACGGTTGCCTAAAGACGGCGTGAACTTCGCCTTTGTCCCATTTGCAGTTCGACAGCACCAGATTCAGGAGTCGATTTTTCTCGTGCGCAGGCTGTTTCGCAAACAGTCGGCTGGCTTTGCGTGCTAGTTCCAACAGCCGGATGCCGTCCTCCATGTACGATTCCTCGGCGCTACCATGACGCTCTATCTCGCGAAGCAGCCGCGTTTGTTCGGTCCGCCACTGTGCTGACATCCGATCGTAGAAGTCGTTGTCGATGCGGCCGTCAAGCTTGTCGAGATACATGGCATGCAGCCGATCCTCGAGCCGCTTGTACTCGACCTGGCATCGATGGATCGCCTGTTCATGCTCGCGGCGCTCGTCGGCATGGCTGGCCAAGAGGGCTGCCTTTACCCATTCCAGTATCTCTTCATCGAAATGCAACCGGTCAAGCAGGTTGGCGAATTTCTGGTCGAGCACTTCCTCGCGGACGTATTTGCGGCGGCAATCACCGTATCCACCCCGACCTTTGTTGGCGTGCCCTGTGCAGTGATAGTAGATGTATTTTCCCTTCTTGATCTCCGCCACGACGGCGCAGCCGCATTCGGTGCAGGTCATCAGGCCGGTGAAGGCGAACTCGTTTCCTATCGGGTGGGTCGGCACCGAATTGCGGCCCGTCAGAACGCCCTGGACGCGCTCCCATAGTTCGATCGATACGAGAGGTTCGTGCTTGCCCTGGTGCAATTTGCCGTTCCACTGGAACAGTCCGGTATAGAGGCGGTTGCGCAGGATCATATGCACGGTGCTGACCGGAACCGGGTTACCGCTCTTGGGGTAGATCAGCCCATCGCCGTGGGCTGCCTTAGCCAAGGCGTTCAGCGAATACCGGCCGGTTGCGTAGCGCTCGAACAGCTGTGTGACGACTGGAGCCAGTTCAGGATGCGGCTCAATAACCTTTCTGCCATCCTTTCCCGTAGTGTTCACATAGCCCATCGGAGCCTTTGTCGGCCATATGCCCTGCTCCGCCTTCTCCATCTGCCCCTTGCGAGCTTCTTCCGACAGGTTGTCGATATAGTTCTTGGCCATCAAGACCTTGATGCCGTGCATGAACTTTTCAGACGAGCGCGAGTCTCGTGATAGCGTCACACCTTCTTTCGCAAGGTGGATTTCCACATCCAATTCATCGAGAGTCACCCAGTCCTTCAGGTTGCGATAAAGGCGGTCAGTCTTCTCGACGAGGACACTTCGAATGCCGGGATGCTTTCGCAGATACTTGACCATTTCGGTGAAGTTGGTCCGGCCAGAGGTCTTGGCCGTCTCGACGTCGATAAACTCCTGCACGATATCGAACCGCTGTTGCTGGGCGTAGTTGCGCAGGAGCTTGCATTGCGCCGGGATGGAAAAACCTTCCTTCTCCTGCTCCTTGGAGGAGACGCGCGCGTAAAGCAGCGCCTTTACAAGGCCTGCTTGCTCGGCGGTCCGGACATGTCGTTGGTTCATCTTGGGGGCCCTCGTTCATCGCTCGATCGCACCGAAGGCCTTTAGGTGAGCACGAAGCGTCAATTATTTGCCCCGGTCAATCCGTTCCCATTCGGCGAGGATGCGGAAGAATTCGCCGAGATTGTCAACGATTTCCCGGGCACTTTCCGCTGACAGGGGTCGTCCCATGCGAGCCTCGAACAAGCGGGCTGTTCGTTCCAGGAATGCTTCGTCGACGGCGCGATGGCATGAAAATAGATCGGTCTCGGCGTCGCGTCTAGCGCCGCGTTTTGCAGCACGCCGTGTCGCCTTCACCGTTTCTGTCCCGAGCATATCTCCATCGGGACGAGGATGGCCGAGATCGCCTCAGCGCCGAATGGCCGTTATGTGCGCTTGCGTATCCTTTTCTACTTTGTATCAATCCCAGCGGCCGGTTGCTGACCAAAATGGAGGTCAGCGGTGCGCTTTTCGAGACCGATCAAATCGGCCGCGATTGCTTGATATCGCCGACAGTCCGCCTGAACGATGGATCGATCAGGTCGCTCAAGCGGCACACTCCCGGTGATTTCCTTCAAGTCATGCAGGATCGACTCGATATGTGGCCAGGGAAAATCTGTTGGGTCGTCGATGTCGCGATCTGCGCCCACGATTATCTCCAGCTTGGCGACAACGCCGAGAAGTGAGTGTGCGGGCGTCCGCGGAACTCTATCCTGAATCTTCAAAGCCACTGTCGCAGCCTCGACTTCCGCTTGGCAGGCGATCGAGTAGCCAACCTTCGCATCTGTCGCCGCCGGACAGGCTGCGCCGAGAACGCGCGTTTCCAAACGTTGCTGAAGTCGGCAGAGGACCTGCGAAACATGCTGCGCGCGCAACCAGTCTCTTAGCAGCGCAAGCGCCGGATCTGCTTCGTCGGAACGAGCAGATCTTTTTGTAGCCTGCTCGCCGCCTCCCCCGAGCGTGACGGAAGACAAAGTCATGCTATTGTCGGAATCAGCCATGATCCGAGCTCCACAACAGCTTGCACGTGGCCAGGCCGGATCGGTGTTGCATCACCTATCCGGCCGCCCAATTGAAATCGAGACTACACAAAGTGCAGCATATGATCAATCGAAATCACCATATTATGGTGATTTTATGAACCCGGTGCAGTGTCGCATGGCACGAGCTGCATTGGGCTGGGGCGTTTTAGAGCTTGCTAAAGAGGCCGGAGTCTCAACTCAAACGGTTGTGCGATTCGAACGAGGCGAGGCGTTGAAACAGTCCACAATAGTTCAGCTTGAAGCAACGTTCGAAGCAGCCGGAATAGAGTTCATTGCAGAGAATGGCGGTGGCCCTGGTGTGCGCTTGTCACGCGGTAATGCAAACACCTAGCCGAGGGCGGCACCTGCGGGCTACACTAGGGATTATCTGTTTCCGATCAATGTCAGCAACGCGCCTCATGTCGGCCATTCGACTTCCGTCTTGATGTTCCCAAAACCAGCCGTTCTCGAAGCGCGGACCGCCGGCTGAAATGGCCGCGACGGTGTGGCGGATTGACGGGGCGATTTTTGGATACCAAAGCGCGACCACGGCTCAGCGAGAGGCTCAGGCGTCAAGATGGACGCTGTCGCGCGCCAAAGCTAACCTGCGAGATAGTCGCCTCGCGGATCGGCAGCTTTCAAGAAACCAGCAGGATCCGCCCCTTGATCCCCCTCTGTTCGAGGGCGGCATGGGCACGGGCAGCATCAGATAGTGGCATCGTTGTCCACTGGGGCGTCTGCATAGCGCATTGGGCAGCGAGGCGTGCCAGCGTTGCGACGGCAACTTCAAGTGCCGTCCCGTCAAGGCTCTCGGATGAATAGCCGGTCAGCGATACCGGTCGGATCAGGTTCCAGAGATCGAACCGGACATCACTACCCCCTACCGCACCAACAAGGGACATCGTCCCGCCAGGTTTCAGGGCGGAGACCGATGTTTCAAACACGGCTGCGCCCACCGTATCGAAAACGCCGTCGAGGCTTTGCGGCTCGACCAGAGACAGTTCACCGGCCTTTGAAGCCAAGACCCGTTCGGCTCCCAACGCGCGAACGTAATCGGCCTGCTCCGGCCGCGAGACGAGGCCCAGCACATGTGCGCCGAGCGCACTGGCAAGCGAAACCGCCGCCGAGCCCACGCCGCCGGCCGCGCCGGTGACCATGACGTGCCGTCCATCGAGCGGTCCGAGGCGTTGCAAGCCCTCGTGGGCGGTGACGCCGGCTAGCCCAATCGCCGCAATAGCCAGCGGATCCGTGCCGGCGGGTAGTTGAGCTGCCGCACTGGCATCGACCGTCACGAACTCGGCATAACCCCCTGGCCGATCTGCCCGGACCCCGCCGAGGCCCTGCATCATCGTGATGACCTGCTGGCCAACAAGTGCACGACCCGCGGAAGACCCCGCCTCAACCACCTCGCCGACGACTTCCACGCCAGGCACGTATGGAAAAGGCTCTGGCTTGCGGATAGGCCAATTGCCGGCCCTTATCTCAAGGTCGGTGTGATTGACCGCGGCGGCGCTGGTCCTGATCCTGATCTCCGAGGCGCGTAGCGAAAGGACCGGAACGGTCCTCCACTCAAGGACCTCCGGACCGCCGTAGCGGCTGATGACGATGGATCGCATTTCGCTTTGCATGACAGCTGGTTCCGGATTCAGCCTTCATCCAGCCAGGCATCGAAGTATTCGTGTTCCTGCGTCGGATGGACCCGGACACCCTTGAGGGCTGGGACCCAGTGCTTGTACAGCTTTCGCCAGTAGGGCTGGATCAGAATACCGGCATCCTGCAGCATAGTCTCGATGTCCTTCATCAGAGCTTTGCGCTTCTCGGCATCGGGAATGGCAAGTGCGGCATTGAGCTTGGTATCAAATTCGGGATTTGACCACGCCGTTTCGTTCCAGGCCTCGCCCGTCCGATATGCGACGGCAAGGACCTGGACGCCAAGTGGCCGCATGTTCCAGGTCGTCATCGAAAACGGGTACTTCGTCCAATCGTTCCAGAAGGTTGAACCCGGGAGGACGGTCCGCTTGATCTTGATCTTCGCTTCACGCAGCTGGGCAGCGATAGCGTCGCCCGTGTTGCGGTGAAAGTCCTCGTCGGCCGTGATTAGCTCGAATTCAAAGTCCGTGAGACCGGCCTTCTGAAGCAAGCGGGCGGCCTTGTCGACGTCACGGCTGACTGGGGGCAGTTCGACATACTCGGGATGAATCGGCGAGACATGGTGGTTGTGGGCCACGTCGCCGGCGCCGCTATAGCCAAGATCGAGCACGACCTTGTTGTCAACGGCCAACTGCAGCGCATTGCGCACCCGCTGATCGTCAAAAGGTCTATTGGTGACATTCATTCGAGCCAGCAGAGTCCCCGCGGTCGCCGCCTCACCTTTTACCAGCCCAAGTCCATCCAAGCCTGCCAGCTGGTCTACCGGCGATTCGTAATTCGTGTGGATCTCGTTGGCTTCGAACGCTCCCAAGGTTGCGTTCGGGTCGGACCCGTAGTCAATGAACTCGATACCTTCGAGGTGCGGTTCCCCGCCCCACCATTTTCCATTTGTACGACGTTTCAAAACGACGCGGACGCCAACATCATAGGAAACCAACTCGAACGGTCCGGTGCCGATCGGGCATGCGCTAAAGGTCGCGCCTTTTTCGTCGAAGCTTTTGTGAACCAGCAGGGCCGGATAGTCGGCCAGATTGGGAATGAACGTAATATCCGGCCGCTGAAGAGTAATGCGCAGGGTCATGTGATCGAGGCGTTCGATCGCTGTTTCGCGCAACTTGCCGGTCGACTGGTCGATGAGCGTGCCCATCCGCCCGGCCATTGAGTTGCCCGCAGCATCCCGCTCGCACCAACGCTGCAAATTGAAGATAACGTCATCGACCGTGAACGGGTCGCCATTGTTCCAGGTCGCGCCGCGCCGGCAATGCAACACAAACTGGGTCGCATCGGCGTTGACCTCCCAGGATTCGAGCAGGCGGCCTTCAAACGTGTAGTCGGCAGTGTATTTGACGAGCGGCTCGAGCGTCTGGCGCTGTGCATTGGCAATCTCCGACCAGTCCGCGGTCCGCGGGTCCTTCGGATCCTTGACGAACATCGCGACCTTCAAGGTGCCACCGCGTTTGGGCTCCGCCGCGAGGGCCGGCGTCAACGACGCACCGATAAGCCCGTAAGCCATAGGCGCCGATGCGCCGAACGCACTTGCCAGTGCCAGGAATTCGCGGCGATCCAGTTGGCCATTCAGACAAGATGCCACCGAGGCGTAGACGTGTTCAGGAACCTTGTCGGAATTGCTCGTAAACATTGGTATTTGTTTCCCTAAAGCCACAGTTCCGGCGCGCACAGTGATGCGGAATTTCAGACCGAACCGGCCGCGACACTTCCATATGAAACGTATTCGAGATAAGTGGGCGCGAGAGAGCAACACTTGAAACGAATTGTGTTGAAATGGACCGCTTCGCCGGCATGACCGTCTTCGTTAGGGCTGTGGAGCTCGGCTCCTTTTCAGCCGCGGCGGAAGCCATGTCGACCTCGCCGCAGCTCGTCGGAAAATACGTTCGCGCGTTGGAGGATCATCTTGGTGTCCGGCTTCTGAACCGAACCACACGCCGGCAAAGCCTAACGGACTTCGGCCGCGGCTATTATGAGCGAGCCAAGCACATCCTCGCCGAAGTTGAGATGGCTGAGGGATTGGCCGAGGAGACGAAGTCGGTTCCAACCGGCAGGCTGAGGATAAACGCTCCGGTCAGCTTCGGCATACGCAGCCTTAGTCCTAGTCTACCGGAATACCTGGAGGCCCATCCGCAGATTTCGGTGGAATTGACGCTTTCCAATCGAGCGGTCGATGTAATCGACGAGGGATATGACGCGGTCTTTCGAACCGGCGAACTCGTCGATAGCGGCCTCATCGCCAGACCTTTGGCTCCCTACCGACTGGTTCTGTGCGCCTCGCCTGCATACCTCAAGACACATCCAGCCATCGAGCACCCTCTCGATCTTCAACGGCATGAGTGTCTTGGCTTCTCCTTCACGGAGTTGAGGACGCACTGGACGTTCGACGGACCGGATGGAAGGGTTGTGGTTCCGGTATCTGGCCGTGTGATGGCCGATCACGGCGAGCCCCTGCTATGCGCGGCCGTGGCAGGGATAGGCGTCTTGCTGCAGCCGAGCGAAATCGTGAGCGAGGCCATGGCAAGCGGCGAACTGGTCGGGATCTTGCCGGATTATCGCCCGCCGTCGCGGCCGCTCAATGTGATCTACGCTCCCGATCGCCGCATAACCGCCAAGCTTCGGAGCTTTTTGGATTTCGCCGTAGCCAAATTTGGACGGTAGTGCCGCGATCGCCAGACCCCTGCCTAAGGCCGCGCGGGATGTAATTGGAGCGAATTTGTTGTAGGTCAGCAACCATTGGCGCGATTTATCCCGCCCTGTTTCAACAATACATCCGTCAGTATCGCCGCTACCGCGGCTGCAGACAATTGGACGTTTGTTATGAGCAGCACCGCCACCTCATTCATGGCCAGGTTCGTCGAATTCATCAACTCGGCGGATCAAAAGCTGGCGAACGAACTCATCTCGCCGAATGCCATCTTTCATGTCCCCGGCAGGCCAGAGCCGATGACCGGACCTGCTGGCTACATGGCGATCGTCGCAATGATGCGAGCAGGCTTTTCCGATATCCAATGGACCTTGGAAGAGGCGGTCGCCGAGGAGAACAAGATAGCGGCCCGCTTCACGATGAACGGCACCCATACCGGACCGTTCATGGGCGTGCCATCAACTCAAAAGACGATCCACGTCCAGGCGCTGAACATTTATCACCTTGAGAATGGCAAGATCGTCAAGGAATACGGTCAGCCCGACCTCCTCGGCCTCTTGATGCAGTTGGGCGCGTTTCCCTCCTAGAAACATCACTGCAGTCCATGCACTTATGAGATTGGGTCGGCTGCGGAATGTCAGCTTACCCAAGTCCTCGGGCCAGAACTGGACAGTCCGTTCACGGCCCCTTCCCAGTCGTTGAACTTGCCTCAGACAGGAGTGTTCAACGGTGGCGGCAACGTGCCACTCAACCACCACTAGTCGCTGTTTTTTCTTGATGCACTGGTGTGCCATGAGACAGGATCGTCGACCCATCGATTGATATCGGATTCACGCCAGCCAGCCCCGTTGACACTGATCTTGATCTGAGCCGGGAACGTGCCTTCGGCGATCTTGCGATAGAGGGTTGAACGGGACAGGCCAGTCCTGGCAAGGACGGTTTTGAGGCGAATGATACGATCCAGTCCAGGCATGGCTGCCTTGCCTTTCGCTGAGAGCATTTGGCACCTGCTGGAACCAGACAGGACAACAAAGGCCGCCGCGCAATCAGATTTGTCATTTCATCGATCTGCGGAGTGGAAACGGCGGCAAATCGGCATGCCTTAGATCCCAATGCCTCGTCCCTTACCGATGCCATGGCGGAAGGCGAGTTCCGCGCCCAGGCGACGACCCGAATCCACGTTGATGCCAAGCTCGCGTTTGCGGTTTGCAAGCAGGGATTCAAGCTGCGGATCGCGTTCGAGACTCTTGGCCATGTCGGACATGGCCGAGCGCGTTGACTTGTAGCCGGACATGTCGCCGGCCTGATATTGCTCTCGTCCCGTCCGATCGAGCTTTTGCCAGCGTTCGACGAACCGGTCTGCGCGGCGGCCCGGATCGTTGTCTAGTCCGGTGCGGATTTCCGTCTCAAGCTGGAGAGCAAGCACGATGCGGCTGACGCGGCCGCCCCCCGCCTCGCGGACCAACTCAGGATTCTTGACGTATGCCGCTTCGGCATCGCGCCAGCCATGCGGACGCACCTTCTCGAAAGCGCTACGGGCATCCCTCAATTCGCGCATCTGCTCGGGACTGCCCTGCCCGTCGGCATTTCCAGTACTGAGGATAGCGTCGATAGCGCGCGCGTGACGCACAAGCGCCTGGGTGCGAGCTCTGCGCAACGCCGCTTCCGCGTCCACCGGCACATTCGTGTCACGCAGCACTCCCCTGGCAGAAGGATCTTTTTCGGGCGCCCGGACTGCATCTCCGATCCGCGCCCCAACATATTCCCTTCCCGGACTACGCCGACTGTCCTGGCCAGGCTCGCCGTCTGCCGGTGAGTGCAACCCGTCCATCAGCCCGCCGATTCTGTCGCGCAGCTTCTCCGGAACGATCCGACGCACGATCTCGACCACGCGCTCGCGGAACGTGATTCCCCGCCGCTCGGCATAGTGCAGCGCCGGGTCGACCTGCTCGTAATCCGACGCCATGTCCTTGGCACGGTCCCGTGACAGCGTCCGGACGAGGCGTTCTCTAGTGGCAAAGTCATCGCCGCCATAATGCAGATCCATCCCGTCTCGATGTCGCGACAGGGCGACGTAGCTGCCATGCGCATCCATTCCCGGCGTTGCGAGCACATGGGTCCGGTCGACGGTCATGCCCTGAGCCTTGTGAATGGTCGCGGCATAGCCGTGGTCGATGTGCGCGTAGTCTTTCAGGTCGAAGCGAACCGATCGGTCGCCATCGGTGCGCACGGTCATGATCTGTGTGCTGACTTCCTCCACGATGCCAAGCGTGCCGTTCTTGACGCCGAGCCCGCGCTCGTTGCGCAGGAACATGACACGGTCGCCGCTGGCGAAGGTCCTTGGGCCGCGTTCGACATTCACGTGGACATCGTCGCCGAGATCGCCGGCAGCGCGCATGCGCTCGCGCGCTGCCTGGTTCAGGGCGCGCACCTCGTCGTTCGTGTGGGTGAGGATGATCCGGCTTGCCTCTGGATGCGCCCGCCTGTCGCGATCCCAGCGCTCGACGAGTTCAGCTCGTGCTTCGTCGCGCGTTGGAGCCTGATGCACCATGCCTTGCGCATCGTAGGCGCTGATCGCGGCACCTATCTTGCCGGTTGCCAGATCGCGCGTCGCATCGCGCTGCCAGTCCTCGCGCTGCCGACGCACCTGGCCGATTTCGACGCCGCCATGACGCTCGTGGAGTGAGCGGAATGCGGCGCCGGCTTCGATCGCCTGCAGTTGCTGCGGATCGCCGACCAGGACGACTTTCGCGCCAGCGTCCGCCGCATGGGAGAGCACGCGCTCCAACTGGCGCGTGCCGACCATGCCGGCCTCATCGATCACCAGGACATCGCGCGCGGTGAGCAGATCCCTGCCGTGTCCCCAGCTGTGTTCCATGCTGGCGATGGTGCATGACGAGATGCCTGATCCACCTTCCAGATTCTCGGCGGCAATGCCGGAGAGTGCGGCGCCTCGAACCTCATAACCTGCAGCTGCCCATGCCTGGCGCGCAACGCCCAGCATGGCGCTTTTGCCGGTCCCGGCAAAGCCGATAACGACACCAAGACCGCGACCATCGGTGATGTGCACAAGCGCATCGCTCTGCTCGCCTGACAGGACAAGCCCGCGTCGCGCATTCCGCGCCAGCGCCGCCTCGCGATGTGCGTCACTCACCGCGTGTCGCTCGTCCAGATCAATACGCTCAGCAGCGCGGTGAAGGCGCAGCTCGGTCTCGATCATCTGCCTTGTGGTGAACCGGTCTTCGCCGCGCCCGTCCTTGCCGAGTTCGACCAGATCGGGTGCGTTGCTGATGGCTGCCACGACCGCGTTGAATTGCTCCACTCCATCGCTGTGGCGATGCGAGAACTTCGCGATGTCTTTTCGGGTGAACGTCGATTGTTGATGGGTGATGGCATACAGCGCCACGGATGGATCGGCAATGATGCGCGCACCATTGTTGCGGGCGATCTCGCGATGCAGTTCGGCGCGATCTGCTTCACTGTCGCCAGCAGCAAGGCCACTGCCCTCGATGCGTTGAGCCGGCGCACCAATCTGGGTTTGCGGCTCCAGTGAAATGCCCTGCGCTTCCAGACTGCGATGATCGATGCGCGCGTCGATGTCGAGTTCGGCCAGGCGTTCATTGGCAAGCTCCGCCCATCGCTCGCGCCAGCGCTCGACCAGCTGGGTAGCATTCCAGTCTCGAACCTTGGCACCAAAACCGTTCTCGTCCACGGACCGCATGGTCAGCATGACATGAGCGTGCGGCTTGGGACTGCCATCCTCTGCTCTGTCCCAATGCACATTGAGATCGGCGACCATGCCCTTGCTGACAAACTCGACTTGTACAAAGTCGCGCGCCAGTTCGATGCCTTGCGCCTGGCTGAGTTCACGCGGCAGCGCAAACTCGACCTCGCGGGCCAACTGCGCATCCTTGCGGACCTCGAACGCCTCTACGTCATTCCACAGCCGTTCGCGGTCGCGCCAGGCTTGCGGCGCACTCTCCGGCAGCATCACCTCGGAATGGACGACACCGCGCTTGGCAGAGAAATCATGCGTCCGTTCGATCCGCCCGTCGCGCAGCCTCGAAGCCGAGCGGTAGGCGGCCGACGCCACAACGCTGCTCCCAGCCTTGCGGCCAATGACCTTGACGTGAATATGATAGATCGCCATCGCGACCAGATCATTTGCACGTCAAAGCGCACGTCGGCACGACGTATAAGCGCGCCCTCCCTCGAAAAATTCTCGGGATGGACCAGCCCGTCCCGGGCTGTCTCGGCAACTCTGAAGCCTTCCAGCGGACGCTCGCCTATCATCGTCGCATCCACAATCGACGGAGACAGTCATGCGAAAACCACGCGACTTCGACGCGGAACTGAAGGCACTGGAAGAGAAGGCTCGAGAGCTAAAAACGCGAAAGGTTCAGCAACTTGGCGAGCTGGTGATCTCCACCGGCGCCGATCAGCTCAACACCGACGAACTGGCCGGCGCACTGGTCGCAATCACCGAGACGAAAGACACCGCAAAGCGTGAGGCATGGGCCAAGCGTGGGGTGATGTTTTTCGAGAGCCGGTCCCGGCGAGCTGCTTCGGCATCTCAGCGCAACGCTCGCAGCTCTTCGGCTCAACCGGGCGGCACGCAATCGCAGCCAGGCGGCTCGGGCTCGCAATGACATGCGTGCATGGCAGGTCGAGCGCCGCAAGCGCACGCGACATCTGATCGAACTTGGCGGTCTCGTCGTCAAGGCAGGCATTGTCGATCTGACCAATGACGATCGCGCCACCATCTACGGCGCGCTGCTCTGGGTCGCCGAAAAGTTGCAGAGCCATAAAGGCGAGCATGCGCGGGACCTATGGAATGCGAAGGGTAGGCAGGCGTTCGACACCGAACGGCATGAAGAGCAAAAGGGACAACGAACGTAATGGTGGTTGGCGCGAGTGGCGGGCGGCGCGAAGCCCTGAACAGCGCAGCCCCGCCCGCCTTGCACCAGTAGCCCGCGCTGCGTTTGACGATATCGAACGTTTCGATTGGGCCGAAAGGACTGGCCGTGACCGGGCGGGGTAAAGGCGGACGAGCCTGAAGGATGGCAAAGTGCGGTGGCCAAACCTACACCCGCTCGATCGCAGCAAAGGTAGGGTGGAGCGCGATAAAGACGCCGAACAAGTTTGCGAACTATGTCGGCTATCTGAGCCCCGTCGAGTTCGAGGAACAAGCTATGCTAGCTTAACCTCGTGTCCGAAAAACCGGCAGCAGGCCACGTGGCCAGACCGCGCTCGAAGCGGCGTTGCGATACGGGCCACGCTCCGACCGAACCACGACAAACTATCTCGGGTTCGACGGTAGGGTCCTGGCGGGTGCGATTTTGGCAAGGACACTCTGGCTGCAAGGCTATCCGGATCGAGCCGTGGCGCGCGCGCTGCTGACGATCGAGGACGCCAAAGTCCTAGACCAACCTCTGACGCTCTCCATCGCGTTTGTCTGGGCGGTCTCCGTGTTCCTCTGGGTCGGAGACCTGAAGAGCGCGGAAGAACACATCGATCGTCTTTTCTCCCGCGCTGAATTTCATTCTCTGGGACCCTATCTCGCGCTGGGACACGGTTTCAAAGGGGAGATCGCCATTCGGCGAGGCAATGCAAGCGGTGGCGTCGAAAGTCTTCGATACTCTCTTGCCGAACTTCACACCGCCCCCTACGAACTGCTCACCACTCCGCTCAACATCTCGTTCGCCCAGGGGCTCGCAGCGACGGGCCGGTCCGTCGAGGCACTTTCACTGATGGATGAGACGATCCGGCAGGTCGAAGCAAACGGCGATCTTTGCTACATGCCGGAACTGATGCGCGTGAAGGGCAGCCTTGTTCTCGCGGCTCCGCGACCTGGCGCCGGCGAAGAAGCAGAACTTTGTTTTCGGCGGTCGTTAGAGTTCAGCGATCATCAGGGCGTGCGAGCATGGGAGTTGCGGGCCGCTGTCGACCTTGCTTCCCTGTTGGCCGTTCGCGGACGACACAAGGCCGCGCGAGCACTTCTCCAACCAATTTTCGCGAGATTCGGGGAGGGTTTAGAGACAGCAGACCTCCAGTGCCAGCAACGCTGAACTCACAGGGCTTGGCTTAAGTACCCACCCATGAACCGTCAGCAGGTCGAGGGTCGCTTAGCGCGACGCGCAGTGCGGAGTAATTCTCGCCCACATGGTTTTGTGCACCGCTGCTGGGCGCGGCCTTGCCAAAAGCGACCGGGCCAGCGTGTCAACTGCTACACACGGTGGCGGCAGAACACATGCCGCGAATGCGCAGAAATTTGCGAAGAATGTGCGCGAAGCTGCGAACAGATCGGCGACATGCAAGAATGCGTTGATGATTGCCGCCAATGCGCTGAGAGTTGTCGCAAAATAGCAGCTTAGTCTGAAAAGGGAGCAGTCAGCTCCCCTTTTCTACCTGACCCGATTGGCGGCGGGGGGAGCTCGACAACGGATCACGTCCGTGGCTGCGACGTAGCGCCCTCCCCGCACTCACGTCATGACCACATATTTTGTCGGAGGCACCCTAGCTAGAGATAGGGAAGCCCGCCACCGTGAAGCAGCGGGCCAAATTGCGTCATCCAACTCAACGCGCTGCCGTGCCCTAACCAGCGCCACCTTCCTCGCTTGTTTCCGCCATCATCGAGCCGAGGAACACGGAATGACGCGCCTTTCCGTCGCCAAGGAGCTTGAGAACGCCGCCGGGCTGCATTGATGCTCCGGAACGTCGCTGGCCTCCCGCTAGAGCCAGCCACGGAGGAAGCACTGAACTCCATTGCCGCCGAAATGAAAATCGGCCGTCGGATCTCTTTCAGATCGTCCTGCGTGAGTGGCTGCAGATGAATGCTTATCTGCCAGTCCGGATCATTGACGAGGAAAGGGAGACCGACGGGAGCACTTACCAACATGGCTCTCAAGGGAATGACCTGTAGAAAAAGGCCCGTGCCTAAGGGACGGGCCAAATACGTTTCGGGAAATATGCCTAGAGCGGTTATTCTTAGCCACCCATCTTCTTCGCCATGGCGCAGAAATCCGCGTGCGACTTGTTGAGCGTGGTGTCGCCGCAGTCTTTCAGCACCGCCTTTTGTTCATCCGGTTTCATGGACATCCACGCGGTCTTGAAATCCGCTTCCGACCTCAAGGTTTTCATGCCGGCATCCGTGAAGAAAGGTGACATCTTTGCAGGATCATCGAGCGCGGAAGTGGTGCTGCTGCCTGCCAGCGCTGAGCCCGTCATCATTGCGAGCGCCATCGCGCCCATCGTAAGCATTTTGATGCTCATTTTTTCCTCCGTTAGTTCTACACGCGCAAATCGCGTGACCTGGGAAAAAACGTCGGCGTCTGAACTCTGTTCCCGCATCTTGGCGATTCCTCATCGACAGCCGTCTGACGCGCGCTGGCAGGTCTCGTGGCTTCCGCTGGCCCATCGCTCGCTCAGGCTGTGGGGCGAGGCCGAAAAAATGCTTGGCCGCGACGTGGAATNGAGGCCGCCCGCAAACTGGGCGCGGAAATCGCCGAGGCGACTGAGGTCGAGACGATCCGGCACACAGGCTCCAGCTTCCTTGTAGCCAGTTCAAAAGGTGCATTCGCCGCCGAGTGTCTGCTCAACACCGCTGGTGCTTGGGGCGCGCGCATCGCCGCGCAGTTCGGCGAAGCGGTTCCGCTCGACGCCCGTGGCCCGCAGATGGGCGTGACCGAGCCGCTGCCGCATCGGATCCTGCCAGTGGTCGGCATCTGGACGCGCAACAAGGACCATGGCGCCTATCTGCGTCAGGTCGAGCGGGGCAACATCGTCTTCGGCGGAGCGGCCGAAAGAGCAGCGGTGAACCTCGATCCAGGCCATGCGGCCGCCGACCCAACGCGCCTGCCCACGCAGTTGCGCGCCGTCGCGCGACTGCTGCCGGCGATCGCGCAGGCTACGGTCATTCGCACTTGGTCCGGCTGCGAGGGTTATGTCAGAGACATGCTGCCGATCATGGGACGCTCGGTGACGACGCCAGGCCTGTTCCACGCCTTCGGCTTCAGCGGACATGGGTTCCAGCTCGGTCCGGGCGTGGGAGATGCCATGGCCGAGCTCATCATGACGACCGTTGCGAAACGCCGCTCGACGATTTCATGATCAACTGCTTCAGCCGCGCTGCTGCATGATGGTTACAGAGACGAATCAGGTCGCACGAAACGGTTGTAACGCGCGACAGGGAGAAGTTCGCTCGAACTGGTCTGTTCCGTGCCGGACTGATGGTCGTCGCGTGATGAAGCGGGAACGACTTCATCAGCGGTCAACCGAACCTAGTATCCTACTTTGTCCATAAGCAACCGCGAACCTCGCCGCGATCCCAATCGCAGTTCGACAGCACTAGGCCATGAGAACCTTGGTCGGCAAAGCCCTCTCCATCGCATCCAAGAAAGCGCGAACCTTGGCACCGACAAGGCGTCGCGAGCTTTGGAGCGCCCAGATTTCGACAGACGGACCGGCGTGAGTTCCCCAGCAAACGAGCCGGCCCGCCTCGATATCGTCCGCGACAAGAAGCTTCGGAAGCAACGCCGCGCCCCCACCTGCGAGAACGGCTTCGCGCACCATCAACAGAGAAGAGAAGCGCAGGATCGGCTCGGGTTTGAGAAGGACTTCGTCCTCAGAAACGGATTTCATGCGCCAAACAACGCTCAGCGATGTGGCGCTCAGCAAGACCGCCTTTACGGGACTCGGTTCACCGCCCGGCGCCGGCTGAGGGTGCGGCATGTCCGGTGCGGCGACAATCAGGCGCTCGTCATTGAGAAAACGGCGACCGATGAGCCGTTCATCCGGTGACGGGTCAATCCGGATGACAAGGTCGTAGCCATCCTCGACCGGATCGACCTTGCGATCCTCGGCAACAATCTCAAGCTTGACCTCGGGATAGGCGAGAGCAAAACGAGCGCCGATCCTGGGAAGTGCCACATGGGCGAAAACCAAGGGAGCGCTCACCCGCAGCCTGCCTCTCGGGGTGGACGCACCCAACACAATGGCCTCCCCCGCTTCCGCAATTTCCGACAGCAGTCCGTCGGTGCGCTCGTGAAGCGCTCGCCCTTCGTCTGTCAGCCGCAGACTTTGGGATCCACGCTCGATCAGCCTCACGCCAAGACTGTGTTCGAGTTCGCTCACATGGCGCGACAATGTCGCCTTGGATCGCCCGGAGAGGCGACCGGCTCGGCCGAAACCGCCATGGGTTGCAACGAGGTTGAAGTCCGCCAGAGCTTCGAGATCCATAGGAGATGTGTTCCAATTTTGAGACATGTTGTTTCGAAAATGCCATCCCCTAATCAGGATTGGAACATGTATCTTTCTCTCGACACGCACAAACAACATAAGGAGTTTTCACAATGGCTATTTTGATATCCGGCAGCACCGGGACCATCGGTTCCCAAGTCCTGGCCCACCTGCAGGGGCGCGACCTCGAGGTTCGCGCCTTGACTCGTTCCCCAGAGGCGGCGCAGCTGCCATCAGGTGTAAAGGCGGTCCGCGGTGATCTCGCCGATCCGGATTCGCTACGATCCGCGCTGGAAGGCGTCAGCATATTGTTCCTGCTCGCCCCGAATGTTGCGGACGAATTGACCCAGGCCATGCTTGCGCTGACGGTGGCTCGCGAGGCCGGCGTCAAGGGTATCGTCTATCTCTCGGTGTTCGGCGGCGCGCCCTATGCCGACGTTCCGCATTTCGCGGGCAAGTACACGGTCGAGCGGATGATCGAGGCGCTTGATCTGCCCGCGACGATCCTGCGGCCCGCCTACTTCATCCAGAACGATCTTCGGCAGAAGGACGTGCTTCTGAAGGCCGGCGTCTATGGCGCGCCGATCGGCGCGAAGGGTATCTCGATGGTCGATATCCGCGACATTGGCGAGGCCGCCGCGATCGAGCTGGTTCGCCGCGAGCAGGCAGCGACGCCGCTCGGCCGCGAGACTTATGCTTTGGTTGGTCCGGACAGCCTGACCGGCGAAGGCATCGCCGCCATCTGGAGCCAAGCGCTCGGCCGCGCTGTCCGGTACGGCGGCAATGATCTTGTCGCCATGGAGCAGCGCACGAAGACCATGCTGCCCGCCTGGCACGCGCTCGATCTGCGTCTGATGTTCAGCCGGTATCAGAGCGATGGCGCGGTGGCGACCGCGGACGACATTGCCCGCCTGACCAAGCTTCTCGGTCATGCCCCGCGCTCCTATGCCGCTTTTGCCAAGGATGCCGCAACGCAGTGGGCGAAGGGCTGAACCTGCACCCCTCCACCCAACCAAGGAGACCGAACGATGGCGACGATTCAACCCCTCTTGCCTGAAGACGCTCCGGTCGTGGCCGCGATGCGACAGGCCGCCTCGGCCCATAAGGGCGAGCCGATGGGGCCAAGGCACGGCCGATGTTCGACGCCATGTTTGCCGCCACACCCGCCGCTGCGAATGTGCGGGTCGAGCCCGCGACGGTCGGGGGAATTGCGGGCTTCTGGCTGCGGCTGCCGAACCCACGGCCGGGTGCACGCATGCTCTATATTCATGGTGGTGGCTATGTGCTCGGCTCAGCCGAGGCGCTCACCAACTTCGCGGGCCAGATCGCCGCACGCGTTGGCGCCGATGCCTTCGTCCCGGACTACCGGCGCGCCCGAGCATCCGTTCCCGGCAGCGATCGACGATGCGGTCGCCGCCTATCGCGGTCTCGTTGCGGACGGTGCCGAACGGATCGCGGTTATAGGCGACTCTGCCGGTGGCGGTTGACGTTGGCACTGCTGTCGATCCTGGCTGCAGACAAGACGCAGGGCACGATGCAACCTGTCGGGGCCGCGGTGATGTCGCCCCGGACCGACCTGGCGCTCACCGGCGACAGCGTCGAGACGAGGGCAGCGGCGGATCCGATCTTCACGCGCGGCGTGCTCCAGGGCTTTGCGGAAATGTACCTTCAAGGCCAGGATGCCACCAACCCCAAGGCCTCGCCGCTCTATGCGCGGCTCGGCCGCCTGCCGCCGATCCGCATCGATGTCGGCGACGACGAATTGCTGCTCGCCGATGCCATCCGCTATGCCGACCGGGCGCGGGCGGCCGGCGTGGAGATCACATTGTCGGTCTGGGAGGGCATGCCGCACGTGTTCCAATCCTCTCTCGGCCAGTTCTTCGCAGCCGAGCAGTCCGTGAACGCCATCAGCGACTTCCTCGGCCGGCGTCTCATCGATTTTTTCCCGTCCATCAACACACCTTCGGAGGTTTGATATGAAAATTCTGGTATTGGGCGCCACAGGCGCAACGGGCCGGCTGATTGTCAGCAAGGCTCTCGCAGAGGGACATGACGTCGTTGCCCTCGTCCGCTCCAAGGCAAAGGCCGAGAACCTCACCGGCGCCGAGCTCGTCGAAGGCGATGCCCGCGATCCCACCGCGCTGACCCGCGCCATCGCAGGCTGTGATGCCGTTATCAGCTCATTGGGCACCGCCATGAGCCCATTCCGTGAGGTGACGATGCTTTCGACGGCGACGCGCGCGCTGGTCGGCGTCATGGAGCGGCAAAACATCCGGCGTCTGGTGAGCATCACCGGCCTGGGCGCCGGCGACAGCCGCGGCCATGGCGGCTTCTTCTTTGACAGGCTGGTGCTGCCCCTGATGCTGGGCAAGGTCTATGAAGACAAGGATCGGCAGGAGGACGCCATCCGCGGCAGCACGCTCGACTGGACCATCGTTCGACCGATGGTCCTCAACGACAAGCCGGCGCGCGGCCGCATCAAGGCGTCGACCGACCTTTCGGGCGTACATGGCGGGACGATCGCGCGAGCCGACGTCGCGGATTTCGTCGTTCAGCAACTCACTACGGATACGTGGCTGCGCAAATCACCATTGATCAGTTGGTGAAAGTCAGCAGTGAAACCCGCGCTCCAGCTGACCTTATCGGCGGCTGATCGAAGTTCCGGGGCTCGGCTCCCGAACCAATGGCAAAGCCAGCGGCTGAGGCGCCTTCGTGGTGAGGAGCGCCACACCGCCGTCATTGCCATCGGTTGCGGGATGACGGTGCGCCAGTTCAACAAGCTGCCGGCCGATAAGCAGGCAGAGGTGCACCGTGCCTATCTCGCCCTGATGTCCCCGAGCAATGTCGCGCCGCTGGCAGATCCCGAGCCGGCCGACACTCGAGCCATTCCCCGCGGGCACCTGTCAGACGGGCAGAAGCTGGCGATCGGCCGCTGGCTGCTGCACAACGAGGCGTCATTGCCGCATGGTCATTTCGGGCCGTGGTTGGAGAAGCAGGAGGGCCTGTCGCGATCCATGGCCTCGCAATGCATCCGGCTGGCCACAGGCGGGCGCTAAAGCACGTCGCATTCTAACGGATTCGGGATTCCCAGAATGATGGTTTGATGATTCATTGTGGTTTGAAGGAGAACCGCGATGGGCAAGCCGCTACCGATGGCGTTGCGTTTGCGTGTTAGTGCGTTTGTGGATGAGGGGAACAGCAACCGGGAGGCGTCGCGTCATTTCCGGGTTTCTCCCAAGTTTGTGAATGATCTCATGAAACTTCGGGCCGAGACTGGTTCGCTTGAGCCGCGTCGGCAAGGCCACGGGTTTGGCCTCGGCAAGCTTGCCGATCACGCCGACTTCGTGCGTAGCCGCATGACCCAGAGCGGCGACCTGACGCTCGACGAACTGTGCGTGGAACTGGAGGGGCGCGGTGTTGGCGTGCACCGTTCCAGCGTGGCGCGACTGCTTCACCGGCTGGGCCTCAGTCACAAAAAAAGACGCTCCGGGCCAGCGAACAGGAACGCCCCGACATCCGGCAGGCCCGCCAGCACTGGACGACGCGGCGCAAGACCTTTTTCGACAAGGCCCTGACGCGGCTCGTCTTCATCGACGAGACCTCGACCAACACGCGGCTGACCAAACGAGCCGGCTGGGCGCCCAAGAGCGAACGCTACCGCACAACCGCGCCGTTTGGTGGCTGGAAGACACAAACCTTCATCGCCGGCCTCAGATGCCATGGCATGATCGCGCCGTGGATCATCGATCGGCCAATGAACCGGGCCAGCTTCGAAATCTACGTTGAGACCCAACTCGCTCCCGAACTCACGCCAGGCGACGTAGTCATCCTCGATAACGTCGCCTTCCATAAGAGTGAGCGGGCGGCCGAACTCGTGCGTAAGCGCGGCGCATGGCTCTTGCCGTTGCCGCCTTACTCACCCGACCTCAATCCCATCGAAATGGCGTTCTCGAAACTCAAGGCGTTGCTCAGAAAAAAGGCCGCACGATCTTTCGACGCCATCTGTGAAGCGCTCAAGGAAATCTGCGACCTGTTCGACCCAATCCAATGCAGAAATTTCTTCAAAGCAGCAGGATATGAGGCTAATTGAACGCGACGTGCTTTAGGACAAGCGGGGCGCGTTGGCCGCGGCCTCGGCAGAAACGCGCGCTGGCGGGGCTCCCACCCAAGCACGTAGGGCTAAGGTCTTTGACGATGGCGCAAAGGTCTGACGCGCCAAACAGGCTGGAACAATAGTGGAGCGGCAGGCTTTTCCGGAATGTTCGCTGGCTTCGCCCGGCGCACAGGGCAGATATTAACGGGGTAACGCAATGCGGATGCTGGTCAGGCCTGCCAAACGGGAAGGAACTTCTCGAACCATCTTCCATCGACCGCTGATTGATGGCGATGTCAAATCTGGGGCGGGCGGCCCGATGATATCGATTGATGCCGAGGGCATTTACTCGAATGATTCAAAATACCGGTACCTGATTGAATTTACGCTTGGTGAACTTGAGGCACTTATCGGAAGCAGCGGCCCGGCACTTGGGGCGGGCGGGCCAGTAAGCACCGGGCCTAACCGGCAGGGGCATCAGGAGGGCGTCGCCGGCGAAATGTCGGGATCGTGACTTGCACCTCAACCGTCGCAGCAACGAGGGCCAGGCGTCGCGGGCAGGAAGCGCGGCGTAGGACAGAGACCAGGGACAAACGTGCGCTGGCGCCGTTTTACGTCGGTGGCGACAACTGTTCGGCGGCCAAGACAACAAGACCACCCTCCGCCTCTCCTGACGTGAGAAAAAGCCCGCGCCACGGAGGGACCGATGACGCGGGCCGGCTGATGTTTGCCGCACCAGCCTGCTCGGATGCCAAGCAGCGACATCCGGGCGCGTGATCCCAACCTTTCGAAATAGCTAATGTTCCTCAACGACGCCCCTGCGGCCTATCGATTTGGACGGTTGGTCGCAAAAACATTAAAAAACAGCAAGCACGCTGCCACGGACAAAACCCCGACTAATATTTCGTCGGGGGTCACCCTCGGGCAATGGATGAAATTAAAGGCCAACACAGCCACTCGCGCTACCGATCCTAGGTTCGACCACATCGAAAGGAGAACCATGAGAGAACGCTAAAGTTCCGATCTAGGCCTTATGAAGCGCCAAGATAATCAACCTTACGGAGTTCGTTGTCTCAGCCGGCCGTGTCGGCCCCCCAATCATCAGTTGTCGCCGCACAATTCCGAGGTCGATATTTGTGTTGAGCCTATCGCGTCCCTGCCCGAAATAGCAGTGCGAAACGATA
>NZ_AYWP01000047.1:0-32771 GCF_000502435.1 Mesorhizobium sp. LNHC232B00
GCTGGAGCCTGTGTGCCGGATCGTCTCGACCTCAGTCGCCTCGGCGATTTCCGCGCCCAGTTTGCGGGCGGCCTCGGCGAATGCCGGGGCGATCAGCCTCGGATTGCCGCTGCCGTCCTGCGGCGAGAACGACGCCGCGATCGCCTCGGGACCGAGACCGGGAAAGCGGGCACGGATCTCGGGTGGGCCGAGCTCCTCGAGGTCCAGCCCCCAGGGCCGCGCCGCCTCGGCATAGGCCCGCATGTCGGCGAGGCTATCTTCATCGAAGATCAGCCGGATATGACCGGTAGCGCGGAATTCCACGTCGCGGCCAAGCATTTTTTCGGCCTCGCCCCACAGCCTGAGCGAGCGATGGGCCAGCGGAAGCTGGGTCAGATGACGCCCCGTGCGCCGAATGTTGCCGAAGGAGGCAACCGTTGCTCCTGCGCCGATCCGATTGCGCTCGATCAAGGTAACGCGCGCGCCGCGCCGGGCCAGGAAATAGGCAGAAGCCGTTCCCATCAGTCCGCCGCCCAGCACGATCACATCCATGGCGCGGCCCCTTGCAAAACAGCACTCTATCCTTTGACTGATCTTGTCCGCGCCGTGGCATTGCGTCAAAGATGGGTTTGGACAGAACCCATAAGCTTTACCTATGGAGTGGCAATGCGGGCCCGGCAGCTCGAAGTGTTCATCGCCGTCATGCGCGCGGGCACCGTGACCGCCGCGGCGCGGATGCTGAACATCTCCCAGCCCGCTTTGAGCCAGATCCTGCTCCACACCGAAGACGAACTCGGCTTCACGCTGTTCGAGCGCGTTAAGGGCCGGCTGCGGCCGACCCCGGAGGCGCTCGAGATCTTCCCCGACGCCGAGCGGCTGTCGGCGGGGCTGGAGGGCTTGCGCCGCAAGACGACGGACCTGCGTCTGGGCCGGACGGGGCTGGTGCGGGTCGCGGCCTCGCCGCCGCCGGCCATGGCGATATTGCCGCGCGCGTTCACCAAAATCCGGGCCCAGCATCCCAACATAGTGTTGCGCGCTCATAGCGCGCCGATCGCCGCCATCGTCGACATGCTTCGCGCCGGCGACGCCAGTCTCGGCGTAGCCATGGACGACCGCCTGCCTCCCGACATCGAGGCGGAAGTGATCGGCAGCGTCGGTTTTGCTTGCCTGCTGCCCACCGGGCATGTGTTGGCCGGGAAAACCGAGCTGACACTCGCCGATCTCGCAGGCGAGGAATTGATATCGTATCGGGGCAACACCCGTCCTGCCGACGAACTGGCCCACGCTGCACGCGCGCAAGGTGTGACGCTTTCGCCGTCGCTCGAGATCGACGTATCCATCTCCGCGGTCGGTTTTGTCCAGGCCGGTCTGGGCATCGCCCTGGTCGACGCGCTGCTGCCTTGGCATCAGTTTGCCGGGCTTGCGGTCAGGCTGCTCGCAAATGGGCCGGAATTTCCGATTGCGCTGCTCACGTCTCGCACACGGGCACTTTCGCGGGCCGATGAGCTGATGCGCGACCAGATCCGCGCGGCCTGTTCCGCCGTGCTGGGTGAGCGTCGCTCGAAAGCATAAGCAAGGCTTATATCCTTGCTCATCATACGTCTTGGACCCGCACCATCCGGCATGCCAGTTTTGCTTGGCAGACAGGAAGGGACGCATCATGGATGGTGCCATCGCGGCGGACGAGGCGCGGAACGAAGCCGACTGGAAGGTCGGCGTCGATATCGGCGGCACATTCATCGATTTCTGCGCGCTGGAAGCAAATTCTGGGCGCGTGGCCTCGCTGAAAGTTCTGACGACGCCAGAAGATCCGGGCGCCGAACTGATGACGGGCCTCACCCTTCTGGCCGAACGCGAAGGCTTTGATCCCAAACGCATGACGCGCTTCGTGCATGGGACAACGATCGGCATCAACACCATCATCCAGCGCAAGGGCGCACCGCTGGCGCTGTTCACCAATGCCGGCTTCGAGGACGTCATCGAACTGGCGCGATTGCGAATGCCGGACATGTATTCGCTGTTTTGCTCGCGGCCGGACCCGCTGATCTCGCGCGACATGGTGTTCGGCATTCCGGCCCGCATGCGCGCCGACGGAAGTGAATCCCAGGCACCGGACATGGCGGTGGTGGCCAGCGCGGTGGCCGCGGCGAAAGCGGATGGGGCGCAGGGGATCATCGTCTCCTTCCTCCATTCCTGGCGCAACGCCGCGCAGGAGGCTGCCGTCAAGGCGACGATCGCGCGTCACGCTCCCGACCTCTTCGTCTTCTCTTCGGCCGAGGTGTGGCCGGTCATCCGCGAATACGAGCGCGGCTCGACCGCCATTCTCAATGGTTATGTCCATCCGCGCGTCTCGGGCTATTTGACGGCGCTGGAAGAGCGGCTGAAGGACCGCAGCGTGCCGGCCCGCCCGATGCTGACGAAGTCGAACGGCGGGCTGATGAACGCCGCCGAAGGCAAGCGCGCCTGCGTGAACATGCTTTTGTCGGGAACGGCCTCCGGCGTCATCGGTGCCTCGTGGCTGGCGCGTCAGGCCGGCGAAGACAAGGTTCTTACCCTCGACATCGGCGGGACCTCGGCCGACTTCGCACTCATCATCGGTGGCGAGGCGCAGTTCGGCACCGGCGAACTGATCGGCGAGTTTCCGCTCCATATCCCCTCGGTATCGGTGAGCTCGATCGGCGTCGGCGGCGGCTCGATCGCCAGCGTCGACGCGCAAGGGGTGCTGCGGGTTGGGCCTGAGTCGGCCGGTTCGACACCGGGACCGGCATGCTACGGCCGCGGCGGCGAGCACGCGACGGTGACCGACGCCATGGTGGTGTGCGGATGGCTCGGTCACAGCGAGATGGCCTATGGCCAGCTCCGCATCGATACCGGACTGGCGCATCGCGCGGTCGGCGAGCTTGCCGCCCGGCTCGGCCGCCCGATCGAGCAGACGGCGCAGGCGATCCTCGACATTGCCGTCTCGGAGATGTTCGTCGACGTCGAGAAGCTTGCCTCGCGCGCCGGCGTCGACTTGCGCGATTTCACGCTGATGCCCTTCGGCGGCGGCGGCCCGATGCTCGGCGCCTTCCTTGCCCGCGAACTCGGGATGAAACGCGTCATGGCGCCCCGCCGGCCCGGCGTGGTGTCGGCGCTGGGCGGGCTGGTGGCGGATCTGCGCGGAGACTTCATTCGCACCATCTTCAGCCCGCTGTCGGACATGTCGCTTGCCGGAATTGGCGAGGCCTTCGAGGCTCTGGCGCGTGAGGGGCGCGACTGGCTTGCGGCGCAAGGTCATGACGGGGAGGCGGAGCTCAACCTCTCCTGCGACATGCGCTATGTCGGACAAAGTTATGAGATCGAGGTCGTCCTTCAGCCGCAATGGCTGACGGACGGGAATGCGGTCGCCATCGCACAGGCCTTCCACCTCACCCATCAGCAGCTCTACGATTTCCACGACCCGGACGGCGAGATAGAACTTGTGAATGTCCGGCTGTCCGCCATAGGCGCGGGGCCGAAACTCTCCCTCCCTGGGGCCGAAGAAGTGGAAGTTGCGGCCATCCCGGCGCGCCGGCTCCCGGTCTATACGGGCCTGAACGTCGAGACCGTCGACCTCTACGAGCGGCAGGCCCTCGTAGCCGGCAGCAAATTCCACGGTCCTGCCGTGGTCGTGCAGGAAGACACCACTTTTGCCATTCCCGCGGGAGCGCAGGCAAGGGTCGACCGTCACCTCAACCTTTTGCTGACCTTCCCGGAGTAAAGCCATGTTTGACCGGACAAACCTTCAGGTTCTGGCCAACCACGCCCGCGCGGCCGCCGAGAACATGGCCCATACGCTGCACCGCACCGCGCACTCCGCCTTCGTCAAGGAGACGCAGGATTTTACAGTGATGCTGATGGACCGTTCAGGCGCAACCTTCGCCGTGCCGATGGAACTCGGCGCCACCTGGTATCCGGGGCTTTCATATCACCGCGCGATCGCGATGGTCGACGACTACCGGCCGGGGGACGTTGCGTTCACCAACGATCCCTATTCCGGCCACGTCGCCACGCATGCGCCCGACACGCATCTGTGGAAGCCGGTCTTCGTCGACGGCGAGATCGTCGCCTGGACCGGAGGGCATATCCACAACACCGACATGGGCGGCGCGGTGCCGGCTTCGCTCAGCAGGGCGCTGACCGAAATCCATCAGGAAGGCATCCGCTTTCCACCCATGAAGCTGGTGAACGAGGGCGTCTTCGATGAGACGATCCTGCGGATCATGAGCACCAATGTGCGCAAGCCCGACCTCAACATCGGCGACATCAAGGCGCTGGTCGGCGCGCTCAACACCGGCGAGCGCAAGATCCAGGCGATGGTGAAGAAGTTCGGCAAGGCCGGCTTCATCGAGGGCGTTTCCGCGCTTCTCGACCATGCGGAGGCGCAGGCGCGCGACGTGCTGCGCGCCATGCCGGACGGCACATGGCAGTTCGCCGATTATGCCGACGAGGATTCGGTCGAAGCCAATCCTTGCAGGCTGAAGCTGACGCTGACGATCAAAGGCGACGAGGCGGTGCTCGACTTCACCGGCTCCGATCCGCAGCTCGGCTCCTCGCTCAACGTGCCTTCAGGCGGCGACCCGCGACACACCATGCTGCTGGTGGGCGTCTATTACGTGCTTTACACGCTCAACCCGAAGATACTGCTCAATACGGGCCTCACCAGGCCGTTTACCTGCATCACGCCCGAAGGTTCAGTGCTCAATCCGGTCCATCCCGCTGCTGTGGGCATGCGCTCGCTCACCTGCGCCCGGCTGCGGTCCGTCATCTTCGGTGCCTTCTCGCAAGCCGTGCCGGAGCGCCTGCCCGCAGCACCTGCCGGCAACAACTGCATCGTCAATGTCATGACGACGGACGAGCGGACCAGCAAGACTGTCATCACGGCGGTGAATCCCGTGGTGGGCGGCGGCGGCGCGATGCCGCATCGCGACGGGACCAATGGATCGGGCGCGGATGCCGCCTATCTCAAGAACACGCCGATCGAGATCACCGAGACCGAGACCCCGGTCGAATTCGTGAAATACGGGCTCGCCAGGGACAGTGGCGGTGCAGGGCGCTGGCGCGGCGGCCTGGCGACCGAGATGGCTTTCCGTGTCTTCGCCCCCGACTCCAGGATCACGGCGCGCAACCGCGACCGCAGCTTCTTTCGTCCGTGGGGCGTGCTGGGCGGCAAGGCAGCCGGCCTATCGGACATGATCGTCAACCCAGGGACCGAGCACGAGCGGCGGCTGGGCAACATCGACACTGCGGTGCTGCAGCCCGGTGACGTGCTCGATATCCGCTCCGCCGGAGGCGGCGGGCGCGGCGATCCGCGTGAGCGCGAGCCCTGGCGCGTCGCGCAGGATGTGCGGCGTGGCTATGTCACGCGAACGGCTGCCGAGCGCGACTATGGGGTCGTCATCCGTGACGGCGAGGTCGACGTGCAGGCGACGGAAAGACTGCGTGCGCGGCAGGGACCAGCCGTCGGCCATTTTCATTTCGGTCCGGAGCGCGATGGCTACGAAGCGCAGTGGACGCCGGCGGCCTATGACCTGCTGACCGCCATACTGCGGGACTTGCCGATCCACTGGCGGTTTTTCGCCAAGACGGAGATATTCCGTCGCATGAAAGGGCGCTCGGGACAGGAAGGCGTCCAGGCTGCGTTCGATGCGGTCTGCGAACGGTTCCCCGAACTGCCCAGTCCTCGCACCGTGCGAGAGGCAGCGGAATGATCACCGCCGGCCGCATCGTCCGGCTGGCCGAGCGCGACCGCGCAGTGGTGCATTTCTTTCTCGACGGTGAGATGCGCGGTGCCCTTGCGGGCGACACCGTGCTGACCGCCATGCTGGCATCAGGACATGCATTGCGAAAATCCGAATTCGGACCCGAGCCGCGCGCCGGCTTCTGCCTGATGGGAGCCTGCCAGGATTGCTGGGTATGGCAGGACGAGGGACCGCGCATGCGGGCGTGCTCGTCACTTGTCAATCCAGGCATGCGGTTGCGCACGACGCCACCGGAGAGCTGGCCGTGAGCGAGACCTCGTCGCCGCGGATCGTGATCGTTGGCGCCGGTCCGGCCGGCATAAGGGCGGCCGCGACGCTGGTCGAGGCGGGACTTCATCCGGTGGTGATCGACGAAGGGCAGCGCGCCGGCGGCCAAATCTATCGCCGGCCACCTGATGGGTTCGTCCGCACGCCCGAGCAGCTCTATGGGTCGGAGGCGGCGAAGGCGCGCGCGCTGCATGCGCTCTTCGACCGGTTGGTGGCAGACGGGCGGCTTACCCATTGCGCGGACAGCTCGGTCATAGCAGTGCATGAAGGTCGGCTGCAGATGCTGGGGGAGGGCGGCGTGCAGCAAGTCAGCTATGATCGCCTGATCCTTGCCACCGGCGCATCCGATCGTGTCGCTCCGGTCCCCGGCTGGCAGAGCGCCGGCGTCTACAGCCTTGGCGCGGCGCAGATCGCGCTGAAGGCGCAGGGCGTCGCGCTCGGGCGGCGCATCGTGCTCGTCGGATCGGGGCCTTTGCTGACGCTGGTCGGCACTCAGCTCATCAAGGCTGGAGCGGATGTGGCGGCGGTGCTCGACACCTCCCCCTGGCGCCAGCAGATGCGGGGGCTCTGGGACCTTGCCGCCCGGCCGTTGGTCGCGCTGCGCGGTCTGGCCCTGCGGGCGAGGCTCGGCGGCCGCTACCATGCGGGCGTGAAGCTCGAACGGATCGTCGCCGACGGAAAGGGGATCTCAGCGATGCGCTGGCGCGACGCCGGCGGAAGGCAACACCTCACGTCATGCGACACGATAGGCATGGGCTGGCATTTGCGGGCGGAGACGCATCTCGCAGACTTGGCGGGATGCGCCTTCATTTATGACGAGCAGTGGCGGCAATGGCTGCCAAAGACCGACCGGATGGGGCGCGCCGGCGGCGGAGTCTATCTTGCGGGCGATGGAGTTCGTCTTCTGGGAGCAGATGGCGCGGAGATCGCGGGACGCCTTGCCGCGGCGGCGTGCCTTNTGCCGATCTCGGATTGCCGGCGCCTTCCCTCGGTGCCGATCTGCGCAAGCTCGCGCGGCTCGAACGCTTTGCCCGTGGTCTGGTTCGCGCCTTTCCCTGGCCGGCGGCGATGGCGCGGGCACTCCCGGACAACGCGGTCGTCTGCCGCTGTGAAAACGTGACCGCCGCGGCCGTGCGCCAGAGCTCCGATTTCGGCGGCAGCGAAGCCAACAGGGTCAAAGCGCTGTCGCGCGTCGGCATGGGACGATGCCAGGGGCGCTATTGTCAGTTGGCCGCCGTCGAACTCATCGCGGCGCAGACCGGCTGCACGCCTGGCGCTGTCGGCCGGTTTCGCGGGCAGGCGCCTGTCCGCCCGGCGCCTGTCGGTGCCTTTCTGCAGGACGGCTCATGGCGTCGCGGAGACCATGTCTAGATGTCGCAATGTATCGTGCCTTAGAAGTCGGCAACTTTCCCCCAGGCTGAAGCGTCGAAGCGCCTGGGATCGTAGGATTGCGGATCGACGATCGGTTTGGAACCAGTCATCAGATCGGCGACGAGATGCCCGGCGCCGGGTCCGATGCCGAAGCCATGCCCCGAGAACCCGGCAGCCAGGAAGAAACCCGGAACAGTGTTGATCTCGCCGATGGCAGGCACGCCGTCGGGCGTGCTGTCGATGTAGCCGGCCCAGCTTGCGCTGATCCTGGTCTGGCGCAGTGCCGGCAGCAGTTCGAGCGCCCGGGCATGGGCCAGGCGGATGGTCGCCTGGTCCGGAACCGGATCGAGGATGCGCATCCGCTCCATCGGCGTCGGCTGATCGAGCCGCCAGTGTCGGAGCGTTTCGTGGCCCGAGCGCATGCCTTGCAGGCCGCCCGGCGCGAGGCTGCGCCACCGCTTCAGGAACATGGCCAGGAACTGGGAGGAGAAGCGCAACTGCTGCGGCGTCACGTCCACACGGCCGCGTCCACTTATGGCGAGCGTGTAACCGCCGTCGCCGCGACGCGTGACCGAGACCCCTGCCGTATGCAGCGCATCAGGCAGACCCTCGGCGCCTGGCGAGACGGAGAGGATGGAGGAGCGGATCGACGCCTGCGGAAAACGGAAACCGAACTGCCGGCAAAAGGAAGAGGCCCAGGCGCCCCCGGCCAGCACCGCCACCTTGGTGCGGATCGTTCCGCTTTCGGTGACCACACCACTCAGTCGTCCGCCTTCGGTCTCGATACCGCGCGCGGCGCAATTCTGGTGCACGGAGCCCCCGAGCTTGAGGATGGCCCGGGCAACCGCGGGCGCGGCCCGCGACGGATCCGCGGTGCCGTCGGTCGGCGAGAACACGCCGCCCTTCCAGGTCCGGCCCGTGGCGCGGCCCCGCTCGCTGGCCTCGGCGCTGTCGAGCATGTGCGTGGTGACGCCGGCCGTCCTGGCGAAGTCACGCCAACGCACCCAGCCAGCCAGTTCCGCATCGTCATTGCTGAGATAGAGCAAGCCGCACCGCCGAAAGCCGGTGTCTTCATCTGTCTCTGGGGCAAAGCGCTGCCACAGATCGAGGCTGCGCGTCGCCATGGGCAACTCGCGCGCGTCACGGTTCTGCTGGCGGCACCACCCCCAGTTCCTTGAGGACTGCTCGGCGCCGACGCGTCCCTTTTCGACAAGCGCGACCTTCATGCCGCGCCTGGCCAGGTAATAGGCCGCGAAGATGCCGACGATGCCGCCGCCGATCACCACCGCGTCCGCGGTCCGTGGCAGTTCGCCGGATGTCTCGATTTGCTGCAGTGGTGCGCGCATGGTCTCTCTGCCTTGACGCGCCAATCTACCGTGTTGTGCAGGCAGCCGGTGCCGCAGTTGACGCTGAAGCAGAATTTTATTCCGGCAGCCTGGGCGAAATCGGGAGCCGCTGCGTTTCAAGCGCTGTCCGCTTGGATGGACAGGCCTACGGGCTGTGGTAGTGTCAATGCCTATGAGCAAGGCAGCATTTTGTGCTACGGCCTGCGTTCTGCGGAGACGACCGTGAAACTGGATCGGATCGATATCAAAATTCTGTACGAGTTGCAGAAGAACGGCCGCATCACGAATGTGGAACTGGCTGATCTGGTGCATCTGTCGCCAAGCCCATGCCTGATGCGGGTCAAGAAGCTCCAGTCGGAAGGCTACATCGAAGGCTATTCCGCGCAGGTCAATATCGGCAAGCTCGGCCAGACGCTGACCGTGTTCACCGAAATCACCTTGAAGAACCATCGCCAGGTGGACTTTGCCCGCTTTCTCGCCGTGGTGGAGAAGATCGACCAGGTCATCGAGTGCCACCTCGTGTCGGGCGGCTACGACTATTTGATGAAATTCGTGACCGCCGGCATCGCCGAGTACCAGACCATCATGGAACGGCTGACCGACATGGATATCGGCATCGACAAGTATTTCAGCTTCGTGGTGCTGAAGTCGCCCATCATCAAGGCGCACATGCCGCTGCCCAGCCTGTTTCCGAGGTAGTCAGCGATGGCCTTGCGCGCGCTGCGCTTGTCGCCTGCAGCCCGCTACAAGGTGTCTGGCCCCAATATCGGGTGCAGTGCCTTCAATTCGATTTGCATCTCGGCAATCATCCAGGCGCAGATGTCGGAGACGACAGGTCGTAGCGGCCTTGAGCGCGGGGCAATCAGCTGATGGATCCGGCCCGTCTTGATCTGCCTGTCCGAGGCCAGGACAAGGGTTCCCTGAAGCAATGCCCTTGAAACGTTGCTGAGCCAGCCGAGCGCCACGCCTTCCCCGTTCATCGCGGCTTGAAGCACGACCGCGTAGTCCGAGAATTCGAGCCACTTTGCCCTGCTGGTCTTGCGGTCCGCCACACTGCCCCAGGCGTCCAGCCATTGCTCCTTGGCGTCGGTCAGGTGAAGCAGGGCATGACCTTCCCCGGTTCCGGCATGGATCAGCCGACCGTGGGCCGACAAATAGGATGGGCTGCACACCGGAACGATGATCTCAGGCGAGAATGCCCAGTGGTGATAGTGGGGGTCGTCATCGGCCAGGATTCTCGTGGCCAGGTCAACATTCTCGGCGGGTCCTCGCAGAACGCCCGCGGTCAGTTCGAACCTCAGATCGACGTCAGGAAACCTGGTGTTGAAAGCCCCTAACCTGGGAACGAACCAATAGGTTGCCAGAGAACTCGAAAGGGAAAGGGTGACCACCGGCTTTGCAGCGCTGTTCTGCTTGATCCTGCGGATCACTTCCGCGATGCCGTCAAATCCCTCCCGCACGGCCGAATAGAGCACACGTCCGTCCGGGGTCGGGGTCAATCCCGTTGCGCCTCGTGTGAAAAGAGGCACACCAAAATCGGCCTCGAGTTGGGCAATGCTGCGGCTGATCGATGGTTGCGTGACGTTGAACTCGCGCGCCGCGGCCGTGAAACTACCGGACCGGACCGCAGCTTCGAAGACAAGCAGTCCGCGCGCGGAGGGAACGAGTTTTGCAAAACCAGCCATGCGCCCAGCGTATAGGCACCCCAACAATTTGCAAGCTTTCTATGAGCTCGGAAATGGCGAACTATAACCCTGATGAATGGGTCGGAGCAGAACATGAAGACAGCGGCATCCCAAGCGGGCAGCACATCCAGCGATCCTCTGCTTCAGCCGTTTCGGCTCAAGGGTCTGACGCTGCGCAACCGTGTCGTCAGCACCAGCCATGCCTCGATGCTGGACGATGGCGGCCTGCCGCTCGAGCGCTATCAGCGCTACCATGAGGAGAAAGCGCGCGGCGGCCTGGCGATGACCATGGTGGGCGGCTCGGCCATGACGTCGCCCGATTCGAGCTGGGGCGGCGGTCAGCTGGACCTTTCCACCGACCGTATCGTGCCTCATCTCCAATCGCTATCGCAGCGGGTGCATCGCCACGGCGCCGCCGTCA
Source organism: Mesorhizobium sp. LNHC232B00 (assembly GCF_000502435.1). Lineage (NCBI taxonomy): Bacteria > Pseudomonadati > Pseudomonadota > Alphaproteobacteria > Hyphomicrobiales > Phyllobacteriaceae > Mesorhizobium > Mesorhizobium sp. LNHC232B00. The sequence continues at coordinate 10,850 of NZ_AYWP01000047.1, forward strand.
TGTGCCAGGTCTCACACCTTGGCCGGCGTGCCACCGCCTATGCAGGAAACTGGTTGCCGCCGGTGGCGCCGTCACGCGTTCGCGAGACGAGAAACCGGAATTTTCCGAAGGAGATGGACGCCGCGGACGTCGACAGGATCATCAAGGATTACGCCAGTGCCGCAAGGCGCTGCCTGGACGGCGGTCTGGATGGCGTCGAAACCGTCACCGGCGGTCATCTGATCGGTCAATTCCTCTCGCTCAGAACCAACAGGCGCACGGATGGATTTGGCGGTTCGCTGGAAAACCGCGCCCGCTTCGGCCTGATGGTTCACGAGGCGATCCGCCGCGCGGTGGGCGATGATTTCGCCGTCGGCATCCGGTTCGTGATCGACGAGGCGGCCAAGGACGGATCCGATTTCGACGAATGCCTTGCCTTTGCCAGGCTGTTCGAACGGGAAGGTCATCTCGACTTCTTCAATTGCATCTTTGGCCGCATGGACACCGACCTGTCACTGGCTGAGCAGAACATGCCCGGCATGTTTAACCCGAGCGCTCCGTTTCTACCTCTGGTCGGGCAGTTCAAACGGGAAACCAGACTGCCCGTGATCCATGCCGCAGCGATCCGGGATGTAGCGACGGCGCGGCATGCCATCCGCGAAAACCTTGTCGACCTGGTCGGCATGACCCGGGCGCATATCGCCGACCCCGATATCGTCAACAAGGTGATGCGCGGCGAAGAAGAACGCATTCGCCCGTGTGTCGGGGCGTCCTACTGCCTGTACAAGAAGGTGCAGTGCATTCACAACCCGGCCAGCGGCCATGAAACGATCATCAGCCATACCATCGTGCGGGCCGAAAGACCGAAACGGGTGGTCGTGGTCGGCGGTGGTCCGGGTGGGATGGAAGCGGCAAGGGTTGCTGCCGAGCGCGGCCACAGAGTGAGCCTGCTCGAAGCGGGGGTGCGACTTGGCGGGCAGGTGCTCGTCGCGGCCTCGGCGTCCGATCGCAAGGATCTCATAGGCATAGTCGACTGGCGCGTCGACGAACTCGCGCGCCTTGGCGTGGAAGTCCGTCTCAACACCTATGCGGACGCAGAGATCGTCCTCGCCGACCAACCGGATGCGGTCATCGTCGCCACAGGCGGCGTACCCGATATGGACCGACTGGAGGGTGCCGAACATTGCGACAGCGTCTGGGATGTCCTGACCGGGGTCGTGCCGACGAAGGACGACGTGCTTATCTACGATGAAACCGGACGCCAGGCCGCGATTTCCTGCGCCCTGCATCTTGCCGGTCCGGAGCGCGTGGTCTGCCTTGCCATAGCCGACGACACGCTGGCGATCGAAACGCCCTATCCCGACCGGGTGAGTTTTCGCAAACGCGCCGCGGAAAGCGGCATCCGCGTCGTCAGCGATGTGCGCCTGGTCAAGGCAGCGCGCCAAGGCAACGGCATCGCCGCCACGTTCCGGCATGAGCTCACCGGTGCGGAAACGGAAATGACCGCAGCCCAACTCATTGTCGAGCGCGGCACGGTGCCGATGGAGGATACCTATTTGGACTTGCGGGCGCGCTCAGCCAACAACGGCGTCACCGACATAGCCCTGATGACGGGCACGGAAACGAGGCGGGACAATGGTCCGCAAGCTGCCGGATCATTCGTCTTGCACCGCATTGGAGACGCGGTTGCCAGCCGGGACATCTACTCGTCGATCTATGAGGCCTACCGGCTCTGCTCGCAATTGTAGATGGGCCATGAAACTCGATCGAATTGACATCAAGATTCTCTACGAGCTGCAGAAGAACGGCCGCATCACAAATGTGGAGCTGGCGGAACGGGTCAATCTCTCCCCCAGCCCATGCCTGATGCGGGTGAAGAAGCTGCATGCTGAAGGCTATATCGTACGCTATTCGGCGCAGATCGACGTCGCAAAGCTGGGGCGGACGCTCACCGTTTTCACGGAAATTACGCTCAAGAACCATCGCCAGATCGACTTCGCGCGTTTCCTTGCCGCCATTGACAAGGTCGATGCGGCCGTCGAATGCCACCGCGTTTCCGCCCGCTACGACTATTTGACGAAATTTGTCGCCGCCGGCATCGGCGAGTACCAGGAGATCATGGAGCGGCTGAGCGACATGGATATCGGCATCGACAAGTATTTCAGCTTCGTGGTGCTGAAGTCACCCATCGTCAAGGCCCACATGCCGCTGCCCAGCCTGTTTCCGATGTAATCAGCGATGGCCGTACTGGCTGACGAGCTCGGGGTCGCGGACGAGGCCATCGAGCCAGGTGGGGTCGAGCTTCGGCACCGAGGAGAACAGAAGCTTGGAATAGGGGTGGGTCGGCGCCGTCAGCTTGTCGGGCGTGATCTGCTCCACCCGCTCGCCATTGTACATGACCATGATCTCGTTGCAGATCGCTTCGACGACCGAGAGGTCGTGGCTGATAAAAATGTAGGAAAGGCCCAACTCGCGCTGCAACTCCTTGAGCAATTCGATCACCGCGGCCGCCACCACCGTGTCGAGCGCCGAAGTGATTTCGTCGCAGATGATCAGCTTGGGGTCGGCCGCCAGGGCGCGCGCGAAGTTCACCCGCTGCTTCTGGCCGCCCGAGAGCTCCGACGGGCGACGGTAGCGCAGCGTCCTGGGCAGGCGAACCATGTCGAGCAGTTCGTCGACGCGCTTCGAGCGCGCCTGCCTGTCGAGCCCGTGATAGAAGGCCAGCGGCCGGGCAATGATGTCGTCCACGGGCTTGGCCGGATTGAGCGCGGTATCGGCATGTTGGAACACGATCTGCATCTCACGCAGCTCGTCCTGGCTGCGTTCGCCTGCGGTGCGCTCCAGTTGCTTGCCGTCGAAGATGATGTCGCCGGCCGCTGCCGGATGGATGCCGGCGATGACGCGCGCGAGCGTCGATTTTCCGCAGCCGGATTCGCCGATGATGCCGAGATTACGCCCCTTCTCGACGACCAGACTGACGGAATTGACAGCGCGGATAAGCGGCAGTCCGTCAGTCCGCACCGCACCATAGCCGGCAGTCACATTGTCGATACGCAGCAGCTGTTTCGTCCCGGCATCCGCGTCCGCATGTGCTTGCCGCGGCTTCGGCTCGAAGGCGGCCAGCAGTTCGCGCGTATAGGGGTGCTGGGCAGCCGAAAGAATCTGAGCCGTGGTGCCGGTCTCCTGCACTTCGCCGCCCTTCAGCACGACGATGTGGTCGGCGATCTGGGCGACGACAGCGAGGTCGTGGGAGACGTAGACCCCCGCTATTCCGCCCGCCCGCATGACCGACTTGAATGCCTTCAGCACGTCGATCTGCGTCGTCACGTCGAGTGCCGTCGTCGGCTCGTCGAAGATCATCAGCTTGGGATCGCCGATGAGCGCCATGGCCGCCGAAAGCCGCTGCAATTGCCCACCCGAAACCTGGTGCGGGTAGCGCGCGCCGATCCCTTCCGGATCTGGCAGCGACAAGGCCCGGAACAGCTCGACCGCGCGCTTTCGCGCCTGCTCGGGGGACATCAGCCCGTGGATGCGCGTAACCTCGATCACCTGCTCCATGATGGTAGACGAGGGATTGAAGGAGGCGGCAGCACTTTGCGGTACATAGGCAATGTCGGTGCCGCGCATCCTTGCGCGCTGCTTTTCGGAAAGTGCCGCCATGTTCTTGCCGTTGACATTGATCTGGCCGCCAGCGATCCGGCAGCCAGGCCGCGCATGGCCCATCAGCGAGAGCGCGATCGTCGTCTTGCCGGAACCGCTCTCGCCGATCAGAGCGACGATCTCGCCGTCGGCGATGTCGAGGCTGACGCCCTTGATGATTTCGACGACACGACCCGAGTCCGTCGTCGCCTCGATCCTCAGGTTCCTGACTTCGACGAGATTGCTCATGCGTCCCTATCCCTGATCTTCTGCGGCAGGTTGTCGATCAGCAGGTTGACGCTGATGGTGAGGCTGGCGATCGCCAGCGAGGGAACGATGACGGCGGGCGCGGCGAAGGGCAGGCCGCCGATGTTCTCGCGCACCAGCGCGCCCCAGTCGGCGAGCGGCGGCTGCAGGCCGAGCCCGAGGAAGGACAGGCCGGAGAGCAAGAGCACGATGAAGACGAAGCGCAGGCCGAAATCGGCCAGCACCGGGCGGATGATGTTGGGCAGGATCTCGGATCCGATGAGATAGGCGGTGCTTTCGCCGCGGACGCGAGCGACGGTCATGAAGTCCATGCTGTTGATGTTGACGGCGAGCGCCCGTGCGAAGCGGTAGGCGCCGGGGATATAGATGACGGCGAGCGTCATGATCAGCGCCGGGATCGACGAGCCGACCGCGGCGACGACGACAAGGCCGAACAGCTTGCTGGGGATGGAGTTCATGGCATCGAGGAAGCGGCTAAGGCAGGTGTCGAGCCAGCCGCCGGTGACGGCCGCGATCATCCCCAGCACCACGCCGCAGAAGCAGGCGATGGCCACGGCGGCGAGCGATATGCCGACGGTGTAGCGCGCCCCCATCAGCACCCGCGAGAGCATGTCGCGGCCCAGATAGTCCGAGCCGAGCCATAGGCCCTGACGCATCGGGCCGAAATAATCGTCGTCGACGATGTCGCCGATCGAATGGGGAGTGATATAGGGCGCGAAGATGGCGATCAGCGTCCACGCCAGGATGACCAGCGCGGCCACCACGCCCACGAGATTGTAGCTGCGGCCCAGGAAGGACCGTCGCGAAGCTGCCACGCGCGCCATCGTCACCTGAGCCTCGGGTTGGACATGATGGCGATGATGTCGGCGACGGTGATGAGCAAGAGGTAGCCGAGGCAGAAGATCATCGCGCAGCTCTGGATCAGCGGCAGGTCGCGGGTCGCGACCGCATCGACCATCAGCTTGGCGATGCCGGGATAGTTGAAGATCGTCTCCACGATGATGACGCCGCCGACAAGATAGGACAGCGACAGCGCAACCGCGTTGACGATCGGCCCGAGCGCATTGGGAAGCGCGTGCTTGAGCACCATGCGGCCGCGTGAGGCGCCTTTGAGAAGCGCCATCTCGACATAAGGCGTGGACAGTGTCTCGATCACCGCGGCGCGGGTCATGCGGATCATCTGGGCGGAGATGACGAAGGTCAGCGTGATCACCGGCATTGCATAAATGCGTACGAGGTCGGTCAGCGTATGCGCCTCATTGACCGAGGACAGCGCCGGCAGCCATTTGAGATAGACGGCGAAAAGCAGGACCGCCAGCGTCGCGACCATGAACTCCGGCACCGAGATGACGCCGATCGAAAGTATGGTGACGGTGCGATCGTAAAGGGAGCCGCGCAGCATGGCGGCGGTGATGCCCAGCGTCAGGGCCAGCGGCACCGAGAGCAGCGTGGTGATGCCGGCGAGTTCCATGGTGTTGACGAAGCGCCCGCCGATCAGCGCCGCGACCGGCATCTCGTTGGCATAGGAAGTGCCGAGATCGCCGTGGAGCAGGCCGAGAAGCCAGCGCAGGAAGCGCAGGATTGCCGGATCGTTGAGATGCATGGCCTCGCGCAGGCCGGCGACCGCTTCGGGTGTCGCCGCCTGGCCGAGCAGGATCGACGCGGTGTCGCCGGGCAGCATGCTGGTGGCGAAAAAAACGGCGAACAGGACGATCAGAAGCGTGATCACCGCGATTGCCAGCCGCTTTAACACGAGGTTTAGAACCCCAGACGTCATGGAAGCGCTCCTGCGGTTGCGTTCGGCCAAGCGATGTTGCGCAATAAGGTGCCAGGGACCGGCTGTCCGGTCCCTGGCAGGCGCCTCTCAGGCTTCGAGCCAGAGATATTCCGCCATTGCGTAGCCCATCATGCCACCGAGCGGGTTCGCCTCCAAACCCTTCACCTTGCTGGAGAGGGCATCGACGTTGGAAATGTAGGCCGGGATGATGGTGCCGGCCTCCTCGGAGACCATGGTCTGCATGTGGCCGTAGATTTCCTTGCGCTTGGCCTGGTCGAGCGAGCCACGCGCCTCGATCATCAGCTTGTCGAACTTCTCGGACTTGTACTGGCTTTCGTTCCAGGGTGCGTTGGAGGCGTAGAGCAGCGAGAACAGGATGTCCGGCGTCGGGCGTGGGTTGATGTTGCCGAAATGGACCGGCGCCTTGAGCCAGTAATTGTCCCAGTAGCCGTCGGACGGGACGCGCTGGACGTCGAGCTTCATGCCGATATCCGCGCCGGCGGCCTGGATGATCACCGCCATGTCGATCGACGAGGTCGCGGCGTCGGAGGCGATCACGGGGATGGACTGGCCAAGCAAGCCCGACTTCTGGAAGTGGAACTTGGCCTTGTCGGGGTCGAAGGCCTTCGGCTTGAGGTCGGCATTGTGGAAGATGTTCGCCGGCGAGACGGGCTGGTCGTTGCCGACTTCGCCGAGGCCGCGCAATGCCGATTTGACGATCTGCTCGCGGTTGACGAGGTATTTCATGCCGGCCACGAAGTCGGCCTTGTTGCCCGGATCCATGTCGAGCCGGATGTTGAGGTCGGTGTAGTTGCCCGAGGTGGTTTTCGACAGTTCGAAGCCCTGCTGGCCGCCGATGAGCTTCATCGCGCGCGGATTGATGGAGGCGGCGAAATTGATGTCACCGGAAAGCAGGGCGTTCACGCGGGCGCTGTCATCGCTGATGGCGATGAATTCGAAAGAGTCGAGATAGGGCTGGCCCGACTTCCAGTAGTTCTTGTTCTTGGTGACGACCGACCGAACGCCCGGTTCGAACGTTTGCAGGACGAAGGCGCCGGTGCCGTTGCCCTTGGAGAAGTCGGTGGTGCCATCGGCGACGATCATGAAGTGATGCAGCGCCAGGATGGTCGGGAGGTCGGCATTCGGATCGGCCAGCGTGATTTCCACGGTCGACTTGTCGACCGCCTTGAAGCCGGTCATCTGCGCGGCGATCTTGGCGACTTTGGAACCGACCGCCGGATCGAGATGGCGCTTCATCGAGAAGACGACGTCGTCGGCGGTGAGGGCCTTGCCGTCGTGGAAGGTGACGCCCTTGCGCAGCTTCACCGTCCAGGTCTTGGCGTCCTTGCTGTCGAAGCTTTCGGCCAGCTCCATCTGCGTGACGCCCTCCTTGTCGAGGAAAGTCAGGCGGTTGTAGAGCGAACAGCAGCGGACATAGTCGGTCGACAGCGATGCCTTTGCCGGATCGAGCGTGTCGGCGGTCGAGGACGACCAGCCGGCGGCCTTGAAACTGCCGCCGGAAACCGGCGTGGCGGCGACGGCATTGGTGGCGCGGCCAAGCACCACGCTGCCCGCGGCAACCGCAGCGCCGCCGGCCAACAGCATCTTGAGGAGTTCGCGGCGGCTCGCGCCCCGCCGAATGGCATTTTCGACCATGGCATCGTCTGCGCTGGTCCAGTTCGTGATCTTGTCGGTCATATCATTCCCCTTTCGTTTGTTTTCCGGCTTGCTCGTCTTGACGCGGCTTTCCGGGCTTGGGCTCAGGTTCGTTGCTTCAGGCTTTCCCGCACAGCGGCGGCAAGGGCCGCCATTGACGTGAAGTGGTAGTCCGGCGTGGTGAAACGCTCGGGCTCGATCGTGCCGCCATAGCCCTTCTGGGCATGCCGGCGCTCGATCCAGCAGTTGGTCAAGCCAAGCGCCCGGGATATGCCGATATCGTGATACTGGCTTTGCGCGACGTGCAGGATGTCGTCCTTGCTCTCGCCCCTTGAGGCGACGAAATCGAAGACCTTCTGGAAAAAGGCCGGGTCTGGTTTTTCCGTGCCTGTATCGTCGGCAGTGAAGGTGGCGAAAAAGGGCGATCCGAGTTGCTTCTCGAAATGATCGAGCGCCCAGCGCCGGGCATTGGTCATGGCAATCAGCCTGTGCGATTTTGCAAGCTTCGCCAATGCAGCCGCGCTGTCGGGGAAGCCTTGCCAGACGCTGGCGGAGTCCCGCAGGCGCATGCCGTATCTCTCCTCGGCCGGCAGGCCGAGCCGTGGTGCGATGACCCTGTAGACACGCACGAGATCGTCCGGGAACTGGCTCGCATCGGGCATGTAGCGGGCTTGCCGGTAAAGGCTCAGCGCTTCCTCGCCGTCGAGCGAAACGCCGGCCTCGGCGGCAATCCCGGCCAGGCAGGTCGTGATGCCGCCTTCGAAGTCGATCAGCGTGCCGACCACATCGAAGGTCATGTATTTGAATTCGCTAAAGCCCCTGGCCAAGACTGGGTCTCCTCTGCGCGCGGCCGAATTGCATGTGTTGAACAGAACAAAATTCCGTGCTGTCCGGGGCGTAGGCCTTTTTCGAAGGCCCGGAAATCCGGGCTTTCTGGCCTTGTCTTATCAACAGTCTGGCACTTCCCCCACGCTGGATTCGCCGAAAAGACGTGAGGGGGCGGCACAAAATTGCGAAATCGTCTGCCCCGGCGCTATTTCGAAACACAGGGTATTCGTCTGCCGTCATGCCATTGCCTGGCGGACATCGGGATCGTCCAGTGTCTGGTCGAGCGTCCGGCGCGTGAGCTCGATGATCGCATCTATGTCGGCGTCGGTGCAGCAGAGCGGTGGTGCATAGCCGATAACCCCATGCGCAAAGGCACGGATGATCAGGCCGTTGTCCCACGCCCTGTCGAAGACGCGCCGCGCCGGCATGGCCGACGCCGGAAGCGGGGTCTTCTTCTGTTTGTCGACCACCAGTTCGATCGCGGCAAGCATGCCGCGGCCGCGCACGTCGCCAACGAGCGGGTGGTCCCTCAGGCCCTCCAAGCCCGCCATCAGGCGAGCGCCGGCCTTGGTGCCGTTCTCCAGCAGGCCGTTTTCGTAGAGCTTCAACACTTCGAGCGCGACGGCGGCGCTGACGGGATGGGCGGAATAGGTGTAGCCGTGACCAACGGCCGAACTGCCCGCCCCGTCGGCGATGACGTCGTAGACATGATCGGCCATGAATACGGCGCCCATGGGAACATAGCCCGAAGTCAGCCCCTTCGCGGTCGTCATGAAATCGGGAACGATGTCCTCATCGGTGCAGGCGAACAAGGGTCCGGTGCGGCCGAAGCCGGTGATCACCTCGTCGGCGATGAACAGGATGCCGTACTCCCGGCAGAGCTCGCGCATCGCCTTGATCCAGCCTTTCGGCGGCACGATCACGCCGCCCGAACCTTGGATCGGCTCGGCATAAAAGGCAGCGACCCGCTCCGGTCCGATCTCTTTGACCTTGGCCTTGAGCGCGGCGCGCGATGCGGCGATGATCGCGTTGCCGTCCTCGCCCACCGGGTTGCGGTAGGGATAGGGGGAGGGGATCTTGTGCTGCCATTCAAAGGGAACGCCAAAACCGGCGTGAAAGGCGGGCAACGCGGTCAGGCCCGCGCCGACCACCGATGACCCGTGATAGCCCTGCTCGATGGAAATGAACTGGTCGCGTTGCGGCTCGCCTTTGGCATTCCAGTAGTAGCGGACGAAACGGATCGTGCTGTCGACCGCGTCCGACCCGCCGAGCGTGAAATAGACGTGATTGAGATCCCCGGGCGCGCGCTCAGCCAGCTCCGAGGCGAGGCGGATGGCCGGCTCCGAGCCGAGGTCGAAATATGCAGTGGCGTAGGGGAGTTCGCGCATCTGCCGGGCCGCCGCCTCGACGATGCTGTCATGACCATAGCCGGCATTGACGCACCACAGCCCCGCAAATCCGTCAACGAGTTGCCGGCCTGACGCATCGGTCACGGTCGCCCCCTTCGCCGATTTCAAGACGCGCACGCCGAGCGCCTCATGGCCGCGGTATGATGAGACCGGATGGATGAGGTGGGCGCGATCGAGTTCGATCAGGGAATTCGCGAGCATTGTTGTCCTCCTAGCCGAGCGCCTGGTTGGCGAGGGCGTAAACTTTTGGCCTGGTCTGTTCCGCGACGCTCTTGGGCGGACGGTCCATTGCCACGCCTCCGCCGACATGGGTGAGGCCGATTTCCTCGAGCCAACCGGCAATGCCGGTCGCGCTGTCGGTATCCACGCGCAGAAAGGCGCCGGGGCGGTTCGCGGCGAAGAAGCTAATCAGGGCCTTCGCGGTGTCAGCGCTTTCCGCGATGACCGGTCCGATCACCTCACCGCGTCCGAACAGGCGGATTGCGGCATAGGCTTCAATCACGCCGTGGCGGCGGATGATTGCGAATTGACCGCGCTCGGCCAGCGCATCGATCAGGGCTTGCCGGTCGGCGCCATAGGCGTTGCGGTCCAGCGCCTTGATGTCCGGCAGCTCGTCCATGCTTGCGGCTTCCACTCCATCCGGCACGCCGAGCGCTGCAACCGTACCTTGATGCTGCCGGATCGTGCCGGAGGGCACAAAGCCCAGTTTCTGGTAGAGAGGCATGCCGTCATTCGTCGCGACGAGCCGCAGCGGACGGTCGCCGGCAAGGGCGATGGCCTGATCCATGAGCCGGCGCCCGAGCCCCTTGCCACGCACGTTCCTGTCGACGATCACCATGTTGATCATGGCGCAGTCCGCGCCATAGGGTGTCACCAGGATGGTTCCGGTGACACGGCCCTGGTCGTCGAGCGCGACCGCGCCGCTTGAGAGCTGCAGCGCCATCTGCCAGTCCTGCGGGCGATGCGGCCAATTCTCCTGGCGAGAAAGCGTCACGGCTCCCTCGATATGGTCCGGCCCGAAGTCCTGAATCTCGATATCGCCCTGCTGCATGAGGCATCCTTCCGTCTGCCCTCAAGTCTCGACCATTGTCGCGTCGCAAATCGTCTGAAGGCTTCGGCCTTGGCGCTATCTTTCGCCGTAGCGCAAGCGGTGCGCCGCATCTTGTGCTGGCGCCCGCCACAGCGGAGGCGCTCCACGTCACGCGCGGCGCCGCGTTCGACACACCAGATGCTACAGCGTGCCAAACCGGGTGGCGGATACGGAACTTTCTGCTTTCGGGAGGGCGATTTCGGTCAGGTGGGTCGCCACCACCCGTCCTATGATGAAATGCTTCCCAACGCGAATGTGCTTCCACTGGAGATCGACGGACATGGCTTCTTTCAGGCCCAAATATATCACCTTCGACTGCTACGGCACGTTGACCAATTTCCAGATGGCGGAAGCGGCGCGAGACCTTTACGGCAGCCGGCTCGACGAACCGCGTATGCAGGAGTTCATCAAGAACTTCGCCGCCTATCGGCTCGACGAGATCATGGGTGACTGGAAGCCTTATGCCGACGTTGTCTACAACGCGCTCGAGCGGGCCTGCAAGCGCAATGGTGTTGCCTTCAGCCCTGACGACGCCAGGATGGTCTATGAGCGTGTCCCGACCTGGGGGCCCCATGCAGATGTCCCAGCCGGCCTGGCTAAGGTCGCCAAGGAAATTCCGCTGGTCATCCTGTCCAACGCCATGAACGCGCAGATCCTGTCCAATGTCGAGAAGCTCGGCGCGCCGTTCCATGCCGTCTACACGGCCGAGCAGGCGCAGGCTTACAAGCCACGTTTCAAGGCCTTCGAATACATGCTCGACATGCTGGGCTGCGGCCCGGAAGATATTCTTCACTGCTCGTCCTCGTTCCGCTACGACCTGATGTCGGCACATGATCTCGGCATCACGAACAAGGTCTGGGTCAATCGCGGCCACGAACCGGCAAACCCTTACTATGGCTATGTCGAGATATCAGACATTTCGGGTCTCCCGGGAGTGATCGGGCTTTGAAACAGGCGGATCGTCGATGAAACTGATCTCCTACTGGCACGATACCGCCCCTGTCTTTTCCGGCGGAGCGCAAGGCCCGGTCGAGGGGCACTATGATGCCGTCATCGTCGGTGGCGGCTTCACCGGTCTCGCCGCGGCGCGCCAACTGGCGAAGGCCGGCGCGAAGGTGGCGGTGCTGGAGGCGCAGCGCGTGGGCTGGGGCGCATCCGGCCGCAATGGCGGGCACCTGAACAACGGCCTCGCTCACAGCTACCTCTCTGCCAAGGCGGAACTCGGCAAGGAACGCGCGATCGCGCTCTACCGCGCGCTCGACGACTCCGTCGACACCATTGAGGCGCTGGTTGCCGAAGAGGGCATCGACTGCAATTTCCGCCGCGCCGGCAAGCTGAAGCTCGCCTCCAAGCCGCAGCATTTCGAAGCGATCGCCCGCAATTTCGAAGCCCTCCATGCGGAAGTGGATCCGGATACGGCGCTGCTGTCGGCGGCCGACCTCAAATCCGAGATCAGCTCGCCCTTCCACGGCGCGATGCTGTCGAAGAAGAGCGCCATGATGCATATGGGCCGCTATGTGGCAGGCCTTGCGACAGCCGCGGCCCGCCACGGCGCGATCATCCACGAGAATGCGGCGGTGACCGACCGCAAGCAGGTCGGTGGCAGGCATGAGCTGACGACCTCCCGCGGCCGCATCAGCGCCGACAACGTGCTGGTAGCGACAGGCGCCTATACCACGCCGAATTTGGGCTATTTTCGCCGCAGGATCATCTCCGTCGGCAGCTTCATCATCGCCACGCGGCCGTTGAGCGACGCCGAGATCACTGCCACCATGCCCGGCAACCGGACATGCGTCACCTCGATGAATATCGGCAACTACTTCCGGCTTTCACCGGACAAGCGCCTGATCTTCGGCGGTCGCGCGCGCTTCTCGGCGACTTCGGACCAGCGCTCGGATTCGAAGAGCGGACAGATATTGCAGGCGGGCCTCGCGGCGATCTTCCCGCAGCTCGCCAAGGTCGAGATCGACTATTGCTGGGGTGGGCTGGTCGACATGACCAAGGACCGCTTTCCGCGGGCCGGCTATCATGACGGGGTCTGGTACGCGATGGGCTATTCCGGCCACGGCGCGCAGCTTTCCACCCATCTCGGCATGGTCCTGGCCGATGCCATGCTCGGCCGCGAGGACCGCAATCCGCTGAAGGGGCTCGAATGGCCTGCCATTCCCGGTTATTCCGGCAAGCCCTGGTTCCTGCCGATGGTCGGCCTCTATTACAAGGCGCTCGACCGGATCCAGTGAGCTTCGATGTGGTCCGCTTTGGGCTCTCAGCCAAATTGCCTCAGCTGAGCCCGCCCATGTGGAAGCTCTTCATCTCGAGATATTCCTCGATGCCGACCTGCGCCCCCTCACGGCCGAGGCCGGACTGCTTGACGCCGCCGAAGGGCGCGACTTCCATCGAGACCGAGCCGGTGTTGAGCCCCACCATGCCGAACTCCAGCGCCTCGCCGACGCGCCAGGCGCGTTTCAAATTCTCGGTGTAGAAGTAGGAAGCAAGCCCATAGGGCGTACCGTTGGCGAGCGTGATCGCCTCCTCTTCCGTCTCGAACCGGAAAAGCGGCGCGACCGGGCCGAACGTTTCCTCGGCGGCGAGCTGCATGTCTTTTGTGGCACCAGTCAGCACCAGCGGCGCGACATACTGGGGACCGTCGGGCAATGCCGGCCTCGTTGTGATGATCGAAGCACCCTTGGCGAGCGCGTCCTCGACATGGCGGTTGATCTTCTCGACCGCCGCCATGTTGATCATCGGCCCGATGGCGACACCGGCTTGAGTGCCCGGTCCGACCGTCATGGTGTTGACGCGAGCGGAAAGCTTGGCGGCGAAGGCTTCGTAGACACCGGCCTGGACGAGGATGCGGTTGGCGCAGACGCAGGTCTGTCCGCCATTGCGGAATTTCGAGACAAGCGCGCCCTCGACGGCGAGATCGAGATCGGCGTCGTCGAAGACGATGAGGGGCGCGTTGCCGCCGAGTTCGAGGCTGAGCCGTTTGACAGTATCGGCCGCGCCGCGCATCAGCAGCGAACCGACCCGCGTCGAGCCGGTGAAGGAGATCTTGCGAACAGTCTCGTTGGCCATGATCTCGTTGCCGATCTCGGCCGGCATGCCGGTGACGATGTTGATGACGCCGGCGGGGATGCCCGCGCGTTCGGCAAGCACGCCGAGCGCCAGCGCCGAATAGGGCGTGAACTCGGATGGCTTGATCACAACCGTGCAGCCGGCGGCCAGCGCCGGCGCGACCTTGCGGGTGATCATCGCGTTGGGGAAGTTCCACGGCGTGATGATGCCGCACACACCGACCGGCTCCTTGAGCACGATGATACGCCGGTCTGGCGTCGGCGAGGGGATGGCGTGGCCGTTGATGCGGCGTGCCTCCTCGGCAAACCATTTGACGAAGGAAGCCCCGTAGCGGATCTCGCCTTTGGCCTCGTCCAGCGGCTTGCCCTGTTCCGTCGTCAGGATCAGCGCGAGATCGTCCAGATGCGCCAGCATCAGGCCATGCCAGGCCTCCAGGAGGCCAGCGCGCTCGGCGTTGGTCTTCTTCTTCCAGCCAGCATAAGCGGACGCCGCGGCCTCGATGGCCGCCCGGGTCTCCGGACCGGCCATGTCGGGCACCGTGCCGATCGCGCACTGAGCAGCCGGATCGACAACATCGACCGTCTTGCCGGAGCGGGCAGCGACCCATTTGCCGTCGATCAGGCCGGCTTCGCGGAAGAGACTTTTGTCTTTGAGGTTTTTCATCGAAAACGACCTTGCAATCAGGAGAGCGCTGCAACGACGGCGGCCGTGATGGCCTGCGTTCTGTCTTTGCCCGGAATGGTTCCAATGCCGCGCGCGGTTGTCGCTTCGACCGCTTGCATGACCCGCCCGGCTGCGACCGCTTCGCCGAGATGGTCGAGCATCATGGCGCCGGACCATATAGTGGCGATGGGATTAGCGATGCCCAGATGCGCGATGTCGGGCGCGGAACCGTGCACAGGCTCGAACATGGATGGTGCCGAGCGGTCGGGATTGATGTTGGCCGAGGCGGCGTAGCCGAGCCCACCCTGGATCGCTGCGCCTATGTCAGTCAGGATATCGCCGAACAGATTGGAGGCGACGACCACGTCGAGGCTCTCCGGCGCCATGATCATGCGCGCGGCCAGCGCGTCGACGTGATAGCTGGTGATATCGACGTCCGGATAATCCGCAGCCAGCTTTCGCGCGATCTCGTCCCAGAACACCATCGAGTATTTCTGCGCGTTGGACTTGGTGACGGAGGCCAGCTTGCCGCGCCGTTTCCGCGCCTGCTCGAAGCCGAAGCGCAGGATGCGCTCGACGCCGGCGCGGGTGAAGATCGAGGTTTCCACCGCGACCTCGTCCAGAGTGCCTTGATGCACGCGCCCGCCGGCGCCCGAATATTCGCCCTCGGTGTTCTCGCGGATGCACAGGATGTCGAAGCTCTCGGCACGTAGTGGGCCGTTGACGCCCGGCAGCAGGCGGTGCGGCCTTATGTTGGCGTATTGCACGAATGCCTTGCGGATCGGCAGCAGCAGGCCGTGCAACGAAACGGAATCCGGTACCTCCGCTGGCCAGCCGACGGCGCCCAGAAGAATGGCGTCGAAGCCGCGCAAGGTCTCGATGCCGTCTTCGGGCATCATGCGGCCGGTATCCTTGTAGAATTTGCAGGACCAAGGGAACTGGGTTCCCGTCAAGGCAAAGCCCGCGTGTTTGGCTGCGGTCTCCAGCACCGTCCAGGCGGCGGCGGTCACATCGCGGCCGATGCCGTCGCCGGGGATCAAAGCGATCGAGTAGGGCTTCATCGGCATCTTCTCTAGAGGCTGATCAGGACGCTCTTGGTCCTGCGGTTGGCGAGATAAGCCTCGCGGCCGAGATCCTTGCCGATGCCGGAGCGCTTGTAGCCGCCGGTCGGCAGGATATGGTCGCGCGAGCGGCTGTAGCGGTTGATCCAGACGGTGCCCGCTTCGAGCTTGCGTGCCAGGCGGATCGTGCGGGACAGGTCGGCGGTGAACAGGCCGGAAGCCAGCCCGTAGGTTGGATGGCTGGACAGCGCCAGCGCCTCTTCCTCCGTCTCGAAGGTCTGGATGGTGAGGACCGGGCCGAAGATTTCCTCGACGATCGCCGGATTGGCCTGGTCGACATCACAGATCAGCGTCGGCTGGTAGAAATAGCCGGGGCTGTCCATGACGCCGCCACCGGTCAGGCATTCGCCGCCGGCCTCGATCGCGGCCCGCACGATGCTGTCGACACGGGCCCGCTGCCGTTCCGAGATAACAGGCGAATACTGCGTCGCCTCGTCCCAAGTCGGGCCGGGCCGCACCGCCTTCATCCTTTCCAGGATGGCAGCCGTCAACCTGTCGGCCACGCTCCTCTCGACGATCAGGCGCGTGCCGGCGACGCAGGCCTGACCGGCATTGAAGGTGACGCTGCCGGCGATGGCCGTCGCGGCCTTCTCCATATCGGCATCGGCAAAGACGATCTGCGGACTCTTGCCGCCGAGTTCCAGCGTCATCGGCTTGACGCCGGCGCGGGCGACGTTCTCCATGATCGCTGAGCCGGCGCGGGTCGAGCCGGTGAACGAGACCTTGGCGATTTCGGGATGGCCGGTCAGCGCCGTGCCGGTCGTCAGGCCGTCTCCCAGCACGACGTTTATGAGCCCTGCCGGCAGGCCCGCCCTCACGGCGAGTTGCGCCATGTAGACTGCCGAGAACGGTGTCATTTCCGATGGCTTCAGCACCACCGCATTGCCCGCGGCCAGAGCCGGCCCAAGCTTCCAGCCGGCCATCGAGATCGGAAAATTCCAGGGCGTGATCGCGCCCACCACGCCATAGGGCTCGCTCATGATCATGCCAAGGGTGGCATCGTCCGTGGGCACGAGCTCGCTGCCTTCCTTGTCGGCGAACTCGGCAAAGAAGCGGATCTGCTCGGCGGTCACGGCGATGTCGCCGGCAACGAGCTGGCCGACAGGCCGGGTCGAGCACAGCGCCTCGATCCTGGCCAGCGTTTCGGCTTCCGCCTCGATCAGATCGGCCCAGGCCTGGAGTGCCCTTGTGCGCTCGCGTGGCCGGACGCCGCCCCAGTTGCTGGCCTTCAGCGCCACCTTGGCGCTTTCCACGGCACGGCCGACCATATCGACGCCGGCCACCTGGCAGGCGGCGTATGCCTTGCCGTCCGACGGGCGGCGCATCTCGATCGCGCCCTCGGCCGCGATCAGCTCGCCGCCGATGAAATGGCCGACGGGAAGCGAGACGGTATCCGGATCGAAGCTCAAGCCCATGGCACCCACTCTGGAATATTCTGCAGAAGCCTAGCGCGGGCTCTGGCGCAGCATGCGCCGTTCGACGATCGGTCGCGGATGATTGTTGTGTGCCGGCGATGACAGACGGCAAAATCTGTTGCGGAGGCCGGCGCCTTCGCGCTCCCGTTACCCTACCGTCACGTAGATCTTGCGGACCGTCTCAATGGTCTTCCAAACCCCGGTGAAGCCAGGTTTCATCACGAAGCTGTCGCCGGCGCGATAGGTCACCGGCTTGCCGCCGTCGGGCGTGATTTCGATCAAGCCGGAGAGGATGTGGCAGAACTCGAAAGTCTCGCCCTTGATCGAGCGCGTTTCGCCGGGCGTCGCCTCCCAGACGCCGGTATGGACGAGGTCGCCCTTGGCAACATCCTGCGCCCAGGTTTTGAAGCCAGGGTTGCCGGAAATCAGCCGTTCGGGCAGCGCCGCGGATTCGCGCGGCTGGAAGACAGGCCTAGTATCGACGGTCTTGAGCAGGGACAAGAGATGGTCTTTCATGTTGGAGGATCTTGGCTTGATGTGTCGTTGTCCCAGAACCGCTGCACACTTCCGGGCGACATGCACTTAGTAGCCGCGCGACCGGTCGACGAGCCCGATGGGATCAAGACCGGCGCGGTAACGCCTGATGTTTTCGACAACCGCCTTTGCTGCGCTGGCGGGCTGGGTGACGCTGGCGACATGCGGAGTCAGGATGACCTTCGGATGCGACCAGAACGGATGGCCTGCCGGCAGCGGTTCGGGATCGGTGACGTCGATCATCGCCGCCGAAAGGTGGCCGCTGTCGAGCGCGGTGACGAGGGCTTCGTCGTCGAGCTGCGGCCCCCGGCCGGTGTGGACGAGTGCCGCCCCTTCAGGCAGTTGCGCAAACAGGCCGGCATCGAGCAAACCGCGCGTCTCCTCGGTCAGCGGCAGCAGGCAGATCAATATGTCGCTGACGGCGAGCATCTCGGTCAGCCCGGGCTCGCCATGGTGGCAGGTCACGCCCTCGATCCGCCGGGGCGAGCGGCTCCATCCGGCGAGCGGAAAGCCGAAGGGCTTCAGGCGGTCGAGGACGGCTTGGCCAAGCTGTCCGAGGCCGAGCACGCCTATCCGGCGCGCCCCGGCCTGGAGCTGGGCGATGTCAGCCCATTCGCCGGCGCGCTGCTGCGCGAGATATCCAGGCAGGTTGCGGTGGAGCGCGAGTACGGCCAGCGTCACATATTCCTGCATCATGCGCACGATGCCTTCCTCGATCATGCGCACGACCTTCACGTTTGCAGGTACCGCATCCAGGCGAAATTGGTCGACGCCGGCGCCGATGGAAAACAGGATTTCCAAGTTCGTATAAAGAACGAGGTTGTCCGGCACGGTCCAGCTGATCAGATAACGCACGGCGTCGGGATCGACCGTCGCGGCATCCATCGTGATGGGAACATCCGGCAGTTCTGTCGCGAATACCTCGCAGAAGATCGCGCCGCGCCGTGCATCGGAATTGAACAGGAATGTCATTCCGTTCCTCTCATGCCGCGCAGCGGACGCCCAGAGCCTCGATCACTCGCTGACAGGCGGTGAGTTCGCTGGCAAGGATGTATTCGTTGGGTTTGTGGGCGCGGTCTATGTCGCCGGGTCCGCAAATGATCGCATCGAGCCCGGCGGCCTGGTAAAGTCCGGCCTCCGTGCCGTAGCTGACGGCGGCGAGCGGCGCATCGCCGGTCAGTTCGCCCAGCAGTGCCGCAAGCGCCGTATCCTGAGGCAGCGACAGCGCCGGATAAGCGCTCATCGGCCTCCACTCGATACGAAAGCCGTCGGCCGCGAGGGCCTCTGCCCGCGCCTTGACCGGCGCGAGCAGGCTTGCCGGGTCGACACCAGGTATGGCGCGTGCCTCCAGGTCCAAAGTGCAGGTGCCGGGGATGATGTTGACCTGATGTCCGCCTGCCACGACGCCCGCCTGCAGCGAGGAGTAGGGCGGCTCGAAGGCGGCGTCGAATGGACCGTGTGTCAGCCGCTCGGCTTCGCTCACGGCCGCGCTCAGCACATAGGCCATGGCATGGACGGCGTTGAGCCCGAGATCGGGCCTCGAGGAATGCCCCGAGCGCCCGTTGACGATCACCCGGGCGGCCGCCTTACCCTTATGGCCGCGCACGGCGCGCATGCCGCTCGGCTCGCCGACGATGACGCCCAACGGCTTCGCGCACAATTCGGGAAGGCGGGCGATCAAATGCGGCACGCCACGGCATCCGACCTCCTCGTCGTAGGAAAAGGCGAGGTGGATAGGCCCGGCAAGGCGCAGTCCCGTCAGCGCGGGCACGGCCGCGAGTGCCGCGGCAAGAAACCCCTTCATGTCCGTGGTGCCGCGTCCATAGAGCCGTTCCCCCTCCTTGCGCAGTGCGAAAGGGCTCGAACTCCATTGCGGCTCGCTGGCGGGAACGACGTCCATATGGCCGGACAGGATGTAGCCCGGGACATCGGCGGGGCCGATCGTCGCGAAAAGATTGGAACGATCGCCTTCCGGCCCCGGAAGCACGGTGACCTGAACTCGGTGTTCAGCGAGATAGGTCTTGATCCAGCCCGCGATATCGCCGTTCGGCCTGCCGGCGACCGTTGGAAAAGCGACGAGACGATCGAGGATGTCGAAGACGTCCATTCCAGTCCTCAAAACGTTCGGGTTCGCCGGATCGGAGCCGTCGACCATATGCTGCTAGATTTCCAGAGAGAGTGTGTGCATTCTTTCGCGATTGCGTGCCGAAAGCTGAAATGTTTCAGTTGAATCTTGCGTTGCCGCGCGGCTTTCGAGCTAATCGTACCGGTCCGCTCGTTTAGCGTTGGCGGGCAGAGGGTGGCCGTCGTTGTGCCGCGCTCGGTAGGACAATCTTGTAGGGGCATGGACTTGAAGCCGTCCGGAAGCTTGAAAATCGACACTTTCTCGATGCGGATCGGCGACATCGAAGGCGTCGAACTGGACCGCTTGCACGCACACTCGCTCGCCGTGGGATGGCCGCATCGCGCTGAGGACTGGCAGTTCCTTCGCGAAATGGGACACGGGTTCGTGGCGCTCGACGAGATCGGCCGCGTTCTCGGCTCGGCCATGTGGTTCGCGCATGGTGCCGATTTCGCCACAGTGGGGATGGTCATCACCTCGCCGCGATTGCAGACGCTGGGGGCGGGGCAATGGCTGATGAAGCGGGTCTTCGAGAAGGTCGCCGGGCGCGATCTGCGCCTGAATGCAACGCGCGCGGCAAGGCGGCTCTATCTCTCGCTGGACTTCCAGCCGGAGAAGACCGTCTATCAATGCCAGGGCGTCGCCAGCTTGCAGATGACGGGCAGGCCGGCAAATATTCGAGGCGATGTCCGAAGTTTGGGCGAAAATGACATTGCCGCTGTGATCGCGCTCGACGCGGCCGGGTTCGGCGTGAGGCGGGCGGCTCTCATCGAAAAACTTTTCGTTCACTCGGCCGGCTATGGTCTTTTCAAGGGCCATACGCTGAGCGCTTTCGCGCTCTGCCGGCCGTTCGGGCGGGGCCATGTCGTGGGACCGGTCGTGGCGGTTAGCGACGCCGACGCGTTGGCGGTCGTCCGGCCGCACGTGGCCGACCATTCGGGGTCTTTCCTGCGCATCGACACCCATATGGACAATGGCGAGTTCGCCGCCTTTTTGTCGCACAGCGGAATGCCGGTATTTGACACGGTGGTGACCATGTCGCTGGGCAAACGCATTGCCGCTGTTCCTTACGGCAGCTCGTTGAGGACCTATGCCTTAGCAAGCCAAACCCTCGGGTAGTTGCCTTCTGTCGCGCAACGGTATCGGCTTGGTCGACCCTGGTTTTATCAATTGCTCGCCTAGGGTGGTCCGCATGGTGTTCTATCCCACCTTGGCCCTAGAAAGCGGCCCGTTCGCTCGCGACCCATTTCGGTCATTCACTACCAGGAGTTCCTGACGACCTGGGGCTACATTGGCGATATCTCGAAGCTCGTAACCAGTCGTCTTCTTGGTCCTTTGGTTCGCCAGACCATACGAGAGAATTCGAAGGAAACGGCTTGGCCCAAAACGTTTGGGCCGATTATGGGCCCAAAGAGAAGGTCGGTCGATATGCCATCCTGCGCATGATCGGTTGGTTTGACTTACTTGACGACGCGCAGGGCCGCTCGCTGCTTCATCGCATCGCATTTGGCCTCACGCTCGTTGATGGCGCGGGCGATGTCGACAGCCATTCGCTTTCTTTTCGGCGAATGGATGCCCATAGGCATTCTTCAGTACCGTCCCGCCTTCCGAACGATCGAGCGGTGCCAACGCTTGTGCCAGCTTGTCGACGATGGGGATGAACATCTCGCGCCCGCCGTGACGGTTGCGGTTCTTCTTCCGCCGGAAATCGAAGCCTCGATCACCTCCAAGAGAGCCATCGACGTGGACGACAACGCCAGCGTTGCAAAGGGGGCAGTGCTGTTCGCAGCGACGACAGGGCCAAAGTGGCCCAGGCAGGCGCCAGTGTCGAACATCCCCGCAAGATGATTGTTCCGTCCGACGGGCGAGACGCGGCCTCCGAAGCATGAGGAGATCAGGGGCTGTACTCCCTTCTACTTGGGACCCGTCTGTTGACTGGCGGCAACGAGATTTCTATCGTGCTGCGCCATCACAGCAATGAGCAAGGCGCGCGGCGTTGGGCACCTCATCGTGGACGTCGGCATTCTGATAGCGGCATAGCGGTCGAGCTCGGCCTTGGGCCAGCCGGTGCCATCGATCGACGTCATCCACTCCGATAGAGATCCCATGCAGCCGGCGGTTATCGGCCGCAACAGCCGCCGGGCGGCAATGAACCAACGGCGCCGGGATCGTTGGCGGCCCAAGGCAGCTAAGGTACAGTTGCAGGCGGTCACCGAAACGTTCCCCCGCTATCTCGCATCGGGAGTGCTGCGCCGACGATGGTATTCTTTACAAGCGACACGCATTTCAATGATCCCCGCATTCTCAGGATCGATCGCCGGCCGTTCGGATCGCTGGCCGAGCATGA
>NZ_AYWP01000048.1:0-30384 GCF_000502435.1 Mesorhizobium sp. LNHC232B00
CATGCAGGCTCGAACCACTCCAAAACCCTTTCGGGCCAAAAGTGTTACCCATGTCTCCGGTATAAACCGTAACCCATGTGTCCGGAACGGACCCTTGGAAAAATGGTGCCCAGAGGCGGAATCCAAGCCAAGGAAATCTCGTTTTGGTGTCAAATAGTTACGACTCGGCAATGGCAGAGCTAACCAACAAAAATACCAACAAAATATTTCTGTGGATTGGTTCGGTTCCCGATCATTTCTCTGTTCGCACAATGCCATCGCACCCGAAACTATCTGCAGCAATTGCCCTCGATCTGGCCCAGATGGTCCCCGGTCATGCCGTTCGATGCAGGGGATCGAGTCGCCAGAGGGATACCGTCAATACAGTGCTGCCACCGAATTCCTTTGCTAACTCGACGTTATAGGCCGTTTGCACACTTACATCGGGTCCCCGCAACCAATTCTATCATAAATCAATGACCGTCCCGGTCTAACCAGGGCGGTTTTTCCGTTTGAAAGGGCTCACAATCGTCGCGGCGCGCCAGAGTGCGCATCACCGGCGAAAAGTCTCTCGAAATGGGAGCGCGAGCAAGTGAGGGCGCCTAGTCTAGGGCGTCGGCGGTGTGCTCTTAAGCAGCTTGTGTGCCCTTTCGCGTATCTCGATCTCAGGATCATGTTCCAGCCTGCAGGCATAGGCGTGGACCTCGTCGGGTTGCATAGGCGGCGAGACGAGCAGGTTCATGCCTGTCAGGCGCCAGCGCGGATCCTGATCGGAGAGAAGCACTGAAAGCGCACGGACATGATCCGGGTCGAAAGTGATTCTGGAAACGAGCTTTGCAGCGAATGCGGGGGGCACGGCGCGCCGCAACAAAGCGTCGACTGCAAGGCACTGAAGCGCTGGTGCCGCGCGGATCCGCGATTCTAAATGTGATTCGGCGAGCGACCGTATGTCGGATCGCGGGTCGCTTACAAGATCGACGAGTTTTCCATGGTCGATCGCGTCCAGAAGAAGCAGAGCTTCCAGAAGATACGGTCTTGGGTTGCGGGGGACAACACCAGCCGACTTCGGGTAGGGCTCTTCATGAATTTTCCAATGCTCGAAAGATCGTTGCAGGAGCTCGTTGTCAGCGAAACGTTGGCGTTTTACCAGCTCGAGCGCGAGCTTGGCTCCCGAGTTAGCCACATGCACATCCTTCCCGACAAGCACTTCCGCGAGAGCGAGCAGGAGGCTGTCGCTTGGATCGCTATCGAGCAACGCAAGGCTGCTGAGAACATATTCGAGACCGGGCCGTGGCGGGCCACTCAAAACCGGAAGCAAGGTTTCCACGGCGAACGAGGGATAGCGACTGACAATCACATGGGCGAGGCCCGCGAGTTCCAGATCCTTAGCTCCAGCTAGGCGAGTCTGAAGATCGACGAGAGCCGGCGGATCAGCCTCAAGCGCACTCGCGGCCACCTCGACCAACCATTCAGACTTGTGCGCAAGAGCTTTGAGCAAGAGCTCGCGATCGGGCCTGGCCGCAGTAATCCTCTCCCAAGCCAAAGGGGGCAAATCGACCGACGGCAAGCCAAAGCTGAAGATACCCTTGTCTGGTTCGGCTGCGAGATGATTGGAAAGACCCAACGCATCGGCTTCGAGCATGTCGGCCGGCATGGCACCGGCGATTGCCAGCAGTCGCAGTGCCTCTTTGACCCCCGCAGCGTCATAGGCGAGTGTCCAGGCGACAACATCACCCGCGATGACGTCGTAGAATCCGGCGAGTCGCAGCAAGCTGGCAACGTAGGGATAGGTCTCGGAGATCGACCCACCGGCTGCGGTATCTGTCTTGAGGGCATCGACGACGCCCTGAAGGGTGGCACGCGAGCCCTTGGTCCAGGGATCGGCAACCTTGCCGACCGCCCAAGCCATGCTCTCCAACCCTTTTGCCCATGGCTTCCTGACCTCGGCCAGGCCGCGGCGCTCGAGTTCTGTCTCCACCTTGCTGAGAAAGCCGACGGTTTGAAATGCCTCGCCGGCCAGGGCCGTCGCCAAAAACTCCTCAGCCTCCCCGTCGGGAACCATGCGCAGGGCAGCAAGGGCAACCTCCTGCAAGAGATCGCGATCCTTGCGGAGGATTAGCCTCAATCCTCCCAGCAGAGAGCCTCGTTGCGGAAGCACAATCTCCGCGGTAAGTGCGGCGAGTACCCGCCGAAGCGCAGTTGCGTCGAACCATTCCGGCCCTGCATTTACGGCGGCAGCCCAACCAACCAACCGAGCTACCGCGTCGTCGTCGTCAAGATACTTGCCAGCCGCCGGACCGGCCAACTTGGGACGTGTGCGAGCAAGGCTGACCAGGGCCATGCCAATCTCAAAGCCTTCATCGTTCCCGCGGATCGCGGCTTCGAATGCAGCCGAGACAAGAATTGCAGCGTAGGAGTCGGTGATCTCGGCGTCAGGGTCGGTCAGAAGGGCAACAGCGCGCTGAATCTGACCGTGTGTGCCGCTCGCTTGCCGCGCCACGAGAAGCCGGGCGATCTCATCGCCCACACTCATGCCCGCTGCAAAGCCGATTACCTCGCTCCAAGATGCGTCGTCTACTGCCTTTTCGATTTGTGACGCTCGCTCGGTCCCTTCAAGGCCGACGAGGTAGCGACCCGCGGCGTACTCGGCGAAGCTCTTGTGGATGAAAGTCATCAGAGTCGTTCCCGAATGATGGAGCCGTTCGATCAGGCCACCTGCTTCCCAAAAGCCGATGGCCGACTCGACCTGCCTGGAGGCCGCGAGCGGCGTCACCCCGAGTTCGGGAGCAATGATGCGGCAACACTCATCGATGATCGACTGGGTGCTGGCGATCGGATCGCGGACAAGTATCCACCCCACGATCTCCATCACCCGCTGCCGGACGGTCTCGCCGACGGACTCGTCGGCATAGCGCGACTTCTTCGACAGCAAAGCAATCATGCGCTCGTACAGGGCAGCGCGGGAAACCGGCAGTGCCGCCTCGGTGGCGATGAGGGAAGCAGCCATCCCCAGCAGTTGCGGACTTGAGGCGATCGTTGCGGCGGCTTTGCTTCGTCCGAGCTCGCGCTTGGCGATTTCGCTGGCTGAGTTCCTCAGTTCATCGGTCGAGGCAGCGGCTTTCACCAGCGCGCCAAGATTGGATGCGCCCTTGTCGGCGTCCGGCGCATTTAGGTCATAGTGACGCCAACGCAGGAGCGCCTGCGTTTCATAGCCGATCGGCCTTGTGGTCACGACGATGCGGGCGTTCGGGTGGCTTTTTGCAAACGCCGCGAGCGCGTCGCCAATCGGATTGTGCTGGTCACCACAGTCATCGAGCCCATCGGCAAGAACCACGAGGTCAGTGAGTCTCGCCGCCTCAAAAGCGGCAACGCTGACGGGCGCGGAATCAAGGCCCCATTTGTAGAGACCTTCCTCAAAGGACGCGCCGGCCCGCACCGACGCAGCGAGCGACTTCAGCGATACCCGAAGCACTGGAAATCCCATACTCGCGTAAGTACGCGCGAGTTGAAGGATGAGAGTCGATTTCCCGAGGCCGGGTCCTGCGACGACGACTGAGTGCCTGTGAAAGAGCCCGGTGAACTCGGCGTCGAAGGCCTCGCTGCGTTGCCGCGGCGCATCTCTGCCACTGGCATGATAGCTTTCGAGCGCTTCCGCGGGACCTACTGCTTTCGCCACGTCATTCTGCAGGAGAGTCTGCATTGGTAGGAGATCTGAAAGTGGCAGCTGTTTCTTCAGGCCGGGCAGAGAGAAGAATTGGCACTGCCCTGTGACCCACCTGCAAAGCGTCTGCAACATTCCTGCGGTAGATTGTTCGAGTCGCAGAGCGATGGAACTGCTGCTAAGGAGCCGCTGGAGGTGGCCGACCTCCCAACGCCCTTTGTGCTCGATTAGGTTCATCGCGCCGCGATAGAGAGCGTTCCAGGCGCTGACCGCATCCGCGGGTATTACGCACAGTGAACGAAGGCGATCTTGAGCTGAATCGACGCTGAGCCGGTCAGAATCGAGAGCATGTACGACCTGGATGCGCAGGTGTGCGCAGGACGTAGCCACAGGCAGCTTCGCCGCCATAAGGCGACGGACGAAATCTTCCCCGATGTCCGACAGGCCGTCCGTTCGCCCCCCGCCCAGTTTCAGGATGTCCTTGGCAAGATCGTTTTGAATCGTTCCGCTCGCATCCGGTGCCACGACGAGAACACCGAAGGCGATCGTCTTGCCGTGAATGCCGTTCGCCAACGCGAGCAGTGTATCCCAGAGCGCGCCACCTCGTGACAGCCCTTTCTTGGCCTGTACCTCGATCGGAAGGCCGTTCTTGAGTTCGATCCTGACATCGTCGCCGGGACCATGGGTCTCCGCCCAGACCGCCACCGGAGTGTCATCAGCGATACCTGCCAGCCATCCGATGGGAGTGGCAAATAGCAGATGCACGGCGGCGATGCTTGTCACCGCCGCCTGAAAGTTCATTCCAGAACCTGGCGCCGCGCCAGCCGCAGGCGGCTTATTGGGTCGCTTAACCGGACCAGGCTTTGCGGCCGGGCCTTTTGTTCCGTGGCTAATGGTCATGGTTTCCTGTCCCAACGAAAACACAAAGCCTGAGCGGGCGCATGCCAGTGCGTTACGCAGTTTCCTTATTCTTACGCGATTGTGTGTATCGCGTCGTCTTCACGGGGATGAAACGAATGACGATGTTTTGGAATTTGCAGACCTTGCGCAGGTGGTCGTGCATAAGCTTGAGCTCGTATTGAGCTATGAGGGGGATGCCGCCCTTTGCCGGTGCTGCCTTGCTCTTGTCGTAGAGTAGCCAAAGGCAGAGAACGTAGTCTGCGCCGTGGTTGTTCTCAATTTCGGGCTTTATGTAATCAAGATACGCTGCCCGTTGCGGGCTTGGGCCTTGCTCGATGAATTCTCTAATTTCACCGAGAAACGTCTCATCGTTGAGGAACGCTTCGCAGTAGAATTTTGCCTGAGAGAACAGGTAGTTGATAGATGACGCGTCCTTGTACTGTTTGGCATTTATTATCCGCACCACGCCGTTGTCTTGTAGGTCGAGAACATCGCAACCCTTGTCCTTGCGGCCTACACCAATCTGGAGCTTGGCGCGGTCGAATAGGACGCAGGTCGACGATCTGCGCATTGAAGATCGCTTCACTATTCGTCTTTGTGGCATCATCAGTAATGTCGATATTGAGATACCAGTCTTCCGGCGCTTCCTCCTGCACACGATTGGCGATAAACTCGATAATGGAATTATGGAACTCGGGATCGACCTGAACCCAGCGCCCATCGTTCAGAATGAAATAGCGGCCATCGAGCTCGTGCTCGTAGACCAGACAATCGTATATCGACCAGTGCCGATAACCCAGGACACGGTCCTCAGCCGCCGAATAGGCATAGATGCGTTTGTTCTGGAGGTGTTCAACGGTGATAGCCTCCGGCGTCTTGAACACCTTCTCTATTTGCTTGGGCTCAAGGAACGAATAGATCGTGTTTTCTAGCTTGGCCTTGTTAGAATAGGAGAAGCTGTAATCCTCCTCCGAAAGAAACTCAGGAATGCACAGCTCGACTTTCCCGTAATCCTTCGCTCTTAATGCCGCGACCAAGACCGCGTCGAGTATGGCTGAATCCTCATCCGATGCAGGCTGAAAATTGCGGTAGTTGGGGAATAGGGCGATGTAGTCCCGCGCGCCGAAGCGCTCAAAGAATTGTTGGCACTGGGCAATGATTTTCCCCCAGCTGAGCTTGTCTTCGCCGATCACCTTCACTGTCAGGCTGTCACGACCTTGCAAGGTGGTGTTTCGGCTGCCCTTGATGTGCGCCGATATGTACCGCAGGTCCTCCGCCTCGCTCAAGCCAAACACGAAGCTGTCGGACGGCTTAGCGGCCTGGCGGTCGATATGGGTCGGCGTGATGGTATTGCTCTGACTGCGCGTTTGGCGAATTTCCTGATTGCCGCACATGTTCATCGCGGTCTTGATGCCGAAATCTGGTTCGAGCATCTTTCTGTTCAGGCAGCCGGTTGCGCTTCGGCCGAATACCGCAGCGAATACCCGCTCATCGATCGAGATCAGGAGTAAACCATTGGGGCTCAAGCTGGTCGTGCCGAAGGTAATCGGCGCATCGCCTAATTGCTCATTGATGAAATCGAGCCACGGTGGATTCTTCCGAACAGACATCGCTTCGAAATAGATGAAGCGGCAGGCTGCATCCTCCACGCCGAAGTCGAACGACTGGACCGCCTTCTCGCCCGCCAAGTCGGCCTCTTCATCGATGATCGAGCCCATGGTAACGCCCTCTTTCGCCAGAAAGAAGGTTATCTGCGCTAGCTCTACCCCGGTCCCCTCCATCGCCCGGCGCGGTTAATGCCCAGCCTATTTGCGAGCAGGTTCGCGGCGCGGTTGACCTCGTCATTGAGGCCCTTCCGGCGCATCTCCCATTCCCGGATGGGTAGTTTCTGATACGGCTGCGCCTTGATGTTTTCTGCTCGGTCGAGCGCGCCAGCACAATTGCGTCGGCCTGGTCCGGATCCAACCCCAACCTCTCGAGGTTTTCACGTAGTTCCTTTATGATGTCCTCCTGCTCGGCGGAGGTGAACTGTTCTTCGATCAATGAGTCGACGATTTCGTAGTTTACCACGACTCCTTCGGACAATTTCATCCTAGCTTCACCCGACTTCACTTCCGCAGGCGGCTCAGGCACCTTGCCTCCGATGACATCTTCCCAGAACTTCTGATCATCGCTTTCGAACAGCTTGAATTCACGCAGCCGTTCATCAAGGTTCATGCCGGCGTGGGTGACGACGTGGCCGTAATTGTCGGGGTGTCCCGGGCTGTTCTGCACGGTCACCCGCAGAATCCGGCCGACAAATTGGATGTATGGCGCCAACGTGCGGAAAGGGCGAAAAATCGCTGCCACGCTCAGTTTGGGATGGCAAGCGAGCGGATCGTCTGCCCCTTCTGGCCTTTGGTGCGAAACTCGACCGGGATGGCACATTCGAGTCCGGAGCATTCCTGTGCGAGCCGTGACCTGTAGGTTTCGGCAATGACCCTTGAAAACAGTTCACTTTCCTTCTCGGTAAGGTGGCGGGGGCTCAAAGCCGGCTTGGCCTTAGAGTCAGCGACCTCACACCATTTGAGATCCGATACGTATTTTTCGATGTCATCGAGATTCTTGCTTAGAACTTCGCGATGACGAAGCTCCACCCTCTCTGCGTCGAGCTTGGCGATGGCATCCGCGACACTGAGAAGCTTCAAATCTGCTATATCCGCGTCAATCTTTGTAATCACAGCCTCAAAAGCCGGCGTCAAATCCATGGTGCCGTCGCCTGGAAATGTCTCTCCCGCCTTTTGCAAGGCTACAACGATGGCATCTCGGTCAAGCTTGAGGATGGCAAGGAGCTGAATAATCTGCTCATCGAGTGAGGGATGCGCAGCCTTGAGATATGTTCGCGCAACCGTGTCTTCGCCGAAAATATCGAGGGTTAGGCTCTCGAAACCTTTGATCTTGGCCTTGATCTTGGTGTCCAAGGCCATCAGCGCCGTTCGGTCCGTACTGGTGAGGAATTCCCAATATCGGCCAAAAAGTTCAACGGCCTGCTCGCTTAACGGCTGCTGGCAAAGCAAACAACTGTCGCCGTCATTTGGATAATGATCGTGTTCAAGGGCAGCCGACTTGTGAGCGGCTGCAATGAGTTTTTCCCATTCCGGCCCACCGGCGCCCTTCAGCTTTTCCGACTTAAACGATGCCGTACCGGTTGCCGCTACCGTCCTGGCGGTGTCGTTGAATTCCGCAAGTAGGCTTTTCGCCCCATCCCGCACAGTCTGCGAAAGGCCCGCGCGTAGCTGCTTCAAGGTGTCACGCAGAACCTCGACCGGCGTACGCGCTTCCGAGAGCCGTCGAATGCTCTCTTCGGGTGAGGTGGATTGCAATTCCAGCGTCAAACGCTGGATTTCCTCAACTCGGGCTTCTTCGTCCTTACCGTACTCCGCTAGCTTCCGCAGAGCCGCCAGGTCGGTCTTTGGCCCCAGTTCAGCAACAGCGGCCGAAGCGGCAGTTACGTTTCCGATGAACGCGTTCACAAAGCGGTTTTGCTGTGGTCGCCCAACGATGGCGGCGGCCAGTTTTTGAGCCAACAGACCATACACCCTCGCCATCTCGGGAAAGACGTCAAAACCAGCCGGCTTGAAGCCGAGAGGCCCCGAATCCTTCAAATGCTTTCCCGCGACGGAACTATCGAATACTGCAAAAGACCTCTTCAGTTCGGCATGCTCCGTCGTTCCATCGAAGACGAGAGGGATTTCGTTGCCAGCGTGATCAACCACCACAATGGTAGCCGAGGCTTTTTTTGGAGCGGTATCGTCATAAATGTCGGGAATGATCGCGTGCCGAGTTCGGCTGAAACACACATTCGTCAGGATGCGCGCGAAGCCGCTTTTTCCAGCACCGTTTCCACCATAAATAAGCGTCAGTTGTGGCGAAAAGACCAGCTCGGCGGATGGGGTCAGCGCATTTACGCCGCTGACATCATGAATGCGCAAGAGCCGGGGTTTTTGGGAGGCGAGCCCGCTCGCCTTGCCGGTTGTTGTTGCCGGAATCCCTAGCTTGGGATTTGGTTCGTCCGCCAACCCAAATCCATGCAGGAACACACTATAGACCTGCTCGATCTGCTCTGCAGCAAGAACGCCATATCGCACGGCCCAAGCAAGTGTCAGCTTTTGCCAGGGCGAGAAATCCTTCGCCCAAATCTCCAGCTCATCCCAAACCGTCACCTGAGAAGGCGGTGCCGCCTGCGCGTCCTGAACTGTCAATTTATCTCCCCCAATCAGCCGTCATTCCGACAAGTAATCGGGTAAAAAGTCAATATCCAACGAAACAGGCGATACTATTTCCTGTGTCCAACACTTGAACGCCCAGTACATGCCGAATGTGATTTTTGTGACGCCGTGAACCCAAGCCTCACGTTTCTCCCTTGCCGAGCTCGGTTGAGTTTCAACAATCACATCGTCCAACGCGATAGAAAGCCAACACCGCTTATCGTCAAATTCATCTAACGCGCCGCGATAGAACATCGGTATGTTGGTGGGCGGAGACCGCTCAATGGCATTTCGATTCGTACACACCGCCGATATTCATCTCGACTCGCCGCTGCGTTCGCTGGCGATGCGAAACCCCGACCTTGCCGAACTCGTCGGAGACGCCAGCCGCCAGGCATTCATCTCCATAGTTGACCTCTGCCTTGCGGAACGTGTCGATGCCCTGGTCATTGCCGGCGATCTCTATGATGGCGACCAGACATCGATGAAAACGGCGCGGTTCCTGGCGTCGCAGATGACGCGGCTTCACCAGGCCGGCATCAACGTTTTCAAGATCCGTGGCAATCATGACGCAATGTCACGGATATCGAAACAGCTCGTGTTCTCGGACACGGTCACAATCTTCGGCGGCCGTCCCCAGTCGGTGCTGCACACAGCCGGCGGGCTCGACGTCATGTTCCATGGCTTGAGCTTCGCGAGCCCCAAGGCGCCGGACAGTCTGCTTCCCAAATATTCAGCCCCACGTGAGGGCGCGGTTAATGTCGGCATCATGCATACGAGCTTGGCCGGATCGCCCGGCCACGACGTCTATGCCCCTGCAGCGTCGCTGACCTGCACAGCCATGGCTTCGACTACTGGGCCCTCGGGCACATCCATGTCTCCGAAGGAAGGGGTCGTGCGTTCGAATCGCGCCGGGTGCGCCAGGTCTTTCGACACGTTACATGAATTACACGAGCTATCCGTGGCGCCATGTAACGCTCATGTAACCGTGATTCGGCGGCGCTATTTCAAGACGGATTTTGAAAAGGGATTTGTAAATGGTAGGCGCTGTGGGGAGTGGGGCTATCGGGCAGTCCAGAACACAAGTTACTGATCTTCCCTTGCGGAAAGGTTGTCAAAAACCGAGTTTATTGTGCGTTCCTACGTGGCGGGCCTTTTCTACATTTTCATGAATACGGCGCGCGACCCGGCTTTTAGAGCCAATCATCTCCTCTCACACGTCGGCGAAGACCTGATTCAATCCGCTACCTCCTTGATGACCCTCGCAATGGAATCGTTGGGAAGCGTTGCGAAAAGGGAGTTGCGGTTCTTAATCGAGGCGTCGATCAAGCTGTGCTTCGTGCAACAGCAGGGCTACAACCTGACAGTTGA
Organism: Mesorhizobium sp. LNHC232B00; assembly: GCF_000502435.1. Lineage (NCBI taxonomy): Bacteria > Pseudomonadati > Pseudomonadota > Alphaproteobacteria > Hyphomicrobiales > Phyllobacteriaceae > Mesorhizobium > Mesorhizobium sp. LNHC232B00. The sequence goes on from NZ_AYWP01000048.1 coordinate 10,159, forward strand.
GGAAAAGCTGAATAAGTTTGAGTACGTGTTGTGGTCGCAGAAAATCTCTGTTCAACGAAACCTCGACCTTCGGCTCTTGCCTGAGACGTTTCGGCCGCAATTGGTCGAAGAGGTGGGGAGGCTATATGGCCTTACCTCAAAATTTGTGCACCTAACTCCTGCACAGATTGAACAACGAATCGAGATGGCCAGCCGCGGGCGCCGTCTAGGCCGACAGATTCCCGCTGAGATCGACGAGTTCAACCAGTTGATTTCGAAAGGCCTCGCTGCGTCGCTCGTGCTGCTGTTTCACAGCGTACCGACCCACGTTGCAGGTGAATGGCTTGTTAAAACGGACGGCACCAGTCACGATTGGTACTTTGCAGGTTCCCGCTTCATTGCCGCAATCGACAGTGATTTCGACTACAAACATGAACAACAGGACAAGCTTGTTGAGGTCCAGTCGGCAAGGGCAGCAAAGGTGAGCTTTTGAGCGACGAAAACTGATGCGGCCTTCTAGCTAGAACCAGCCTGGTCAGAAGGTAGGTGGTGGCGCAACGCCTTAAAGGCAGGATCCGGGAATTCGATTGTCCACTCAAGCGGTGAGATCGGCGCGATGGGGGGACGCGCCTGTTTCACAATATCAACCAAAGGGTGTGGGCTGATGCATGAACCGTCTATTTGCTTCGAACAATCGCCGGCCATGATCGCATTCCGCAGGGCTGCAGGAGACGCAAACCGCCTGCTTAATACCCTCTTGGTCGCCTTAGAGACCTTGAAGGGCAACGAAGCTGTGAAGCCGAGCGACCTCGTCGTTTCTTGGAGCAAACCAACGACGGAAGCGGAATGGTTAGAGACCCGCAATTTTGCCCTGCGCGGCACGATGGTGGCGATTGTCGATGCCCTGGACCAGTACTTGCGTATCATCAGCCGCATTTCCGGACTTACGTCTCCGGAACTCGACAATTAGTTGAACGGACGCAAGGAACTCAACGAAGAACGCCGACCGACGTTGCCGGAGCGGGTGGCGGCGCTGTGTGCGCATTATAAAGACACGGTGCACCCTGCTTACGTTCTGGCCGTGGCGGTGTTAGTCGCATGGCGCAACCGGTTCGTCCATTTCGAACACAAAGAAGGGCTCTCTCGGACCGAACGCTCCCAGCTGCTAGGCCATGCTGACTTTTTCAAGGAAGAGTTTGGCGGCGCCGACATGAAGGGTGCGCTCCAACGGTATGGCGCAGGTGGCCCGCCGACGCTGAGCGATTTCTCTATGCTAATCGCGGCTTCACAGCGACTGGTCAAGAACATCGACGAGCATCTTCTGCACCTCCAGGATGGTGACGCCTATGCTGTTTCGTTAACCAGATATCTCCTGTTCTCGTCCCCTGACCCCGCAGCAACCTTGGGGCGCATCTTCTTTCCTGGCGGCGCCGACGCGGCCGGAGGACTTCTTTCACTGTTCCTTGACAATGGCGGCAACTCCAATGTGAACCGGAGAGCGAGCGCACCATCGCTGACCCGCGAGCGCCTCAACGACGTGCTAGGTTTGAGCCGAACCAAAGCGGCCGCCTTTTTTGGTATCAAGCGCCCGAGAACCGGCCCAGGACAGTAGGCCAAGCTTTCCGATCTGAGGAAGAGGTCTAAACGCAACCGAGGGCCTAGCAGAGTGGCATGCGTATCGGGGGATGGCAGCGGGTGCCCGGCCGCTGCGCGGACTCTCAGCGGCTTGACCCTTACCGGCATTTTTGTGGGCGATGGCACGAGACTTAATGCAATCATTGGAGCCTGGGCCGATCACATTATCAGCGGCACCTGCGGCCAAAATGCGCTGTCACCGTAGTTTCCACTCTACGCTCGAACGCGGGATAGGGCAGTGACCTGGGAGAAGTACTGGAAAAAAGCTTGTTAACAGGCTTCAACGTGGATTGGTGGTCGGATAATCGCCACGTCATGCCAGATCCGTTGAAACATCATTTTCTGCCGATCTTTTACCTTAAGCGATGGATGCGCACCGCCGACAAGAAGCTTGTCGAATACAGGAAAGCTTTTGACGGCGAAGTTCGCGTAAAGTCGGTGTACCCGGCGGCCACTGGCTATGTTCATCGCCTCTATGAGATGAAGGGTATGGCGCCAGCTGTGGCGCAGGAGTTTGAGAGCACGTTTCTGGCGCCGGTCGACAGCGGCGCTGCCCAAGCCATGCAGCTAATGTTGAAGTACGAGCATGGTGACACGCTTTCCACTCACCACCGCCAAGCCTGGACGCAGTTCCTGTTGAGCCTTGAGTTTCGTATGCCTTGCGATATCCGTACCTTAAAAACAAACGTTCGCGACGACTGGATACTTTCTATTCCGGACATGGAAGCCCGATATTCAGAGTTCCGGCGCCTTGGTGATCCGGAATCGCTGAGGGAGTTTTTGGATATGCAAGATTCCTCGGTTTATGAGGAATCCGCTATGTCGATAGCGAAACGGATGATTACGCACGAGAATGTCTCGAGCACGATTCGGAAGATGTACTGGTCAATCGTGTCGCTCGAATCCTCGGATTTTGAACTGCTGACATCCGATAGGCCCGTGCTGACGACAGATCAGTTTAACCGTAGTAATTCGTATATCGTGCTGCCTATCGGCCCCCGGCATCTGTTTGTGTCGGTTTTCAGCCGTCACCACTCCAACTTCCTGAGAAGGAAGACGCAAACAGAACTTGCGCGGTGGGTGAATCTGCAAATTACGGAGGGTGCCACGGAACTAGTTTATGGTCGAGATGACCGGCATAAATCGTTCGTCACCAGGCATCTCGGCATTAGCAGGCCAGCATCGCATCTCGAACGCCTTCAGGCGTTCCGTCGTGACCGGGCAGCAGAATCCAAGTGATTGCGCGCCCGGCATCTCGACCACGACGCCCGATTGGGTATCGGTCCGGCCGTCCAGCGCCATCACCGATGGCAGTACCTTATCTGTGTTGGATGTCGCTACGGCTTGATTTTGCTTACACAAATCGTCGCGGATAAAGCGATCTCATGATGATCGCTTCTGAAAACCGCTTAGTCCAATACTTTTGCCGCCACCTCTTTTGTAAACCGAAGGTCGGGAGTTCGATCCTCTCTGCCGGCACCAAATCTTTCAATTGGTTACGTGAATTTCTGTCCTGCCGTCTGCCTTTCACGTAACTTTCGTGTAACGCACCTAGGCAACCATTGGAAACGTGCTTGCTCTGGCAGGTGCAGGTAAAAAGCGGTATTTCGCAAATATACGCCAGATGTCGCAGGTAGAATGCTATAGTGTTACGATGGAGAGCTTGGAGGTTTGGCTAGTGGCAACAGAACCTGAAATGTGGGCGGATTCCGCTCGTCCGAAGGATTTCCCTGCACCACAGGAAACGATTGCTAGAATTGCAAAGGCCACGCATGCATTTCTCGCAGGCGAAACCGATCTCTTGGAAGTTGGTGTCAACGAGCGCAGTTTGACGCACCATCTGGCAGTTCACATCGCGCCCTACTTCGATCAGTGGCATACCGACTGCGAATACAATCGGTTAGGGGACGCGACGAAGAACCTACCTCGGCCGGAGGAACTAATGACATCTCCGGATGATACGTCGGCTCTAACGATCTTTCCCGACATCATCGTCCATCGCAGGCGGACCCACTACAACTGTGCGGTTGTTGAGGTGAAAAAGGCTGGCAATCGGAGGGGACTGGACCTCGACGTAGCGAAGCTCCGCGGTCTCACAATGGCTGGAGACTACGACTACACGGTAGGCCTGCATTTGATTATCGATTGCGCAAGGGCCGTGGTGGCAGATGTTGTGGCCTATCGAGGTGGGGATGTCGATGACGACCTTACTGCCTACGCGCAAGGCCTTTTCATTCAGTAATGTTCGGTATGCAGGAGTAAAGCGTAGTGCAAGGCGACGATGACAAGAAGACGGAAGCGTTGATCAGTCGCGGTTCAGAATGGCATCGGTGGGAGCCGCACATTCATGCGCCTGGCACTATTCTCAACAACCAGTTCGGAGCCACCGATCCCTGGAATTTCTATCTGACGACGCTCGAAAGCGTGACGCCCAAGATTGAGGCGATCGCCGTCACCGAATACTACGTCACCGACACCTACGAGGAATTCCTCAAACACAAAGCTGCTGGCCGGTTGCCCGGTGTAAAGCTGATCTTCCCGAACATCGAGTTGCGCCTCGATGTGGCGGCAAAATCCGGCTTCGTGAACATCCATTTGCTGGTCAGCCCCGAAGATCCGAGCCATGTCGATGAGGTCAAACGCATACTCAAGCGCCTGCAATTTGGCGCGCACAACGATCGTTACGACTGCTCACGCGAAGAGCTCATCAAGCTTGGAAGGCGCGCCGACGCGACAATCATAGATGACGGCGCCGCTCTTCGGTATGGTGCGACCCAGGTCAAGGTCAATTTCGACCTCCTGCGCAAGGTCATCCACGAAAGCGAATGGGCAAAGAAGAACATATTGATCGCCGTCGCCGGTGCCGCCGGTGATGGCACGTCTGGTCTTCGGCAGGCCGCCGACGCCACCATACGCCAGGAAATCGAGAAATTCGCCCATATCATCTTCTCGAGCAGCCCGGCGCAGAGGGAATTCTGGCTTGGCCAGCGGGGCGTGACCGTCGAAGAGCTGCGCTCGAGATATGATGGCTGCAAGCCTTGTCTTCACGGGAGCGACTCCCACGACCAGATATCAGTGGGCCAGCCAGTCGATAATCGGTTCTCATGGATCAAGGGCGGCTTGGAGTTCGATTCGCTTCGCCAGGCTTGTATCGACCCGGAGGGCCGCGCCTATGTCGGCGAGCAGCCGCCGCGGTCGGCAATGCCCTCGCAGGTCATCTCGCACGTCAGGATCGACAATGCGGACTGGGCCACCACGCCTGATATCCCCCTCAATCCTGGTCTCGTAGCAATTATTGGAGCGCGAGGATCGGGCAAAACCGCCCTGGCCGACGTTATTGCGGCAGGTTGCGATGCAATTTCGTCCTCCGGGTGGGATGCGGACGAGAATATCAGCCCGTCCTTCCTGGCGCGAGCCCGCAGGCTGATCGGCAACGCGACGACGACGCTCACCTGGGGCGGCGGCTCGACAGTCACGCGCTCCCTCGACGGCAGCGACGCCAACGGCCATATGACCTTTCCGCGTGCCCGCTATCTCTCCCAGCAGTTCGTCGAAGAACTTTGCTCGGCTAAGGGCGTTTCCGATGGTCTCGTGGACGAGATTGAACGCGTGATCTTCGAGTCGCATTCGCAAGAAGATCGTGATTGGGCAACCGACTTCGCCGAGTTGCGCGACCAGCAGACTGCACGGTTCCAGCAAGCACGCGAGCGCGAAGCCGGCGCGATCTCGGACGTCTCCGACCGCATCGCCAGCGAGTTCGAGAAAGAAAGCCTCGTTGCCACGCTGGCTACGCAGGCCGCACAGAAGAGGAAAATGATCGAGGACTACACGACCGACCGCGCCAAACTCGTTGTCAAAGGAACTGAAGCGCAGGTGGCCCGCCACACCCAACTCAGCGCGGCGGCCCAGAATCTTCGAAACAAGATCCAGGCATTTGGAAATCAGCGCCGCACCTTCGTCGCCCTGCAGGACGAGGCGCGGAGCATGCGTGCCACTGGCGCACCGGAAATGCTCCGTCAAGCCCAGGCGCGGCACGCCAATAGCGGCTTGGACGGCAAGCAGTGGGAGGACTTCCTGCTGATCTACAAGGGCGACGTCGACAAGAGCTTGGCGGGTTACATCGCGTGGGCGGATGGCGAGGTGCGGAAGCTCAACGGTGTCCCGCCGCCGCCTGGCGATCCAAACGTCCCGCTGGTTGCTGACAATGCTGATCTATCGGCACTTCCGCTCGCCCCGATCGTCGCCGAGATGGCACGCCTCGGGACCCTATTTAGCGCTGACAAGCTGGTGCGGGACCAATACACGGCGCTGACCGGCCGCATCGCCCAAGAGAATTCTGCGCTTCAGGCCCTCGAACTCAGGCTCACTGATGCACAAGGGGCGGCAGCGCGACGGAGGGAGCTTCAGAACGAGCGCGATGACACGTACGGACGGGTTTTCGAGGCGATCATAAACGAACAGAACGCGCTTGCCGGTCTCTACGCGCCGCTGATGGCTAGGCTTGCAGCGGCATCGGGCACCCTCAACAAGCTCAGCTTCTCGGTTCGCAGGATCGCCGACGTCGAAACGTGGGGCTCGGTAGCGGAGGAAGAACTCCTCGACAGACGCAAGGCCGGCCCCTTCTACGGCCGCCGCTCGCTCATTACTGCCGCTACGGAGGCACTTAAACCCGCGTGGGAGACGGGCTCGGCGGCGGAGGTTCAGGCTGCGATGACAGCCTTCATTGGAAAATACGCCAATGACCTTCTCTCGCACGCGCCTTATGCGCCCACGCAACAAGCCGAGTTTCGCGCCTGGTCGAAGCAATTCGCGCACTGGCTTTTCGGGACCGACCACATCACCGTTCGGTACGAGATCTCCTATGACGGCGTCGACATCCGGAAGCTCTCACCCGGCACGCGTGGCATCGTCCTTTTGCTGCTCTACCTCGCTCTTGACGATTCAGACGATCGTCCGTTGATCATCGACCAACCGGAGGAAAATCTTGATCCGAAGTCGGTGTTTGACGAGCTGGTGGCGCTGTTCGTCGCGGCCAAGTCGAAGCGACAGGTCATTATTGTTACGCACAACGCCAATCTCGTCATCAACACCGATGCTGACCAGATTATTGTAGCCGAAGCTGGCCCCCATCCGTCGGGCGGTCTACCGCCGATCAGCTATGTGGCGGGCGGGCTGGAAAACGCGGAAATCCGCAAAGCCGTATGTGACATCCTTGAGGGTGGCGAGGCCGCCTTCCGTGAGCGCGCACGGCGGCTTCGTGTTCGTCTTGATCGATAGGTCGGGCAACGATGGTCACAAGGGACACTGCTATCACCGCTCCCCAGCCGCTCTTGGCAACGCTGGCTGAATGCGGTTGGGTCCGCCATGTCGCAGGCGTCGCAGAAGCCGAAGCCATCGTCAGCGAAATCGGCCGCATGGGCGACCTTCTCGGCAGGCGCACTACTGGCCGAGGCGGCGCGCTGCAGGAGTTCGTCCGACCCCAAACGGCCGACCAAGCACATCCTCGATCCTTGAGCGCGCGCTATGGGCTGAACGCTTTGCCGTTCCACGCCGAGCTCAGCCACCGACCGAAACCCTGCCGTTATCTGCTTCTCGGGTGCATCGAGCCCGGTTCGCCCAGCGCGGTGACGATGTTGCTCGATTGGCGAACCCTCGGCTTTTCGCCGGATGAGCTTCACCTTCTCGAAGGCGCTCCGATCCTCGTTCGGAGCGGCCGGCGCTCCTTCTACTCGACGATTCTGTCCCCCGATCGCGCCTTCCTCCGATACGATCCTGGCTGTCTTGAAGCCGTTGATCAGCGCGGGGAGGCAGCTCTGAGGCTTATGGAGCATCGGTTGGCCAGCGGCTCCCCGGAAGTCCACCATTGGCGCCAGGGCGAGATCTTAGTTATCGACAACTGGCGCGTCCTGCATGGGCGCGGGCCGACAGACCAAGGCTCCGGCCGGCGTCTAGCGAGGGTTCTCATTGATGCCTAACGACGTCTTCATTGCTATCAACGGCGACGCGCTACATGCGAAGTCGAAGGTTTATATTAGCCGCGCTCTAACCAGAAAAGCCGCTGGCGAACTCGACGAATACCAGCTTTGGCCTTCGCTCGCACTCGAACTGCTTGGCAAAGCCGCGCTTGCGCGCAAGCACCCGAGCCTCGTTGTGGATCCGACCCACTGGCAGTCCATGTTCGTTGCCGCCGGCATCAATGTTACGACCGATGTGAAAACTATATCTGCAAAAACCTTGTTTGAGCGCCTTGCGCACCTTGTTCCGAGGTTCGACAAGACCATCCAAAAATTCTGCCAAGAGATCGCGGAGCGTCGTAACACGGAACTCCACTCGGCCGACCTCCCATTTCGTACCATGCGGCTCGACGCTTGGTAGGCGCGCTATTGGCATGCATGCGATACGATCCTTCACCAGATGGGAGCTTCGCTGGAGCAGTGGCTGGGCGCCGTCGATGCAAAGGCTCCGCGCCAATTGCTTGACGAGGCTGCCCAAGCCCTTAAGTCGGCGGTCAAGCTTCGCGTCGAGGCTGCCAAGGAACAGTTCGAGGCGTTGAAGAAGGCTGAGCGTGAGCGCTTGGCGGCCGAGGCCCTATTGCGGCAGCCACAGCATCAAAGGGACCTCTTTGCGGCGGACTATGACGGGATTTGGACGGAGAGCTGCCCGGCTTGCAAGTGCCGCGCCTTCACAACCGGTGAGCAAACCGGCGAAGACATCAGCGAGGAACAAGATGAGGGGGTCATCTGGGAGATCGTTGACCGCGAATTCGTTGGCGAAGAGTTCCGCTGCCCGACGTGCGATCTAACGCTTACCGGTAGCGCCGAAATTGAAGCCGCAGGTTTGGACGACATCCATGAAGATCGGCAAGAGCGCGAGATGGAGCATGAGCCTGACTACGGCAATGATTAATGCGCTGACGAATGTTCCCGCACCTGAAGCGACATGACACCGGACCTCATCCTCATTGATCCTGAACTTTGGGCCAAAACGCGCTCAGGTGCTCGCGCAGGCCGCGGTTTCCGATACCAGGATGCGCTCTGCGCTGCATTGGCCGTCGAAGCTTGGGCAGGAGAAGCAGCGTGGAATGCCGTCGTTCCTGAAGGACTTGAGGACGCGACACTGTACGGGCCGGGATTGGAAATTCGCGCTCAGATCAAGTCGCGGCACGATCCTCGGGGGCGCTTCAGCTTGAGTGAAGTGGCCGACTTCGTCGCGAAAATGATGGCCCCATTAGACGGAGTTGCTGACAGCAGCGTTCGATTGGCGCTAATCCTCGAGCGACCTGTAGACGGGCTTGAAGCCAGTGGATGGCTGCAACCATTGGCCTCGACGGGCCAGAAATTCGAAGTGTTAGCCCAGGCGCTGACGGCGGCCTTTGCTCCCCGTACGATCGACACAATCGCTCTACTGGCCAGACTTCACCTTGTGGTATTGCCCGACCCATTGAGTGCGGTGCCATTAGTTTTAGAACGAAAGGGCTCCCTCGACCCTGCCGCTGGTCGCTTGGTCGCCCAAGAGCTTCGCGCCGTCGCAGGTCGTGCCGCAGACGATAATTTCGCGAAACAGCCCCAAGATCCCGCGTCGCTCGGCGCCACAGATGTTCAGCGCCTGATAGACGGTGTCCAGCGCATCCTTGACCCACTAGGCCGCCTCAAACTCGCGGATGATCTTTGTGACGCCGCAAATTTCCACGAAGCGCTCAACGCACCAGACTTCTATAGCGGCATAAACGTCATGCCCGGTCACGTCGGCGCAGGCCTGGTGTTTGAACGACCAACCGAAACCGCTGATATCCTCGAAGCGTTGGAAGCCCAAGGGGCAGTGCTGGTGGCTGGTCCTTCAGGGGCCGGCAAATCTGCACTGACTTGGTTGGCAGCATATCATACCCGACATGCCGTGCGCTGGTATCGCGTTCGCCGCCTCAGCGAGCCGGATGTGCCTAGATTAGTTCAACTGGCTCGCCTTCTTGATGTTAGTCCAGCCCGCCCGGTTGGCTTTGTCATTGATGATGTCGGCCGCACCGGCGCGGCAGGCTGGGATATCCTGGTTTCTGAGGTCCAAGCAATAGCGGGTTTGCTCGTCCTCGGTTCGGTTCGGGAAGAAGACATCTTCCTGCTCGGCACTGCCGCGACAACTCCTACCGTTCGGCCCCATCTCGACGAGCCTCTTGCTGAGCGTCTTTGGGTAGCCCTCTCGGCTCAAGGGGAGGTTGCTTTCTCCCATTGGGTCGAGCCTTTCGAGGACAGCAAAGGCCTTCTGCTGGAATACACCCACCTATTGCAAAGGGGCAGCGGCTTGAGCAGACGCTCACCGAGCAGGTCCGCCGACGCCTATCAGAGAATAGAAATGACGAACTGGAACTGTTGCGACGCATTGCGTTTCCAAGTCGGTATGGTGCGGTCGTAGAGAGCCGATTCATCCGGGAGCACCTCGAATGGGATGGGTTCCGAATGGCGAAGGCCCTCGCGCGTCTCATCGAGGAGCATGCCGTGAAGGAGACGCCAGATGGCGGTCTCGCAGGTTTGCATGAGATCCGGTCCGCCTATCTCGATAACGCTGTCCGAGCTTGTCTCGACATGCCTATGTCCGAAACAATTAGCGAAGCTGCATCGGTCGTCAGCGCCACTCACTTGCCGATCTTTATCGTACGTATCTTGAGAGCTTACCCGGAGGAGCGATCCGAGCTTGTCCGCGCTCTGGCTGACCGTACGGCTCGAGGCGATGTTGCTTCTCTTGGCCCCATACTCCACGGGCTGGGCCTAGCGACTGCCGACATCGTCGCCGCCCATTGGCTAGAAATCTCTCGGCGACTGAACATCGATGATCGGTTCTCCTCACTTATGTTCAACCTGACTGCAGCGTATCCGGTGGAGGGAGACCTACCGCTATTCGCAAAGGTGAGGGAAGCTGGAGCCTCTTTCGCCACCGTCAAAGTCGAGGATCTAAGGGGCAGCTTCCTTGATCAACTTGATGACGCGAGTGGCTTGGACTTGCACACCGACCTGGAGACGCTCCATCGTTTGCAAGCGGCTTTAATGCCGTTGCGAGGTTGTTCCAAGGCGCCCAGCCTCGATTTGCCGGGAGATCAAGATCTGTCGGTGGCACCACTGCTCCCATTGCTCGAATTCATCCGTACGACTTGGGACATAAAAGCTTCTGAGTCCGGCCGCCTTGTTGATTTGGCTGGCGGATCGCTGGCCCTATTGGCGCGTTTGCGTGACGAGATTCCCTGGATCACTTCCCCTCGATTGGTGGAGGTTGAAGGCGAGGAAGGCGGAGGCCGCGAAATCGCCGTGGAGGCCAATGTCCGAGTGATTTCGGACGCCGTGCAGAACGATTTGCATGGCGACGTCGTTCGTCTGTGCGAACTCATGCTGGTCGCGGCGCCGGGGGCCCGAAGGGCGCTGTCCGACACCATATTGCCGGACGGTGCCTCGCTCATGGTGGCGGGACACAGCCTCAATAGCAAACGCATCCCTCGAGAGAGCCTCCCCAGCCCGGCTCGCGTTGCTTGGAACCGCGCTCAGGCTCGAGCCGTGGACCGTCTCGTCGGGGCGCCCCAGGAAACCGGCCGAACCGCCTCCCTGGCGCAACTCATCGAAGAACTAAGTCAGCGACTCGATGAGGCTGCCAACTTATATCTCCGAATGGAAAAAGCCAAAGAGCCTTGGAAACTGCGCGTCAATATCACTGGGATGCTGCGAGACTTCGTGCCGCCGCCGCGCGTCAATGAGGCGATGTCCCATTCCCTCGATCCTGGGTCCTATTCCGGATCCGATTACATGCACAACTTTGCTGCTGATCTGCAGACACTTGTGCTGGAACTTGCTGACGGCACTGACGAGAATGTCAAAGTGAGCGCTATGCGCGTTGTGGACCTTATCGAGACCGCAAAGAAACTCTCCGACCCTGCGCCCTGGCGCATGATTTCGTCTCCGCCGATCCAGGCTATGTCGGATCTTTCAGTTCGTCTCAGGGATATCCGGGCCGTATACGGCCATATTGGCAATGACCCCGATCGCAGGCGTCGGTGGGGGGCGCACTTCAGTAAAACGAGCCGACGTCATTCCGCACTGTCGACGGCTGCCGCCCAATCCCGAATTCAGGCGGACGCTGACCTCGCAGCGAACCGGAAGAATTACGAGGATGCCTTTGCAGACGCCGGATTGACCGTCCGCGTTCATGCACGAGTCCCAGGGAAGGACGCGGGATATGCGTGGCCCCACCTGTACTTCATTGGCCTGGTGGTGACGGACTCGATCGGGGGCTGGATGGCCGATCTCGACCGGTTTAATGCAGTTTGTGAAACCTTGGCGGATGAGCCGAGAATGAGTTGCGCTCCCCTGATCCGCAATCAGATTCCGCCCGTCGCTATGGTGAGGATCGGCAAGGCACTCCTACCAGATCTGAACTTTGCGGAGGAGTGGGCAGCTCACCTCCCATGGCCCATTGTTGATACACCATTGTTGAATCGAGTTACCGGCGCCTTGAGCGATATTTCAGCCGTATCTGCTATGATTCAGGAAAAGGGCATAGAACTCAATCCCGCAGAAGCCATCCATTTCGGGGCCCATCTGAACCGTATTGAGGAGGCCATCGCTTGGTTCGCCACAGCGACAGCGGATAAGCCATCCGCAGCTTTGGCCATGGCAAGTACGGTGATCCTCACCAGCACCCGGCGTATGCAGGAGGAATTCCAGAATTCTGCGGAACGAGGTTCGCTAGCCATCGAGTATGCCCGCCTTATGAAGGGCGAAATCTCGGAATTGACAACTCAGGTCGCAACTTTGCGCATAGCATTGATGGAACACGCCCTTGGGCTTGAGGCTTGGTTAGACTTTTCTGCCCCGTTGGTAGCGGCCGATGCCTAGCCGAACTCAGAGAAACTTCATCCAAAGAGCGTTTTAGCTTACACAAATCGTTGCACATCGCTCCGGAAAATGCCAAATACCGATTTGTAAACAAGATGATGTGAGAAGGCTATTCGGTCTCCAAAACCGCTGATCGTTCGAAGCCTCGCCGTGGTTGCGCAAACATTGCGCTTAGGATGGCCCAACCAGTGTTGCCGCCGTTTGAGCCTCAGCTATGCTGCCTTCGCAGCTTGGATAGTATGAAGCATCTCCGGCTTTAGATGCGTGTAGCGTCTCAACATCTTCCAATCTTTGTGCCCTGTAACCAGCGCTACCTGTTCGATTGTGAACCCAGCTTCGAATAGGCGGCTCGTTCCTTCATGCCGCAAGTCGTGAAAATGAAGGTCGTGGATGCTCAGATCAGCGCACCCTCGACGGAAGGCGGTTCCGACTGACTGATGATTGAATGGGAAAATTCGATCATCGTCATTGCTGCGCCTTGCCTGCTGCTCCTCAACAATAGCCCACGCATCGTATCCAGACGCCGCGAATAGCGGTATGCGCTGATTGTTGCCGTTCTTGTTCCGAGGGTCTTTCCGGTCACGGATGAGAAGCATTCGCGTGCGAGGCTCCAGATCGGACCAACGTGCCTTGCAGATTTCCTCCTGGCGCATCGCGGTTGCGACGGCGAAACGAATGATTTGGCTAACAGGTGCCATCTGACGTGTGTTTGCATCGAAGTGGGCGATTAGTCTATCGAGCTCATCCTGGGTCGGCCGCCTGTCGCGCTCGTGGCCTTTCCCAACCAGACCAAGCCTTTTTAGGGCGATACGCGCGAGATCAACCGGTTCGACCTTTACGGGCAGGCCGTGAACAGCAGCGGCATGAGCCAGAATGAGTTTTACAAAGCCGATGTCGATACCGAGAGTCATCGGTCCAGCACCTTTGGGCGGCTCGATCACGACCAAACCGAATGAGCCGTTCGCGATCGAGGGCCGAGATGTTGCACTTCCCCAGATGTCTTTGGAGCATATTGAGGACTGCGGTCTTAGAGCGGCGAGGGGACTTGCCTACATCGCACATGTCGCCGATATGAAGGTCGATGAGCTCGCCGAAGGTTTTCAGGCGCGCTATACGGGACTTGGTCGGCGTCTCACCGCGATCGACTTGGCGCTCGGTTTCGGTTGCCCAGCGTCGTGCGTCGTCTCGGCGCAAGAAGGTCTCGCTGACGTAGCGACCTTTGCGACGGACTTGGACACGCCAGGACCGGACGAGAGCTTTGTCTAGGTGGCCATTTTTTCGTGTGCGCTCCGTGTGCACTGAGAGATCGAAACGTGGCGAAAAGGGTCGTATTCTGGCGTAAATTCGTGTGCACTCGGCACCTTCTAACGATTTGATGTTAAAGAAAAAATGCTGAAAAATCAAGAGCATAGACTGGCCGTGGCGCCGATGATGGATGGGACAGATAGATAAGTAATATCAGATAGTGGCGGGAAGCCGTGTGCGAAAATCGCACACGAAAGTTCTGCTTCTCTTCTTTTTTCGTTCCCACGACGGAGCCGCCGACAGCCCTATTCGGACGGTCTTTTGCCGACGATATTGACCGCCCCATTGCGGACGTTCGCTGCGATATCCGAGACCCTTGTTGTCCGATGCGGTTTCCATGCCTGGGGTTCCTGGAAGCTTTTCGAACTTTTTGGGTCGGGCCACCGGCCGAACTGTGCGTGCATTTGCGCGAAATGGATATTACCGGACAAGCTTGATCAGCGTGCTCGCTCCTCGGACTGAATGGCCCTGGCCCTGGCGGTTCCTTAGCGTGTCCAGATGTGCGTCACGATTGTCGGAAGCTAGAGCGCACCGATCGACGAGAGGCTGGCGCAACCCCTGAAGCGTGCGCAATAGCTGCGCCAGTGCTGTTTCGACACTCGCGCGTTTTGCTCCCTATCTGTCGAGCGTCGCGGCACACAAGAAGTGCCGGGGGCTCGTTCTGATCCCCAATCCAGCAAGCCTGCATCCTACCCATTAGCATATCGCTTATTGCCAATGTGAAGAGCCGAAATATGGCGAGCACCGACCGATTGTAGTCGTTGTGCTAGGTCTTGGATCCTTCGACATTTTGTGCCGGTTGTCGCCCGGATTCCATATTCAATTTCCCTAAAGTAAGGTATAGTTGGATCGTGCGGGAGAGGGGTCTCTGGCATGATCGACTCGGATGTATTCGACTTCGTCGAGCGTTGCAGGAAGCACACGGCGACCGGGCCGCTTTTGAGCGACCTTCTTGAAACTGTAAAGAGTCTTGGGTTCGAACACCTCATCTTGAGCGGCGTTCCTTTGGGTGGGCAGAAGCTCGCCCCAATGGTGGAATTGAACGGCTGGCCTGCAGGCTGGTTTGAACGCTACGTCGAAGCCGAGCATGCCGCGGTCGACGGCGTTTGCATCTACTCGGCAAAAACCCTGAAGCCGTTCCTGTGGGCAGAAGTCCCTGCAAATTGGTCCGGTACGGAAGGCTCCCGGCGCGTCGCGGGCGAGGCGACGGAGTTCGGCATATCGAGCGGCTTTGCCGTGCCAATGCTCAGCGTCCATCATTGGCAGTCAGTCCTGTCTTTCGCGTCCTCGCAAAAGAACTGCAAGCTGTCTACGCGCCAGCAGGTGCAGCTGGTCACCATGGCGGTCTACGCCGGCATGACGATCCAGGCTCTTTCGAACGACGACGAGGAGCGTGAGAGCCCGCTGACCGATCGGCAAAGGGAAGTACTCCTGTGGGCCGCGGCAGGCAAGACTTCGTCGGAAACCTCGCAGATCCTGGGCTTAACCGAGCGCACCGTCAAATGGCACACGACGCGGGCTCGCGAGGCTTTTGGCGTTGTCACCACCACCCAAGCGGTCGTCGAGGCGGTCCGCAGGCGACTGATTCACCCGTAACTGCGTCAACTGTCCGATCGGACAGGTGACATATATTAGGAAGGCTGCAAGTATTCTCCCAAGAACGATCGGGGGATCGCGCGATGATTACCGCTCATGTCGTCAATGCGCATAACAAGCATCTCTACGAAAACGAATTCGACGAGTTTCTGCGCCGCCGGCACGATTTCTTCGTGCATCAGAAACACTGGCGCCCTCCGAGCCCGGACGGCCGCGAACTAGACCAGTTCGACACGGACGCGGCGACATACCTGCTCGGCATTGAAGACGGCCGCGTCGTGACCTCGGCTCGATTGATCCCGACGAGCGAGCCGCACATGGTCTCGGAGGTCTTTTCCCACATGTGCGAAAAGTCGGGCGTCCCGAGACGTCCCGACTGGGCCGAATGGACCCGGACCTTCGTCGTTCCCGACAAACGCTCGACCGGGCTGCGGGGCACACTGACGCAGCTCTGTTGCGCAGTGATGGAATACGCGCTCGACGAGGGCCTCAGCGCGGTAGGCGGCGTCCAGGAAACCTACTTCATGCCCCACCACGGCGCGCTGAAGTGGCATGCCAAGCCGATGGGCATGGCCAGGGAAGAAAACGGCGAGTGGTACATCGTCGCCTACATCGAGGTGAATGAAGCGGCGCTGGCGAGTGTGCGGAAGATACTCGGCGTCGATCATTCGCTGCTGGTTCGGCGCGGGAGGCAGTTGTCGTTTCTTCAAAAAAGTAGTGATCGTTTTGATATTGTTTCGTGACCGTTCGAAGGACAAGGCACCGGTTAAGTATTCTTAGCGCGAACTGGAGGAAACAAATGAGGTATTTACTCGCAATAGCCGCCACTTTGTTGGCGATGCCAGCTCAAGCTGACATCAGAACATTCATGGATAACTGGGTTCGTCTGGAGCGGCTTGAGATACGACAGGGCAATAACAGTGACTGCGGGGCGAATGATCTGAAGCATGATACCGCAGTTGACAAGGGTTGGACGATGACTTGGCCGGGGACCGGAACCACTGGCGATAGCATTTGCTACCGCCGCGGACGTGAGCCCGACAATCCGACATCGCCGTGGGGTGCTTGGGTGGTTTGCACGGTCGACGGGGACTGCGAGATCGAATGAACTCTAGGAGGAAGAGATGTTACTGCGAGTTTTCGCTGCGCCGACCTTGCTTCTTTTGCTCAGCAGTTTGGCCTGGGCGGAGGGATCGGCGGTCAAGCCCGATGGCGAGTTTGTCATAAAGGATCCCAAGAATCTAAACGAAAAGCCCTTGCCTGACACGCCGGACACGACAGGAGAATTCGGCCAAGGAGGTATGTTCCTCAGTTCGACACCTCAAGCATACGTCAAAACCACAAATTTGCTTTATGAGCGCCGGCTTGGCAGTTGGACCGACCCCCTAACAATGCCGCACAGTCGGGCAGTCTGCGTAAAATGGGCAAAAGGCAACTGGCCCTGGGGCGGTTCATGGAAAACCTGCATTGGCTGGAAAACTCAGTTTCAATTTATGCAGGTTACGTTGAATCTCCGGGTGTCTGTAGAATACCCGGATATTACGCTGGAGAGCATCCGCGAAGCTTCGAATGAGTGTCTTGCTACCGGCGCAGTAGCTGCTGCGTTGTCCGCTATCTATTCAGGAGGTACAGCGGCCAGCGGCGCGTTCGTGGAAACTTACAAGATTTGCATGGAGGTCCACTTTACAAACGCAACTGTACGAGTGGAGACGCCGACCTCGGCTCGCTGGGGCAACTGGACCTGAAGGATAGAAGAAAAACGAGCCCGGTTCTTAGCGGCCGGGCTTTCTATCGGCACCGCAATTGGCCTTCCGAGGCTTCGACCAAACGCGCGCATTGAATAAACGTTCGGAATGTCGGAAACGCCCGTCACTTGTCCTGAGGTAGAAGGCCTTCGGCGCCGTGAAATAACTCCGTTTGCAGGCATATGCGACGCGTATTGTCCACAGATAAAGCTCCGAAGAATCCGAAACATGATTGCCTATCTTCATATTTGTACTTACAAAAATTATAACAAGAGAAATGGAAGCAGCCGTCTCTGACGATTGCTGATGGGGTGGTTTTATGGCAAAGAAATTCCACAAATCTGTCAGCAAGAAGCGAGTGGAAGAGATTATAGAACGATTGGCGGGCAAGGCAGTTCCGCCCACTTTCTTCTCTAAAGACCTCGTGACTACCATGGCTGCGAGAGCTCCCGCTGGTAAGGGCGGGCCTATGGGTTGTTGTGCTATTGTCGTAAACAGCTCAACTCACCTCAGGCCGACTACTCAAGCGGTCTGCGATCAAATCGAGCAGGATTTGAATGGCGCAGGTTCGACACAATGGTTCGCCGATCCTTGTAGGGCTTGGTGATGTTGACGCGCATTGCGATTGCTTCGACAATCTGTAGTTTGGCGTTGGTGGGCTGCGCAAACCCACAGTTTAGCGTCCCGTATACGCAAGCCGGATATCCGGACGCAAGCGACATTAACAAACGCGTTCGCTGCGAGTTGGCGACACTAGTTAGTAAAAAGGACGGTTTTCCGTTCCGACCTGTCCTGCTCCAAGGAAATTATCGGGTCGCCGGCATCCTTTCGTTGGGAAGCAAGCTTAGTGCTGGCGTAAAGCCATCGCTCAGCTTTCCAGGAGCTGGCGCAGTAACGGGTGGAGTTGTGGATATCGACGTGGCCCCCAACGTTGCGCGGACGATAGAGAGGACTGGGGTGACATATTTGAATTATTCGCTGGGCGATATTTACAATCACACAGGGGAAGCCGGTGCCGACTTTACATGTCCGGACGCGACTAGCGATCTGGCAGGGAAGTTGGGCATAGCGGATTTGGTGGCGACCTCCATGCCACTCCCAATTCAGCAGGACGCGGGTGCCCCCGGAGGCCAGTTTGGCGGCACGATTACCTTCACCACGAATGTGGGTGTTACAGGCGGTCCAACTTGGATACTGAAGCACTTCAAGGGTCCAGGAAGCGGTTTTGCGAATGCCTCAAACGAATACACCAACAAACTGACCCTAGCCTTCTTTCAGCAACCACTCGGCAAGACAAAAGCTCAGACTGACAAGTTGATCAGGGCCGAGGCGTTACAGGTCCTTCAGTCAATCATTGATCAGGACACGTCTCGCCAGCTGTCGACGATCATCAATAGCCAGTAATATAGCAAGATGACAGTGTCCTTGATCCGCCGCTCTAAGTCGACAGGGCGGGCCCCCGTGCGAGCTCCAGCCGGCAAAGCCAGAAGCACATGCGTGCCTTCCGCGCGGGATGCGCAAAGGGTTGAAAAGGCTGTTGCCGCCGAACTCGCTTGGCTTTCCGGCCACCGCGAGGAACCAGGTTGGCCTACGCTTCCCCCGTGGCTCACACGCCCCAAACGCTATCTCCAGTTTGCCTGGGTTTACGGCGGCAGAGAGGCCCCGAAAACTGCGTGCAGAGCCGCCTGACGCCTACGCCAGCGAACAGCGATTGGGCGAAATCGTCTCCCACTTGACTCCCTTGACTGTTGGGACGCTTCCGGGCTGGCTCGTGCCGCTGACGGAGCATCTTATGGCATGGACTCTCGCCGCCAACGCGTCGGACGATGAGGAGCGCGAGCCCGAGGGACGGCCATTTACCTGGAACGGAACGTTCTACGACTACCTTGGGATTCTGTGTGCGGCTCTGCCGAATGAACAGGCGATGAAGAGCTTCGTCCAGCCCATCACCGAACTCGGCGATGAGGCATTCCATGATGGCATGGCCAGCCTGCTCAGAGGCTTTGATCGCGCCGCGCTGTCCACCAATGCGACAAAGCCGGCCTATCCGGCGGCCATGCGTATCGCATTGGCCGAGCGGTTGAAGAATACGCGGAATTTCCTGCATTTGAACTGGAGGAAGGAATTCATCACCGAGATCCATGTGACCTTGCCCCCAGTTTCTATCCAGTTTTGAGTTCGTTTCCGGCGTGGGTTGTGCCCTGCTGGGCGGGTGAAGGGACGGGCGCTGGCGCGGAGCCTTTGGCATAGCGCAGCGCGAGCGACCGTCGCGGATTGAAGGTGCCGGCGAACTCGGCCGGTGTCTGCCAGGCGATTTGGGAGTGCGGCCGGGCGGTGTTGTAATCGGCGCGCCACAGGGCGATGGCGACGCGCGCCTGAGCCAGCGAGGTAAACAGCGTCTCGTTGAGCAGTTCATCGCGCAGTCGGCCGTTGAAGCTCTCGATGAAGCCATTCTGCATCAGCTTGCCGGGCGCAATGTAATGCCATTCGACGCGGCTCTGATCCGCCCAGGAAAGGATGGCGTTCGAGGTGAACTCGCTGCCATTGTCGCTGACGATCATCCTCGGCCGGCCGCGCTCGGTAATGAGCCGGTCCAATTCGCGGGCAACCCGCATGCCCGAGAGAGACGTATCAACGATGAGTGCCAGGCACTCTCTCGTGCAGTCGTCGACGACGGCCATGATGCGGAAGCGGCGCCCGTCGGTGAGCTGGTCCGATACGAAGTCGAGCGACCAGCGCTCGTCGGGCCTCAGCGGCACCAGCATCGGCGCCCTTGTCCCGATCGCCCGTTTGCGGCCGCCACGGCGGCGAACGGCGAGCTTCTCCTCCCGATAGAGCCGGAACAGCTTCTTGTGGTTCACGANGCGGCCGCCACGGCGGCGAACGGCGAGCTTCTCCTCCCGATAGAGCCGGAACAGCTTCTTGTGGTTCACGATCAGGCCCTCCCGCCTCAGCATCACGAGAAGACGCCGGTAGCCGAACCGACGACGTTCCTGCGCGATTGCCTTCATCCGCTCGCGAACCTCGCGGTCGTCCGGCCTGCTGGTCTCGTAGCGAACCGTCATGCGGCAACAGCCGATGGCTTTACACGCCCGCCG
>NZ_AYWP01000049.1:0-29373 GCF_000502435.1 Mesorhizobium sp. LNHC232B00
CGGCAGGCATCGCGTCGGGCTTGGGCGGCATTGCGCGCGCCGGCGCGTCGGCGGCAGCCTCCCCGCTCAGGCGCGCCGCCGCAATCGCTGGGCATTCGCTTGCGTCAAGTTTCGCATCCGGCGCCAGTTCGGCCGCCGAAATCACCGGTGGTTCGTCGACCATGGGAACGGTCGGCGCCGACGCATTCCCACCCGCGGCTCCTGCGTCCGGCACCGGCATGCCATCCGCCCACGGACAGCCGGAATGGGCCAGACGGTTGCAGCGCTCCCAGCGCCTCGCGCACGGCGCCCAGACCGCAGCTCACGCAGTGCGCGCTGGCGACAGTCATGGCGCCGGCGCATCGATCTCTCTTTCTGAAGGCGAATGACCATGGACATGTTTAGGCGACCCGCCGTCCACTATGGCAAGACCCCGCGACCGGAAACCCCCTATCAAAAGGCGGAGCAGATCTGGGACGAACGCATCGGCTCTGCCCGCTTGCAGGCACGCAACTGGCGCGCCATGGCGTTCGGGTCGCTCCTCCTGTCGGCAGGCCTCGCCACCTCGCTGGTCTGGCAATTGGGCCGCGGCACCGTCGTGCCTTGGGTCGTGCAGGTCGATACGCTGGGCAAGGCGCAAGCGACCGCGCCCGCGATCTCCGACTATAAGCCGACCGATCCGCAGATAGCCTGGCATCTCGCCCGCTTCATCGAGCAGGTGCGCTCCGTTCCCGCGGACCCCGTCATCCTGCGCCAGGATTGGCTGCGCGCCTATGACTGGACGACCGATCAGGGCGCTGCGGCGCTCAACGGTTACGCTCGCGCCAACGACCCCTTCTCCAGGGTCGGCAAGCAGCAGGTCGCGGTTGAGATTTCTTCGGTCATCCGGGCCTCACCGAGCTCGTTTCGTGTCGCCTGGATTGAGCGCCACTATGAAAACGGCCAGCTTTCCGGCACCGAGCGCTGGACCGCGATCCTGACGATCGTGACGCAGATGCCAAGCGATGCCGAACGTCTTCGCGCCAATCCGCTCGGGATCTACGTCAATGCCATCAACTGGTCGCGGGAGTTGAGCCAATGAGCCCGACATTGCGTCTTGCTGCCGGTACGGTTGTCTCAAGCTGCCTGCTGCCGGCCATGCTGGTCTCGGGGACGGGGCTGCTTGCCGGTTGCGCTATGCCTTTGAAGAAGCCGCCGAAGATCAGCTACGATAGCTATGTCGCGCCTTTGCCGCCGGCACCAGCCGCCGCCACGGACCAAGGGCCAAAACCTCTTCGCGTGCCGCCAGGCTGGGCACCCGCGCGGGGCGGCGCGATCGGCGAAACGCCGGCCGCGCGTGTCGAGAACGCAAACGCTGCGGCGCGGGTGGAGCCGCGCCGGGAGGGCTACTACAACGCCATTCAGATCTATCCCTGGAGCGAAGGAGCGCTCTATCAGGTCTACGCCGCGCCTGGCCAGATAACGGACATAGCGCTTGAACCGGGCGAGAGCCTGACCGGAGACGGCCCGATCGCGGCCGGCGATACCGCGCGCTGGATCATCGGCGACACCGAAAGCGGGTCGGGAATTGCCCGGCGCGTGCACGTCCTGGTGAAACCTTCGCGGGCGGACATCACAACGAACCTCGTCATCGCTACGGACCGGCGCAGCTATATGCTGGAGTTGCGGGCAGGCGCGAAGCCATACATGCCCGCCGTTGCGTGGTCCTATCCGGCTCGGAAATCGGGAACCCTTCAAGCCATCGCCACAACGCCGGTTATACCGGATGTTACTGTGCGCAACTATCGCTACGGCCTAACCGGCGACAGCCCGCCCTGGAAGCCCGTGGGCGCCTATGATGACGGGCGCAGGGTCTATATCGAGTTTCCGCGCGGCATTGTGCAAGGCGAGCTGCCCCCGTTTTTCGTCATCGGTGCGGACGGCGAGGCTGAAATCACCAACAGCCGCGTCTATCAAAACGTCCTGATTGTCGACCGCCTTTTCGGCGCGGCCGAACTGCGTCTTGGCGCCGGCAAGCGGCAGCAGACGGTAAGGATCGTCCGCACCGACGGAGGAAGAACCGATGGGTTATGGCGGAGGCCAGATGACCGCGCCGCGTTGAAGCTGCCGAATTCAACGCTCAGGGGAGCGCTGCAGCCATGAACGAGAACGATATGGCCGTCGAGCCGATGCGGCTTCGCGCCGACCCGCCACGCGTGACGCGCCTGTCGCGCAAGATGCTCGCAGGCATCGGCTTCGGAGCGTCGCTCGCTGTCGGTTGCGCGCTGATTTACGCTCTGCGGGACGCGAATACGATCAAGCATGACGAAGAGCTCTACCCCACCTCCAATCGCCCACCCGCTGACGGGTTGGCAAACCTGCCGCGCGACTATGCCGGTCCGATCCTTGGGCCGCCGCTGCCTGGCGATCTCGGCAGGCCGATCCTCGATTCCCAGAGCAAGGGACAGGCCATTGTGCCTGCCTCAATTGCAAGCCCCGCGATTGACGAAGCCGAGCAGCGCCGGCGGGCTGAGGAGGAAGCGGCAAGAACCTCGCGCGTCTTCTTCCAGACAGGGCAAGGAGACGCCAGGACCGCCGAAGCGTCTGCACCTGCCACGAATGACCTTCCCGGTCAGGTCAGCCAGCCAAATGCACAGGATCGCCAGCTTTCCTTCCTGTCGGGCGCCGCCGACCGGCGCACAGTCGCGCCTGATCACGTCACGCCTCCGGCGTCACCTTATGTGCTTCAGGCCGGTGCGGTGATTCCGGCCGCGCTCATTACGGGTATCCGGTCGGACCTGCCCGGCCAGATCAGCGCTCAGGTAACCGAAAACGTCTATGACAGTCCCACCGGCCGCTCGCTGCTCATCCCGCAAGGCACTCGTATAATCGGGCAGTACGATAACGGAATAGGTTCGGGTCAGAGTCGCGTGCTGCTTGTCTGGAACAGGCTGATCTTTCCCGATGGACGATCCATCGTTTTGGAGCGTCAGCCTGGCGCGGATGCTCAGGGCTATGCCGGCCTCGAGGACGAAGTCGACTATCACTGGGGCGACTTGTTCAGGGCCGCGGTACTGTCGACGGTTCTGAGCGTCGGCGCCCAGGCCGGTTCTTCAGATCAAGACAGCGACATCGTGCGTGCTCTGCGCAGCGGCGCTTCCGATAGCGTCAGCCAGGTTGGCCAACAGGTGGTTCAGCGGCAACTCGCAATCGCGCCGACGCTTACGATCCGACCAGGGTTCCCGGTCCGGGTGCTCGTTACCCGCGATCTTGTGCTCGAACCATACGGAGGTTGACATGGCCAAGTTGAAGCTCGCCACGATCGCCGATGACAAGCCGGTCAAGATTACCGTGGAGCTGCCAGCGCCGCTGCATAGCGACTTGGTCAGGTACGCGGAGATCCTTGGCAGGGAAACAGGGCAGTCATCTGTCGATCCGGCGCGACTCATCGCGCCGATGCTTGCGCGGTTCATCGCGACCGACCGAGGCTTCGCGAAAGCAAAAAAGGAGAAGCTGTAGACAGCCGGGCACCCTCATCGTGCGCGTTAAGCCGTGGGGCAAAGGTCGCGCCTAATGTTCCTGCTGCTGTGGCCATTCGACAGCCGCCGTAGAGTCGACCCGCCGCTCCATTTGCGAAGCGACGGGCTCTCGCCCACCCCATACCTATCCGAGCAATTTAGATGCCAAGCTTTTTGACCCCTTATGGGGCACAGCCGTCGCCATTTGCCACTGGGTTCTACTCCGCTGCAGGAGGCAGGACCGGCCCGGTAGTGTTCCACCGGATGAACTCGACTTCCTTCCCTGTGACTTCCCGAACCGCTCTTAACAGCACATCATGCAAGACGCGGGTCTGCCTGTAGTGGTCACAATGCGGTGATATGAACGGCTTGATGATGCTTAGGTGCAGCGCTTCCGCCGCTGCCAGAAAGCGTTCGATTTCAGCCTGTGAAACTGCTTTGAGGGTTTTGACCTAACCATTGCGACACCTTTTGAGAGTCGCCCCGCCCGAGGACAATATTCCTACGGCAACCGTTTCCTGTAAAGGTTCAGACGTCGAAAGGTCGCTTGGCTCCAAGCCAATTCGTCGATGATGTCGAACGTGTTGTTTCGTGGGCTATCACCCACGCTCACTCTAGGACGCCGCCAAGTTGCGAACAAAAAAGGCCGCCGCCTTTCGGCAGCGGGTCAGGTCTGGAGTAGCTGGGATCAACCAACATAGTCAACGAGCGGCGGCGGCATTCGGTGCGGACCTCACCGAGCCCGGAACGCCGCTCGGTGCAGGCTTGGTCTCCCGCAGGCATGCCACCCGCTTCAGGTTGCACGATAGGGCCAAGGGTATAGTATTAAAGGCCGCCGAGAAAGGATTGTGCAAGGCATCGGACAGACACTGGCGTTGCGCTGCAGCTTTCAGTTTTCGTCGATCCTGGCGATGCAATAGAGGCCGCAATCGAACTCTACGGCCCGCACGCGCAGACCGCAGTGGCCTACTATGCCTTGGACGCTCACTTCGACGGTCGCTCGGCCGATTTCCGTTGCTGCGGCTCAGTCTTCCGAGAACTAACCCGCGCCCATGTTCATTCAGCCAATGCTCAACGCCTTGGACGATCCCATTCCTGGCAAGCCGCAGGATAGCAAGCCGGCGGACGATCTGGATAACTTTTACACCTGCCCTACGCAGTCAGCAGCCAACATACGTGACCTACGCCAAGTGATTTGGCATGAACAGCCAAAGCACAAGCCGCTGTTGTCGCTGTAGAGCAGACCGCCGCCCCCGGCGCCAGGCTCGAGCGTTGCTCGCTTCTCACTGCGGCACCGCGGTCAACGCGGTCGTGATTTGAGGGCCAATCGCTCGGCGGCACGGGATGAGCAGGTTCATGCAGTGCCGGTGTACCTTGCCGGCCTCTGCCTGAAACGAGGCCCGCGACGCGGGGCAGGTCCATAGCGAAAGCGTATAGAGCGCATTTGAAAAATGTATTACCGCCAACGTGCTGATTGCCCGATAGTCCTTCCCGGGTTCCAGTGAACTCAGCGTGCCCACGGCTCAACGCCTGGCACTAAGGGAGGAAAAATTGACGACATTCGCAACCATGTTGCGATCGCTTGCCGTTGTCGCAACGATCGCTAGCGTCACCCCTGCATTTGCCGGTGGCGTGGATGAGCTGCCCAAGAACATCCAGGACGAGCTCTATAACAAAGACATGATGGATCCGATGCAGCCGCTCGCGGAAAGCGCTTACCGCGACTGGAAGCCGAAGAAGGGCCCCCCATGGACGATCGGCTACGCCAGCTCCTATGCTGGTAACACATGGCGCGCCGACGTCATGAAGCGCCTCCAGGAAGAGATTATTCCGAAATGGAAGAAGCTCGGCCTGATCAAGGACGTGATCATCACCCAGTCAAACCTCAACGACTCCACGCAGATCCAGCAGATGCGGCAGTTGGTGGATCAGGGCGTCGACGCGATCATCGTCTGCTGCTCCAACCCGACGTCACTGAACCAGACTGTCGAATACGCCCATCAGCGCGACATCCCGGTCTTCTCTGCCGTTGGCTACCTCACCTCACCCTACGCGGTGAACACGTCGGCGAACTTCGTCGTGGGCGGCAGCATGCTCGGCGAATGGATGGCCAAGCAGATCAACGGCAAGGGCAATGTCCTGGTGGTCGAAGGCATTCCGGGCGCGTCGGCGTCGGACTCCCAGAATGTCGGCGTTCTGAAGGCCTTGGCGAAATACCCCGACATCAAGGTCGTGGGTCAGGTTGCCGGCATGTGGACCGATCAGGTTGCCCAGGCCGAGATCCAGAAGTGGCTGGCCACCAATCCGGGCGATCTGAACGGCATCATCATCCAGTCGGCATCTGAACTGGGCGCCTTGCGGGCGCTGCAGCAAAGCGGTCGCGATATGGTCCCGTTCTCGATCGGCGGTGAAATCGGCGCCCTTTGCTACTGGCGCAACAACAAGGACTTTGTTTCAGAGGCGATCCATGCCTGGCCTCCGGGCGACGATTTCGAGTTCGGCTGGAACGTCATGATGCGCACGCTCGAGGGCCAGGGTCCGAAGGTCCAGTCGATCCTGACCAAGCCGCAGACCATGGACTACGAGCAGCTTGAAAAGGCCGTCCCGGCTGATTGCAGCGAAGATTCTGATGGCTGGTACAACGTTGGTGCCGAGAACTGGGCAAGCAAGGACTACCTGGACCAGTTTTTCTTGCGTCCGGCCGACCCCGAAGCCTTCAAGGCGAACTAAGCAAAATAGCCATGGCCACCCCGTCAGCGTTGACGGGGTGGCATTTGTTTCATTCCGTGCAAGTCTAGCCGATCAACGTCGGCCAACTGGACCCATGATGTCGTACCCCACTGTTGAACTCTCATCGGTCAGGAAGACCTTCGGACCGACTGTGGCGCTCGGCGGATGCAATCTGACGGCCTACGCAGGGGAGGTTCACGCGATCATTGGCGGCAACGGCTCGGGCAAGAGCACTCTGGCGAAGGTCATCTCCGGCGTCCTGATTCCGGACAGTGGCCAGGTGTCGATCCTTGGAAAATCGGCAGCCTCACCACACGAGGCGCGCCAGTTGGGCATCTCAAACGTGTTTCAGGAGGTGCTCGTCGCCGACGAATGCTCGGTCCTGGACAACCTCTACCTGGGCGCGGACGGCCTTTTGGGCTCGTCCTTGAACCGGGAAGAAAAGGAAGCCAGGGCATCCGCATTGATGCGCGAACTTCTCGGGTTTGACATCGATCTCTCAGGGTTGGTGGGTGAATTGCCCCTGAGCGTCAAACAATGGGTGACGATCGCCAGAGCCCTTCTGACTGATCCCAAGGTCCTGATCCTCGACGAGTCCTCGGCCGCGCTGGACTTCGATTCCACGGAAAGGCTGTTCCGCAAGATGCGCCAACTCAAGCAGCGTGGAGCAAGCATCCTGATCGTCACCCACCGCATCGCCGAGCTGGTCCGTATTGCCGACCGTGCGACGGTTCTGCGCGACGGCGTGGATGTCGGCAAGCTTGCGAAAGAAGAGATTACCGAGGCCAGGATTCTTGAACTGATTGCCGGTGCCGAGCGCAGCGGCACAGACCGTGATCAGCCGTTGCCGAGGCGGCTCGGCGATCGGCCAGTCCTGCGTGCAACCGATTTTCGGGTCTGGCCGGACGCCGCCTTCGTCAATTTCACCGTGTACCCCGGTGAAATCGTCGGGATTACCGGGCTGGACGGGCAGGGGCAGGCGGATTTCGTAAGATGCATCGCCGGCATCCAGTCTCCGATCGCCGGCCGGTTGGTGGTGGTCAATGACGGCAAGGCCAGCGAGGTTACCGATCTTGCGTCGGCCCGACACAACAAAATCAGCTACGTCAGCGGCGATCGCAAGAAAGAGGGCATCTTTGCCAATCTCAGTATTTACGAGAACCTGCTGCTTCCGGTGTATCGCGAATTTCGATCCGGCGGGGTGCTCAACTTCATAAACCGCCCCAAGCTGACGCCGGTCTTTGAGTGGGAATCCAGCAAACTGGCCGTCAAGATGGGGAGGCCGGAGAACCTCATCACGTCGCTGTCGGGCGGTAACCAGCAAAAGGTACTGATTGCCAGGGCCTTCGCGGAAAAGCCGGTGGTTCTGGTGCTCAACGATCCCGCTCGCGGCATTGACGCCGGGGCCAAGCTCGATCTCTACCGCAACCTCAAGGAATTCGCTGCGCGCGGCAACGCCGTGGTCTTCCTGTCCAGCGAGCTGGAGGAATTTCTGAACCTGTGCACACGGGTCCACGTGTTTCGCAATGGCGCCATATCGGCGGATTTCGAACCGCCTTTCGATGGCCATGCCATCCTTAACGCCATGTTCGGCCGCCGCGCGACGGCGCGCTTGCCCGGCGAGGCGGCCAACGAGAATGACCCAGGCAACCTGGTCGGGGTCGCCGAGAGTCNAGCAAGGCAGGCCGGTGCCGAGGCCTGTGACACTGCTGAACCAGGAGGTAAACCCTATGGCGGCAACACCATCTTTTGTGCTGAGTTGTCCCGATATTGCGCCAGGCAGCGTCATCCCGGACCGGTTCGCCGAGGACAACCGGCTTTCGCCGAGACTCGTTTGGTCCGGACCACCGGAAGGCGCGCGCAGCTTTGCCTTGGCCGTTACCGATCCTGACCTGCCGGACGCATTCAATTTCCCTCGCTCGTTTGCGCACTGGCTGGTGACCAACATTCCGGTCGAGGTCCGTGAGCTCCCAGAGGGCGCCAGCGGCAGCTTGCGACTGCCGCACGGCGCCGCTGAGTTCAACAGCGACTTCGTGACGTTCAAGATCCCAGGGTTCGGCAAGGGATATGGCGGGCCTTGGCCGCCGGACCGGGCCCACAGGTATTTCTTCACCCTCTATGCGCTCAAGACGGACAAGGTCGAGTTGCCAGCCGACGCCGATCTTGGCGCATTTGCGGCTGCGGTCATGCCTGTGGCCATTGATGCGGCGTCGTTCGTGGCAGTCTACGGGCCGGCAAAAAAGTCTCTGCCCGCGTAAAAACCGGGCATGGTAATTCCCCAATCAGGAGGATCGCATGAGTAGATATGGAAGCAGGAGCAGCTTTGATCTGGAGTGGATCGAGCGATGGGCAAGAAAGGTCAATGACGACCGCATCTTGCCGGTAGTAGGGCGGTTTTTCACGAGCAAGTTCGTGCTCGGCTTCGATGACACGGAATATCTCGTCGATGTCAGGGGCGGCAAGATCCAGAAGATCGCGCAAGGCCTCACGCCCAATGACATGGGAGTCGAATTTTGGCTCAAGGCGCCGAGCAGCGCCTGGTCGAAGTTTGCCCAGGAAATCCCACCGCCCATGTTCAACGACATCTGGGCGATGGCGCATCCGCTGCACAAGCAGCTGATCATCGAGGGCAATTCGCTACCCTTCTGGCAAAATCTGCGGGCGCTGACGCGCATGCTCTCGCTGATGCGACAAGTTTAACGGCAGCGCAGGAGAGTTGTCATGAATACACACGATCCAATCGTTGGGCGCTACGTCTACGTCCAGTGCGAAGGCAAGACGTACCGCACCTACTACGAGGAACACGGCGAGGGCATTCCGATGGTCTGCCTGCACACGGCCGGCACGGACGGGCGCCAGTACAGGCACCAGCTGTGCGACCCGGACATCAGCCAGAATTTCCGCGTTATCGCGTTCGACATGCCCTGGCACGGCAAGTCGATTCCGCCGGCCGACTTTCACCTGATGGAAGACGAATACAAACTCACAACGAAATTCTATTGTGAGTTCATCGTGGCGTTCTGCCGGGCGCTGGATCTGCGCAAGCCGGTCCTCATGGGCCAGTCGATGGGCGGCAACATCTGCCTGGCGCTGGCATTGCGCTATGAAAGCGAGTTTTCCGCCTTTATTGCACTCGAGGCCTGCGACTATTCCCCCGGATGGTGGATCGATCCGCTGCATCATCCCCATATCCATGGTGGCGAGGTGGTCGCGACCTCTGTCTTTGGCCTGATGGCCCCGCAGTCTCCTGACGATTACCGGTGGGAGACCTGGTGGTACTACGCGCAGGGCGGCCCCGGCATCTTCAAGGGCGACCTGTATTTCTACAGCGTCGATTCGGATTTCCGCGACCAGTGCCAGAAGATCTCCGGGAAGGTGCCGATCTACTTCCTCACTGGCGAGTATGATTTCGCCTGCACGCCCGAAATGACCCAGCGCACGGCCGAAAAAGTGAAGAATTCGGAATGCATCATCTTCGGCGGCGGCCACTTTCCGACGTCGGAAGATCCGGCGAAGTTCAAGGACGTCATCACCCCCGTGCTCAAGAAAATCCTTGGCGCGGATCCCGAGCGGCGCGGTCAGGGAAGCAATGCCCTCTCGGGGCGCAGCATTTCGGAAAGCCGGTCGTCCTCTCGAAGCGAGCGGCCCAACGACGCCCGCAAGGTCATTGAGTTCTAGGTTGCATTGGCAACGAAAGATAAGTGTTGATGTCGCCGTCCAGGGGTTCCCAAAACACCTACCTGTTGGTCCCGATCCTGCTGATCGCGCTGCTCCTGAGCACTGCGGTCATCAGGGGGCCGAACCTTGTCTCCTTGTCGGGGTTCGGCAGCGCCATCATCGTGTCGGCTCCTTTGATCCTGGCGACATTCTCACTCATGGCCCTGGCCGTGGCGGGGCGCGGGACAGTCGATCTGGCGGTCGGACCCTTGCTCGCCTTCATCAACGTGACGATCGTCAAGCTTAACGGCCTTGGCATCGTCACGGGTCCCTTTGGTGTCTTTCTGGTCGCCCTGGGGATTGGTGTTCTCTATCAGCTCTTCTTTGCCCTCATCATCATTTTCGTGCGCGTCCAGCCGATCATTGTGGCGCTCAGTGGCTTTCTGGCGCTGACCGGCATCAACCTCGTCATCCTCCCAAGACCTGGCGGCACCGCACCAGACTGGATGTCGTCCTGGGGCCTCGGCAACACGATCTTTTCGCCGATCCTGCTGATCGTGCTGTTGGCTATTGCCGCCTGGCTGCTGTTCACCATGACGTCGTTTTACGCGAATTTGCGTTTGATGGGGTATGATGAACGTGCCGCCTATACTAGCGGCGTCCGCATCAATGTGGTGCGCATCGGTGCCCACGTCATCGCCGGCCTCTTCGTTGGCCTGGGCGCGATCTGTTATACCGCGCTGATCTCGTCGGGAGATCCGACACAGGGCACCACCATGACGCTGACGGCAGTGACCGCCCTGGTCCTGGGCGGCGTCAGCCTGTCCGGTGGACGCGGTGGCGTGGCAGGCGGGCTGCTTGGCGCGCTCAACCTCTTTCTTATCGGCTATGTCCTTGCCACGTTCAATTTCGGGTCCACGCAAGCCTTTGTGACGCAGCTTTTCTATGGGCTGATCCTCGTTCTGTCGCTGCTGCTGACGCTGCTGGTCCCCGTTATCGGGCGATACCTCCATTTCATTTCACCCTTCGCGGCCTTCGTGGTCCTGGGCTGTGTGGTCGTCGGGATCATGCTGTATGTCAGCACTCGCGATACCTACGGCTTGGCGGCCGTTGCTGCCTTCAGGTCCAGTCCGGACGTCATGACGCGCTATCTGCTGCTGCCGGTGCAGTCGGGAAGCGGCCTGGCTTTGCCCGATCTGACGCCGTTGCAAAAGATCGTCTTCGGCTTAGCCGTCATCTTGGCGATGCTGACCTTCACTGTCCGCGTTATCGTGGCTGAAGCGGTTTCCGTGCGCGTTGGCGCCTTCATCTATGTTTTCGTCTCGGCACTCATCCTGCTCCTGTTCCTGGTCGTCGGCCAGCAAAGCCAAGCGGCGGGATTTGTGCCGGCAGAACAATCGTTGGGGATCGGGCCATGAGTGAGGTTTTCGTCGACGCCGGTCGCAGTGGCGGCCACTTTATCCCGCGTTCGCGCGCCCTGGTTTGGCTTAATCTCGCCGTCACATTCGTGGTGGCCGCGATCAGCTTCGGGCTGGGCTTTTGGCAGGGGCTCAGCGCCCAGATCGTCATCCTCTACACCATCGTTCTGGCCGCCGTGCTGTTCTGGCTGATCAACTATGTCGCCGTCATATTCGAGGCCCGGCCTTCGTCTCTTGACGCCGACGCTGCGGCACCGGCCGGCGCCGGCGGCGTCTGGGGCGGCAACCGGGTCCTGATCATCACCATGGCGGTGATGCTGATCGTATATCTGGTGATCACGGCAACGGTCCCGTCCTTCAGGTCCCTGGGCAATTTGATTGCCTTCCTGCTGCTGGAAGCAATCCTGGTCTTTGCCTTCAAGGTCAGCAGCCGTTTCGCCCATGGCCGCAGCGCCTTTATTGGGCTGATTGTCCTGCTGGCGCTGATCGTGATCAGTTCCTTCACCATCAACGGATTTCTCTCCGCTCCCAACATCAAGGCAATACTGCTGTTTGCAGCGTTCCTGGGCATCGCCTGCGTCGGGCAAACACTGGTCGCCTTGCTGGGCGGTTTGGACCTCTCGATCCCGTTTGTCATCGGGTCTTCGAACATTGGGCTTCTGTTCCTGATCGGCCTTGGCGTCCCATCGGGCCTGGCCGTCATTCTCGTGCTTGTGATCGGCGCTGCTTTGGGTTTCCTCAATGGCGTCCTGTCCTACCGCCTGCAGGGCCAGGCTCTGATCCTGACGCTCGGCATGGGCTTTGCCATCGCCGGTCTCGTCCAGATCCTGACCAGCATCGGATCTTCGTTTGGTGGAAACGTCTTTGGAACTGTGCCCAAGTGGCTCCAGAACCTTGCCGCCATGAATGGTCGCACCTTCGGCCTCGCGGTCCCGCCGACAATCCTCCTGTGGATCGTCATTGCGATCATCGTCATTGTCGGACTGCGCTATTCCGCTTTTGGCCGGTACATCTACGCCCTGGGCGGCAATCGCCGCTCTGCCAAGCTGATCGGCGTCTCCGAGTTCAAATACTGGACCGTAACCTACACCATCAGCGGCTTCTCAGCCGCCTTGACAGGATGCCTGTTGCTGGGCTGGAGCGGCGGCGGGTTCATCGGGGTCGGCGACCAGTATCTCTTCACGACCCTGGCCGCGGTGGTGATCGGCGGCACGTCGCTCATGGGCGGATACGGCGGCTATGGCTACACCGTGATTGGGGTTCTCGTCCTGCAAGTCCTGAGCGCCTTCCTGATCGGCATTGGGCTCAAATACGAATGGCAACAATTCATCTTCGGTCTTCTGATCCTGCCGATGGTCGCCCTATACGGCCGCGCCCCACACATCAGAGCCCAGGTCTAGGGAAAGCCCATGTTTGGAACACTCTTTCAGTCCAGCGCCGTGGTCAGCACCGCGCTCAGCGTCGCAACCCTTGCCATGTTCGCCACAGCTGCCCTGGCAATGCTGGGCCTGACATGGACGTCAGAGCGCTGGCGGGTTCCGCTGGCGCTGTCAGGCGTTGCGCTCCTGGCGTCTGGCCTCGAATATTATGCCGCCTCCAACATCTGGCTGGCGGGCCAGCAGCTCAGCGCCGCCTTACGCTACGTCGCGTGGTTCGTGGTCCAGCCGATGCAGGTCGCATCGATGTTCTTCTTTGCAAGCATTGCAGGGAAAGTGCCAGTGGGCGTGTTCTGGCGGACACTGGCCGCGGCAATCCTGATGGTGCTCGCCCGCTACCTTGGTGACGCACGGATATTCAACCCGACCCTTGGCGTGCTGCTGTCGATCGCCTTCTGGCTCTATATTCTCGGCGAGTTGTATTTCGGCGCCATGGCGGACGCCATCAGCAAGTCGACACGTCCGATCCGCCTCGGCTATTTCTGGATCAGGCTGATCATGACGATCGGCTGGGCAATTTACCCGATCCTGCATTTCGTGGACGTCGTTATCGGCACCGGGCACGTGGCGCCAATCATCGTGCTCTATACCATTGCCGACCTTGTCAATCTCATCGCCGTCTCAATGATCGTGCTCGCCGTCGCCGGCGAGGAACGTTTCTGAAGGCTGTCAATCTTCGCGCCGACGTGCTCGGCGCTCGCGGTTAAGTGGAGGATCTTCCCATGAATGGCTCAGATGTGATCGCAGTCGTTATTCTCGTAACGATCATCATCGCGATCGGTGTCTATCTGCTGCACTGGCTCTACAGACACTCGTCAAAAGACCAGTCCTTCGTCCGCACCGGACTCGGCGGCGAGCGGGTGGTCATGGGTGGCGGTGCGATGATCATCCCGATTGTCCACGACATCACGCGCGTCAACATGAACGCGATCCCGGTGGAGATCCGCAGGCTCGGCGAGCAATCCCTGATCACCAGGAACAAGATGCGCATCGACATCATCGCCGAGTTCTTCGTGCGGGTGGTCCCGACAGAAGCCGGGGTGTCGACTGCGGCCCGCACCCTTGGTGATCGCACCCAGAACCCAGTCGCGCTGAAGGAAATCGTGCAGGGCCGGTTCGTCGATGCGATGTCGGCCATCGCCTCCACAATGACCATGGATGAAATCCACACCAACCGCGGCCGTTACATGAGCGAGGTGGCGGCCTTGGCGGCGACGACCCTGGGGTCGAATGGCCTCGAGCTTGAAAACGCCTCCCTCACCAGCCTCAATCAGACCGACATCTCCGTCTTTGACCCCTCCAATGCGTTCGATGCCGAAGGCTTGACGCAGCTGACCGAGCAAATCGAAGAGCGCCGCCAGCTTCGCAACCGCATCGAAAACGAATCGCGGATCGGCATCAAGCTCAAGGATTTCGAGACAGAACAGCGGGCTCTGGAGATCGAGCGTGACCTCGAATACGCCCGCATTGAACAAACGCAGGCGATCGAAATCCGTAAAGCCGCTCAACTGGCCGACATTGAAGCCGAGAGATCAAGCTCCACAATCAGTATCCAGAACGCCAGGATCCGCAGCGAACAGGAAGGCGAGCGGATTCGAATCGCCAAGGACCGGCTGATCGATTCCGAACGGATCAACACGCAGTCGGAGGTGCGCTCGCTGGAGATCAAGAAGCAGCAAGAGACTGAAATGACCGAGATCATGTCGCGCCGCGAACTCGAAATGCAGAGGATCCAGAACCGCCGGGAAATCGAGGCGGAGCGGATCGACAACGAGCAGCATGTGAAGGAGTCTGAAATCCGGTCGCGCCAGGAGCTGTCGATCATCGAGACGACGTCATCGGCCGAGATCGACCAGGCCAAACTGGAGAATCAGCGAATAACCGAGGCGCACCGCATTGAAACCGACAAAACCATTGAATTGCTGGCCGTGGCGAAGTCGAAGGAGGTTCGCATCAGCAACGAACTTGCCGAGGCTGACCAGGAAAAGGCGCGCCTGAAGAAGCGTTACGATGTCGATGTCGAACGCTTGCGGGTCGACGAAGAGATCGTGCAGCTCGAGATCGAGAAAAACCAGAAGATCAAGCTTGCCGAAACCAAGGCGTTTCAGGAGATCCAGGACGCCTCGATCGCCGCCAACCGCCAGGTTGACGAGTTGCGCATCGCTGCGCGGAAGTTCGTCGACAAGTTTGAGATCGAGCAACAGAAGGAAGTCGAAATCGTCGACAAGGAGCGCCTGATCGCGGTGATCAACAAGTCGATCGAGGAAGCCTACGCAAAGACCGAGGCCGCGGAAGCTCTGAAAAAACAGGTCGAACAGGAAGAGCAGGTCAACAGCGCTCGCGAAGAAGAAGTGGCCGAACGCATCAAGCGGATCGAGTTCATTCAGTCCTCGTCCAGGGTCGAGCGTGACGCCCAACGCGTCGTTTCTTCGGCAAAGGCCGAGAAAGAAGCCAGCGAACTCAGGGCGCTCGCGGAAATCGCCGAGTCCAATGCGGCCGAGGTTCGCTATGCCAAGGACGCCGCCGGACAGCGCATGCTCAACGAGTCCGAAAACACCCGTTCGGATGCCAGCAGGCGCAGTGCCATCTACGAAAACCTCGTCAGCAATCTGCCGAGCATCATCCGCGAGACGGTCAAGCCTATGGAAAACATCGAATCGATCAAGATACTCCAGGTCGATGGTCTGCCCGGCATCAACAGTCCTTCCGAGAAGTCCGGCGGCGATGGCGGCGCGGGCGGCGGCAACATGACCGATCGCGTTGTCAATTCCGCAATGAAATATCGTACTCAGGTCGCCTTCGTTGACGGTCTCATGAAGGACCTGGGACTGCCGATCGAAAACCTGGGAAGCGCTGGCGGCATGTCGTTCCGCAATTTCCAGGGTCCTGATGCGCCAAAGGACAAGGACGACTGAGCGCGTACGAAAGCAGCGAGAGCAATCGATGACCCCGCTCGACAAAAACGAAGCGCTGGACCGGCACGCATTGGTCATGGCCTGCTGGTTGGCAGTGGCTTTGCCCGCCGCGATCCTGTTTGAGTATGGATTTGGCCGCGGCGGAACAACCTATATCCTTGCCGGGTTCGCGGCCATTCTGTCGGGCTTTGTCGCTCACGTGATCGCCAATGTGGTCTACGGGACGGGTTTTTCGCCCCGAGAACTAGGTCTCGGCCTGGTCATCTACGGACTGGCGCTGGTGTTGTTCGTTGTTCTGTCGCTGGTCAGCGCGTCCTTTGCCGCGCACAACTTCTTGCCGCTGAGCATCGGTTTCATCGCCACGGGGGCCGTGGTCGTTTTCTACCTGATCACCCGATACGGGGCACGGCAGGCCTTCGAAGCGTTCGACGTTGTCCGTGACTTCCGCTCGAATGGCCGAGATTCAAGACGCCAGCCGGGAGACCTTTTATGACCCCGCTCCTGGTTTCCGTGCTCGGCATTGTCGCGGTCCTGGGCCTTTACCTGGCGACCATCAGCGGCCGTCACACCCGGCAACCCGGTGATTTCGTCGACGCAGGCCTGGCACTGCCGACCTGGGTGATCATCTTCGCCGGCGCCGGCATCACCTTGGCCAGCCTCAGCCTTCCCGATCATCTGATGTTGCTCGCCACCTTCGGCCTACAATACAATCAGGTCGCTGTCGGTCTCATCTGCATCGCCCTTTGCGCCGTCATCACGCAGAAGCGGGTCTGGCTTGCCGCCCGTCTGACCTCGCTGCCCACGCTTGGTGACCTGCTGGGCGATTACTTTGGCAGCACGACGCTCCGTATTTATTTGCTGTTCGTTCTGTTCCTTTTCAGCATCCCCTTTGCAGCGATGTGCCTGTCTCAGGCGGGTGTCCTGGTGAGCGCCGCGACCGCCAACGACGTTCCGGCCAGTCTCGCGATCTGGTCGATCGCGATCGCTCTTTTCCTCTGCAGCGTGATCGGAGGCTGGCGCGGGATTGCCTATCTTGTCGCCGCCCATTCCCTGCTCGTTCTGGTTCTCATTGTCTTTTTCGGCGGCTTCACGGGTTTTACGCTCGACAGATTGGCATTCGCCGCCAACGGGATCGGCACAGCCAGCGGTGTGCTGCCGGACAAGATCCCGGGCGTCATCCAGCTTAGCGCCGGCATTGGCAAGGAGCTGCCGCGCGGGGGGCTTTGGACCACCTTCGCGGGACTGACGTTCGCGCTCTCCTTGGGCGGTATCGCAATCAGTCCCGGTTTCAGCTTTCTGGGTTTGACAAGCGCGCCGCGTCGCGGCTTTGCATTTGGGCAGGTCTGGATGATCGCCGGCCTCGCGGCTGGCGCCCTGATCCTGATCGGGCCGGTTCTGGCCGCGGAGATTGCGGCCAGTGGCTCGCTGACGGCCTTCACGACACGGCTGGCAACCCTCGATCCCATGGTGGCGGTGGGGTTCACAGTCCTTCTGGTCGCGTCGGGCCAGATCGCCGTCGCATTCTTTGCCGGATCCGGTGCATCGGTCTGCACCATCGAGCTGACGTCACGCTACATCATCCCGGGCATGGACCAGCGTTCGACGCGGTTTGCCGCGCGCGTGACCCTGGCGCTCGTCTACGCAGCTGTCGCCACCGTCGCGAGCTATGCGCCCCTCGGCGCGACAATCTTCTCCTCTCTCACGCTCAGCCTGTCCATGCAGCTGCTGCCCGCGGTGCTCGGCCTCTGCTGGGTGCGCTGGATCAGCCGCAGCGGTGTTCTAGCCGGTTTGATTGTCGGAAGCCTTTGCGTGGTGTTCACCGAGAGCTTTGGACTGGTGCTGTTCGAGCGGCTCTTCGTCGACCTGCCATGGGGTCGCTGGCCGTTGTCGGTGCATTCGGCGGGATGGGGACTAGCGACCAATTTCACGGCCTGCCTCCTTGTGTCCCTGTTTACGCGCAGCGGCGCCGAGCGGGATCGCAGGGATCGCCTCCATGATGCTTTCGAGGAGGGCCAGCCGCCACGCAAGGAGGGCCGGGCGGCCACAACCGCCAAATGGACCCTGACGCTTCTGTGGGCATTTTTCGCGCTCGGCCCGGGTGCGATCCTCGGCAACACATTTTTCAGCGAGCCGATTTTTGCTGGCGCGGTGGTGGCGCCCGGAGTCCCATCGCTTTTGATCTGGCAGGTCCTGTTCTGGTTTGTCGGCGTTTTCATCGTCTGGTGGCTGGCCTATCCGGGGCGCCTTTCCGTCATCGAAGAACATGCTCGTCACAAGATCGTCCTCGTGCCGGATGTGAACCCATTGTTTGAGCCCATTATGACCCCGTGGATCGCACGGCTCCTCGACCGCGTGACGGGCCGGTAACCGGGGCGGCGCATGGAAGGCATCGACCTCAGGCGTCTGCGCTATTTCATCGCCGTTTGTGAGCACGGCGGCTTCTCCCGCGCGTCCCAGTCCATAGGGGTCGCCCAGCCGTCCCTGACGCGACAAATCAAGCTGCTCGAAAAGGAAGTCGGTATCTCATTGATAAACCGAAGTGGGCGCGGTGCCGAGCCCACGGCCGAAGGGCGGTTCCTCCTGGGCCAGTCGCGCCTCCACATCGATGGGCTCGATGATGCGGTCCGTGAGGTGCGCCAGCGCTCGGACAAACTCAAAGGCGAGATCTCACTCGGTATATGCCCGACGATAGTGCCACTGTTTTTGGAGGACATCCGCAATTTTGTCGAAGCCCAGTATCAGGGTGTGACATTGAATGTCGTCGAGGCCTACAGCGGCGACCTTGCCAGTCTCATGCGGGGCGGCCGGCTCGACGTTGCACTCACCTATCGGCCCAGTGCCCCGGATCAGCTCGACATCCTCGATCTGTTCGCCGAACGCCTCGTGCTGGTGACCTCTTATGCCCGCGCCCATGTCGACGCGCCGCGCCAGTTGAGGGACATCAGCCGGTTGAAGTTGATATTACCGAGCGAAATCCATGAATTGCGGCGGATCATCGATCGGGTCTCCAACGAGCGGGGCATCGCGCTGCAGCCGGAACTCGAACTCGACTCGCTCAGTGCCGTAAAAGCCGTCGTCGCGGACAAAACCACCCAGTACGCAACCATTCTGCCGCATTCGAGCGTGACGCGCGAAGTGGCGGGGCACGTGCTGAGCGCTCATGCGATCGCCGACAGCGCCATGGCCCGCACCATTGCCGTGGTGCGGCCCCACGGTGGCAATCCCCGAAAAGTGGTGCTCACCGCCTTGATTGATGAAGTCCGCCGGCAGGCCGGACGGATCAAGAGATCCATGGACAGCGCCGATGCGGTCTTGTTGGGGCAGGGATAGACGGACGGCAGCTTTTTGTCGTTGCCTCAATAACGCAATGTTATACGCTAGCGCTCCGCGGAGCGTAGGGAGCCGTTTTGGACCTTCGGCAGCTAAGATATTTTTCCAAGGTCGTCGAGAGCGGCTCGTTTTCGAAGGCCGCGACACAGCTCCATGTGGCGCAGCCCGCTTTGAGCCAGCATGTCAGGCACATGGAAGAGGAGCTTGGCCTTCCTCTCCTGCATCGCGGGCCACATGGCGTCAGTGCGACCGAAGCGGGCACGCGGCTGATGGTGCATGCCAAGCGCATCCTTGCCGAGTTTGCCGAAATTAACGACAGCGTCAGGGGCGCGGCCATAGCCCCTCGCGGTGAAGTGCGCTTCGGCCTGCCGGGTACAGTGAGCGAGCTTCTCGCGGCGCCGCTGATCGAGGCCGCCCGCGAGCGGTTCCCCGAGGTGCGCATCCGTATCGTTGAGGCGATGAGCGGCTATATTCTGGAATGGTTGAAGCGGGGAGAGGTTGACCTCGCGATGATTTATGCAACTTCGGATCCCCGGGGGCTCGCGGTACATCACGGCCTGTCCGAGGAAATCTGTCTCTTTGCCAGTACCTCGATGCAGGGCCAGGCCGACTTGCAGGGCTCTTGCGTGGAGCTTCGCGACGTCGCCGGATTGCCCCTCGTTGTGCCGGGCCCGGGCCACGGCCTCCGAGAACTGATCGATACCGTGGCAGTGTCAGTCCAGGTCGCCATCAACCCTGCGATTGAAATCGACTCCTACACCCAGATCAAGAGATTGGTGACACGCGGGATCGGTTACGGGATCCTGCCGCGGATGGCGATCAACGCTGAGGCGCAGGCTGGGCTGTTTCGCGCGTGGAGTTTCCAAAACCCGCCAATTACACGCAAAGTGTACCTGGCTTACTCGACCGAACGGCCATTGCAGACAGCGCCCCGCGCCGTTGGGCAGCTGTCGTGGGAGATCCTTCGCCAACTGGTCGAGGACCAGGTTTGGAGCGCCGAGCTGTCCAGCGAAAACCAGCGCCCCGACCTCTTCGGCTAGAGTGCTGCGGGCGGTCGGCCGCCTGTACCGTTTCGCTATACCTCCCATTACAAAACGCTATTTGACGGAAGCACCCCTTCCGGTGCGATGGTATCGGAAAAGCAGCAAAGGAGCGAGCCATGCCAGGCGCGCTGGAGGGAACGACCGTCATCTCGCTGGAGCAAGCCGTGGCCGCGCCTTTGGCGACGTCCCGTCTGGCAGACGCGGGTGCGCGGGTCATCAAGCTCGAGCGCCCCGAAGGCGACTTCGCGCGCGGCTATGACGACTATGTTCGCGGCCTCTCCAGCTATTTCATCTGGAACAACCGCGGCAAGCAGTCGTGCACCGTCGATCTGAGGCAGCCGGATGATCTTGCGCTGGTTGAATCCATGCTCGCCAGCGCCGACGTGTTCGTCCAGAACCTGGCGCCTGGCGCAACCGACAGGCTGGGCATCGGCAGCGCCGACCTCAGGCGGCGGTTTCCCAGGCTGATCGTCTGTGACATCGGTGGCTACGCACCTGGAACGCCCGACCATGAGCGGAAGGCCTACGATCTGC
The DNA here is from genome assembly GCF_000502435.1 of Mesorhizobium sp. LNHC232B00. Taxonomy (NCBI): domain Bacteria; kingdom Pseudomonadati; phylum Pseudomonadota; class Alphaproteobacteria; order Hyphomicrobiales; family Phyllobacteriaceae; genus Mesorhizobium; species Mesorhizobium sp. LNHC232B00. The sequence continues at coordinate 20,540 of NZ_AYWP01000049.1, forward strand.
TGATCCAGGCGGAAGCGGGCTTGGCGGGCGTCACTGGGTCGGCAACTTCTGGCCCGGCCCGGGTCGGCATATCGATCTCCGATATCGCTACGGGGCAGGGGGCCTACGCCGCCATCCTCGAAGCCCTGATCATGCGCAGTCGAACCGGGGATGGGGCTCACCTGCAGCTTTCCCTTTTCGACACCCTCGCCGAATACATGAACGTTCCCTATCTGGCGCGTCATTACGGCGGCAAAGAGCCGCGGCGGCTTGGGCTCGCCCACCCTTCGATCGCGCCCTACGGGCTGTTTCAGGTGAGTGACGGGGAAATTCTGATCGCCGTCCAGAACGAGCGCGAATGGGTCGTCTTCTGCGACAGTGTCCTGGGCCAGCCGGCGGTTGCAACAGACGCGAGATTCGAACGCAACGTGCTTCGCATCAACAACCGCGAGCCGCTTGACGCGTGCGTGCAGGCGATCCTGGCTACCCACACCATGTCTGGATTGTGCGAACTGCTTGACCGCGTCAGAATTGCCTATGGCCGTGTGTCGACCATGGCGGATCTGGCGGTGCATCGCAGTGCCACCAAAGTTCCGGTGGAGACCGCCGTTGGTCAAGTCGAGCTGTTTGCGCCGCCGGTCACGGTCAATGGCAAACGCCCCGTGCTTGGCCGGGTCCCGGCGCTTGGTGAACACGATGTGGCTTTGCGGCGCGAGTTCGGTCCACCAGATACAGCGGATCCCAAACGAATAGGAAGTGCTGCGCCATGAGCTTGACCCGCGACCTGACCCGGCTGATCCGGGAAAAACCGGTGACCGATCGCGACCTCGAATGGGCATCACTGTTCGTCCTGGATACGCTCGCCTGCGCGCTTGGCGCGTTGCCGAGCGAGCCCGCCCGCATGCTTAAGGCGGTCGCCCCGCTGGCGCAAGCCGATACCGCTCGCAAGGCATTCTATCTGGGCGGTCTGGCGCATATCTTGGAGATGGATGATCTCCACCGGGACTCGGTGACCCATCCGGGCAGCGTCGTCATTCCTGCGGCATGGGCGGTCGCCCACGACCATGATCTTGGCGGTGAAGCGTTCCTTCGGGCGGTTCTTGCAGGATACGAGGCCTGCTGCCGGGTTGGCATGTCGGTCGGCAAGAAGCATTACCGGGTCTGGCACAACACCTCGACCTGCGGGCCGTTCGGTGCGGCGTTCGCAGCGGCGGAGCTCCTCGGCCTCGACGATACCAGGACCGTATGGGCGCTTGGCAATGCGGGTACCCAGTCGTCGGGCCTTTGGGAGTTCCTTGCCGAAGGCGCCATGAGCAAGCATCTCCACACCGCCAGGGCTGCCGAGTCAGGCGTCCTGGCTTCATTCCTGGCCAAGGAAGGGTTCACGGGCGCCCAGGACATCCTGGAAGGCGAGAAGGGCTTCTACGCCGGTCTGTGCCCGGACCCGATCCCGGAGGCCGTTACGGCGGGGCCTGAGCGAGCCTGGCAGTTGATCAGCACCTCGATCAAGCCATGGCCGTGTTGCAGACACACCCACCCGGCGATCGACGGCGCGATCGCCTTGCACGATGAGATCGCCGGGGAAACCATCGCAAGCGTTCATGTCGGAGCTTACCGGGCGGCTCTCGACGTGTGCGACCGGCCCACTCCCGAAGATCCATACAGTGCCAAATTCTCGCTGCAGCACACGGTGGCGATAGCGCTGGCGGACGGCCGCGTCGACCAGGCCAGCTTCGATGCTGATGTACGGCAACGGATGGTCGGCGAACGCAAGAAGGTCAAGCTCGAGCTGGCGCCGTCGATCGATGCCGCCTATCCGCAATCATGGGGCGCCGAGGTGATCGTCGAGACGGCTTCCGGCAGACGTCTTTCGGCCACCCGACACGACGCCAAAGGCGATCCCGATAACCCGGTGACGGCGGCCGAGCTGTCTCAAAAGGCGCGCACGCAGCTTGTCGCCGGCGGCACCTCGCAGTCCCGTGCCGACGACCTGATCGGCGCTATCCTTGGCCTTGTCGACGACCGTCCGGTGCGCTTGCTGGGTCTGTTTGAGACCGCTGGGGAGGCGCGTCCCCAAGTTCATGCCGCGCGGAGCGCCTGATGTTCAAGGACTTTGATAACGAGGACATCCGCGATGCCGTGCGTCGGCTCTGCGAGCGATTTCCGGGCGAATACTGGCGCAAGCTCGATGCCGACCGGGCCTACCCCGTGGATTTCGTCAACGCGCTGACTGAGGCCGGCTACCTCGCGACGCTGATCCCCGAGGAATATGGCGGGTCGGGCTTGACGCTTTCGGCCGCGGCCGCAGTGCTCGAGGAGATCCAGCGGGCGGGATGCAATGGTGCGGCTTGCCATGCCCAGATGTATGTCATGGGCACGGTGCTGCGCCATGGCGACGAATCGCAAAAGCAGCGCTATCTTCCGCAAATCGCCTCCGGACAATTGAGGCTGCAGGCGTTCGGTGTGACCGAACCGACCAGCGGCACCGACACCACTTCAATCCGTACCTTCGCGCGCAAGGACGGCGATCACTACGTGGTCAACGGCCAGAAAATCTGGACCAGTCGGGCCGAATACTCGGATCTCATGCTGTTGCTCGCCCGGACCACTCCGAGGGATCAGGTCGCAAAGCGTACTGAGGGCCTGTCCGTGTTCATCCTTGATATGCAGGAAGCGCTCAAGCAGGGTCTCTCAATTCGGCCGATCCGCACGATGATGAACCATTCCACGACAGAGGTCTTTTTCGACAACGTTAAGATCCCTGCCGCAAACCTGGTCGGTGAGGAAGGCAAGGGCTTCCGGTATATCCTCTCCGGGATGAATGCCGAGCGGATTCTGATCGCCGCCGAATGTGTCGGCGATGCAAAGTGGCTGATCAACAAGGCTTCTACCTACGCATGCGACCGCAATGTCTTCGGCCGGGCCATCGGCGCCAACCAGGGCGTCCAGTTTCCCATCGCAAGGGCTTACGCGAACATGCGTGCAGCCGAACTCATGGTCCGCGAAGCCACGCGGCTCTATGAGGCCGGCCAGGACTGCGGCGCTGAAGCGAACATGGCCAAGATGCTGGCTGCTGATGCTTCCAACGAAGCCGCCAACGCCTGTATCCAGACGCATGGCGGCTTCGGGTTCGCCGAAGAGTACGACGTCGAACGCAAGTTTCGCGAAACCAGGCTTTACCAGGTTGCCCCGATCTCGACGAACCTCATCCTGTCCTATCTCTCCGAGCATGTGCTCGGGATGCCGCGTTCGTACTGACGGTCAGGGCCAGTGAACACGACCCAACAGGACTTATCGGCGCAATGGCATGGCCGTCAGACCGAAAGCATCGATGTTGTTTCAGAGCGCCTCGTAGAGAGCTTCCGCGCCGTTTTTGAACCCCATCTGGCGCCGCTGCCCGCAGATACCGCCCCGTTGGGCATTCATTGGTGCCTGTCGCCGGCCATTGCCGGAATGGGACGGTTGGGGGCTGACGGTCACCCCGCCAAGAACCTGTCGTTGCCGCCCGTGCCGCTGCCGCGCCGCATGTGGGCTGGCGGTGAGCTACAGGTGCATGATCACCTTAGAGTTGGTGACAAAGTCCGCAAGGTCTCTACCATCCAGGACATAGTGCGCAAGCAAGGCCGATCCGGTGAACTCTGGTTCGTCGCGGTCGGCCACACCTACCATTCCGACCGTGGTCTCGCCCTGAGTGAACGACAGGACATCGTCTACCGGGAAGCCGCGGGATTGGGAAATGGCGTGTCTCGAAACGCCTCGCCGGCGGCGCCCACGACAATCCGGCCAGCAGCGCAAGTGTGGTCTGTCGTTCCTTCGTCGACGTTGCTCTTCCGCTATTCCGCGATCACCTTTAACGGTCACCGTATACACTACGACTGGCCTTATGCGACCGAGGCTGAAGGCTATGAGGGACTGGTTGTCCATGGCCCCCTCCAGGCTACGCTCCTTCTCAACCTCGCGGCGTCCCAAGGCGTCGCTATACCCCTGACGTTTCGCTACCGCGGGATAGCTCCGGCGATCGCGGACCGTGCACTGACCGTCAGGGCCGGCGTCGATGGTCGGCGCCTCTGGACACAAGGCGAGGGCGGCGCGGTGCACATGGAAGCCGATATCGATGGAGGCATGGCCTGATGTCTACACAGGGCGACGTGCATTTTACGTCTGTCGCGCCTTTGTTCGTTCCGGCTGATCGGCCAGAGCGTTTTGAAAAGGCCGACCGGTCCGGAGCCGACACGGTCATTATTGATCTTGAGGACGCTGTTGCGCCTGCCGCCAAGGATGGCGCCCGGTCCAACCTTCATCATGCCCTGACATTGGGGAACCCCACCTACGTCCGGGTGAATGGCCAGGACAGCAGCTGGTACGCTGACGACCTTGCCGTGCTCAGGACACTCGGGCTTCGGCGCATCTGCCTGCCGAAAGCGGAGTCGGCGGCGAGCCTAGACGCTGTGGTTCAGGTTTTGGGTGACGACACCGAGATCATGGCGCTGATCGAGACGGCGCGGGGGCTGGAAACGGCGGGGGCATTGGCCGCCCATTCGCATGTCGCCAGACTGGCCTTCGGCCCTGCGGATTTTGCGCTGGACCTGGGGGTGCCTGCCTCCAATGACCTCAAAGCGCATGCCATGATGCGGCTGGCGGTGGCGAGCAGGGCCGCCGGCAAGCCCCTGCCGCTGGATGGCCCATCCTTCGAGATCACGGACACCACCAGACTGGTCACCGAATGCCGGCAAGCCTTGGATCATGGGGCCGGCGGGAAGCTTTGCATCCACCCTGCCCAGATTTCCCACGTCATCTCGGCTTTCCAGCCGAGTGACGAGCAACTGCGCTGGGCGCAGCGCGTCACCGACGCGACCGAGGACGGCGCCGCGCGCCTTGTCGACGGCAAGATGATCGACGCTCCCATTCTCGCGCAGGCCCGGGCGCTTCTGCTTCGGGGCCGTTCGCAATCCAACAAAGGTGTCTAACCATGGCCCTATCAGCGACACTCCTAAGCAAGGTCAAGGACCAGGATCTGATCCGGGAAGCGGGACTGATTGGCAAAGAATGGCTCGGCCAATCCCGGTCCGGAAAGACCTTCAAGGTCACCAACCCTTCGACCAATGAAGTGCTGGCCACTTTACCCGATTTTTCTCGAGCCGAGATCGCGCAGGCGATCGACGTGGCCTACGTAGCCCAGAAGGAATGGGCTGCCCGCACCGGCAAGGAGCGCGCAACAGTAATCCGCCGCTGGTACGAGCTGACGATCGCCAATCTTGATGATCTGGCGACGATCCTCACCGCTGAAATGGGCAAGCCGTTCGCCGAGTCCAAGGGCGAGATCCTTTATGGCGCGTCCTACATCGAATGGTTTGGAGAAGAGGCCAAGCGCGTCTATGGCGACACGATCCCGGGGCATGCCCGTGACAAGCGGATCGTTGTAATCAAACAACCCGTCGGCGTGGTCGGCGCTGTCACGCCCTGGAATTTTCCGTCTGCGATGGTGGCGCGCAAGATCGCTCCGGCGCTGGCGGCAGGCTGCTCGATCGTCTTCAAGCCGGCAGCGCTAACCCCTCTCTCGGCCCTGGCTCTAGCCGTGCTTGCGGACAGGGCAGGTGTGCCAGCCGGGCTGCTGAGCGTCGTCCCGATCACGAAGAGCTCGGACTTCGGCGATGAGGTTTGCGAAAACGAGAAGGTTCGCAAACTCACGTTCACCGGATCGACCGAGGTCGGCCGCACCCTCATGGCACAAGCCTCCGCGCAAGTCATGAAGCTCAGCATGGAACTGGGCGGCAACGCGCCATTCATCGTCTTCGACGATGCCGATGTCGATGCGGCCGTCGAAGGAGCCATCGTCTCCAAATTCCGCAATGCTGGCCAGACCTGTGTCTGCGCGAATCGCCTTTACGTGCAGAGCGGCATCTACGAAGAGTTCGCCGACAAGCTCGCGCGTCGCGTCAAAGCCTTCAAGATCGGTGATGGTTTCGCGGAAGGCACCGAGATCGGCCCATTGGTCGACGACCGCGCCGTGGCCAAGGTCAGGCGCCACATCGAGAACGCCGTCTCTCAGGGCGCCAGCATTGTGGCGGGTGGGCCTGACCATCCTCTCGGCGGCAATTTCATCTGGCCGACCGTCCTGACCGGGGTAACCTCCAAGATGGCGGTGGCCCACGAAGAGACCTTCGGACCGTTGGCGCCCTTGTTCCGCTTCGAAACCGCCAACGACGTCATTGAGATGGCCAATGATACCGAATTCGGGCTTGCGGCCTATTTCTACGCCAAGGACATGGGCCGTGTGTGGGCCGTCGCCGAGGCCTTGGAATACGGCATGGTCGGCATCAACACCGGGCTGATTTCGACCGAGGTCGCGCCATTCGGCGGTATCAAGCAGTCAGGTTTTGGCCGGGAAGGTTCGAAATACGGCGTCGATGATTACCTGGAGCTGAAATATCTGTGTTTTGGCGGGGTCCCCCACTGAGGCGCAACACACACCTTCTCCACTTGAGCGAGTGTTCTCCCCGGTTGCAATCGTGCAGAGCCTTGGGTGCGACCATCAACTGTTCTCCCCCTGCCAAAATCTTTTGGCGGGCCTGTGGTAGGTCTGGCGCCATTGCACGTATGGCCTCTCGAACAATCGATGCTGAGTTGACGGCTCGCCAGTGAAGGGTCGGCTCGCCGCCTCATCGGGCGTCAGCCAACCCGGCGGGGGATCGCCACGTCCTGCCGAGCGCACGCAGTCGATCAAACGCTATTCCTCGCTATTTGGGGCCTCGGACGCCGAATTTTCCACGCCTTGAGACCGCCAGCACCGACTACCGGCCATGCGTCCGAGCGGCCAGGGTTATCATCAGATTGACGGATAGCAGATTGTCTGCTTAGAAGACAATCTGAAGAAGCGGGGAGATCGTATTTCTGCATGCCAAGAGGAAGGGACGATAGCAGGGGCAGCCCCACTGGTGAGTTCGACTATGTCATTGTCGGTGCCGGCACATCCGGGTCGATCCTGGCCAACCGGCTTAGCGAGGACGGTTCCACAGTGTGCGTTCTGGAAGCCGGGCCGCGCGACCTCAATCCGTTGATTCACATCCCGGCCGGGTACATCAAGAACATCTATTCCAAGACCCTGACCTGGAATTTCTCCTCGACCCCGTCGCCCTACACCGACAACCGGAGTTTCTCCTTGCCGCAGGGCAGGGTGCTGGGTGGCTCGAGTTCGATCAATGGCCTCAATTATGTTCGCGGCCAGCGTTCCGACTACGATGGCTGGGCCCAGCGCGGAAACGCCGGTTGGAGCTATCGCGACGTGCTCCCATATTTCAAAAGGTCGGAGATGCGCATCGGGCCTGGCGACGACAGGGTTCGCGGGCGCTCCGGGGAACTGCCTATCACCGACCTCGACTGGAAGCACCCGATCTGCGAGGCCTTCATCCAAGGCGCGGAGCAACTGGGAATCCCGCGAAATCCCGATTACAACAGCGGCGACCAAGGTGGGAGCGGCTACTTCCAAAGAACGATCAAGAACGGGTTCCGGTACAGCGCTGCTCGTGCCTTTCTAAGCAAGGCCCGCAAACGCAAGAATGTCGATATCCGGACGGATTCGCAGGCGGCCCGAATTGTGTTTGAAGGGCGTCGGGCCCTGGGAATTTCCTACTGGAAAGGCGGAGCCACGGGGCGTTTCGAATATGTCCATGCCCGCCGTGAGGTCATCCTGACGGCAGGGGCGCTCAACACGCCGAAGCTCATGCAGATGTCGGGCATCGGTCCGGCCGACGTGATCCAGGCGATCGGCGTGCCGCTGGTGCATGAACTCCCCGGCGTCGGCAACAACCTGCGCGACCACTACGGCGTTCGCATGGTGGCGCGGCTGAAGAACATTCGCACCATCAACAACATGGTGCAGGGGCCGCCGCTGCTCTTGGAGATGATGCGCTGGGCAATTGGCCGGCCAAACCTGCTTGCCGTCAGTCCCTCGCTCGTGTCCCTCTTCTGGAAATCGGATCCGGCATTGGATATTCCGGATCTGGAATATGTGTTCACGCCGGCCAGCTTCCGGGAAGGCGTAGTCGGTCTGCTCGACAAGTTTCCGGGTATGACCCTCGGCGTCTGGCAGACCCGTCCAGAAAGCCTTGGTTACGTCAAGGCACGCTCGGCAGACCCCTTCGAAAAGCCAGAGATTCAACCCAACTATTTTAGCCATGAAATCGACCGCCGGGCGCTGCTGGGCGGCATGCGCGCGGGCCTCAAGATGCTGCAGACAAAGCCGCTCCAGCCGTGGCTTCAGGCCGTTACCGCACCTGCGCCCGACCTGCGCTCTGATGATGAGTTGCTCGGCTGGGCGAGGGCCAAGGGCATTACCGTCTATCATATGATTGGCAGTGCGCGGATGGCGCCGCAGACGGACCGCCAGGCGGTCGTCGACAATGAACTGAGGGTATACGGCCTGGAAGGCCTTCGCGTGTGCGACGCATCCGTCATGCCGAGCATGCCCTCCGGAAACACCAACGCGCCGACGATGATGATCGCCGAGAAAGCGGCGGACATGATCCGTGGCCGCAAGCTTGAGCCCATAGATGCCTGACGCGACCGGTTTTTCCCCCGACACCGCGACGCTTGGCTTGGCGTCTGTCCCAGATCCCACGTCCGAGGGCTTCGCTTTCGACGATCGAACCTCAGGCTACATTCTCGATGCCCAAGAGGCCTTTGGACTGTTGTGCCAGGTGGTCAGTCAGATGGCCGGGCTTTTGGTGCTCGACGCTGCCGGAGCCCGTTCAGGTGTCTTGGAGCACCCGATGATCGAACGGGCTAGGTGTTTAGTCCCGGCATTTGATGGACTGGATTGAGTCGGAAGCGTTTGGGCTCTTTTTGCCAGATTTTGC
>NZ_AYWP01000050.1:0-26719 GCF_000502435.1 Mesorhizobium sp. LNHC232B00
TCGCCCGGCGCGGCCCGTGCCAAGGCATCGGACCAGGCCTCGCGTCGTCCTGCCGGCCGATTGCCGGCGGCTCGTCCCCGGGGGCTGCGCCAGGCGCCGGCTGTGCGGCGAACACGGGGTGGACGGCCGCCACCGAGAAGAGGCTAAGCGCCAGAAGTCTGCTGCGCATGACGTGATCCTTTCCTGCATGCTTCGGATGCTGGAAGGATAAGAAGCGTCTTTTTCCGCTTTGCTTCGGCGCGTTGCCGAAGGTTTCCGGAAAAGGGAGATTTGTTTCCGAACGTTTCCGTTGGCGCTGCGGAAACGTTCCGTTGCAATTTTCCATGCCGCTCGGCGGCGTCACTCCCTATAATCACAAACGAAAGGACAAGCGGGCGAAGAATGCAGGTACAATCCCACATCCTGGTCGTTGACGACGACCGCGAGATCAGGACTCTGCTCGGGCGCTATCTCGACGGTCAGGGATTCCGTGTGTCGGTGGCCGCGGACCGGCGCGAATGCGAGCAGAAGCTCGGCTGCGGCCAGTTCGACCTCATCGTGCTCGACGTCATGCTGCCGGACGGCTCCGGGCTCGACATCTGCCGGAGCCTGCGTGACCGCAAGCCGCACATTCCGGTCATCCTGCTGACCGCGCTGAAGGAGGATGTCGACCGCATCATCGGGCTGGAGCTCGGCGCCGACGACTATCTTGGCAAGCCGTTCAACCCGCGCGAACTTTCGGCCCGCATCCGCGCGGTGCTCAGGCGTTCGGCGTCGGAGGAAGCCGCCCCGCCCAAGGTTCGCGTCTATCGTTTCGCCGGTTACAGGCTGGAGCCGGACACGCGAAAGGTGATGGATGCCGATGGCGCACCGGTCGAGCTTACCGGAGCCGAGTTCGATCTGCTGCAGGTCTTCCTCGACCGTCCGGGGCGGCTTTTGTCGCGCGACCAATTGCTCGACCTGACGCAGGGGCGCGAGCGCGAGCCGCTCGACCGGTCCGTCGACGTGCTGATGAGCCGGCTGCGCCGGAAGTTCGCCGAGGCGGGCGAGGACAGCCTATTCAAGACCGTGCGCAATGGCGGTTATCAGCTGACCGCGCGCGTCGAGACGACGGACTACCGCGTCCCGACAGCGGAGACCGGGGCATGACGTCGCTGCGCCGGCGGCTGATCATCCTTCTCGTCGTGTCGATCCTCGGCGTGGTCGGCCTCGCCACCTTCGTGGCGGTCAAGGTGCTCGGCGGGCCGTCGCCCGAACTCATCATGGGTCCGCTCGCCCACCAGATCCAGTACATGGTACAGTTGGTTCCCGGTCACGTGCCGAATGCCGGCGAAGCGCCCATCGTCGTAAGGGACCGCCCGGCAGACGGTTTCGAGGATCTTAAGCACACAAAGGTGCTGAACGAGATCCTTCGGCAGAACGGCCTCGATGTTTCGGCCGTGGTCAGCCGCAATGCCGGCAAACCCGGAATGGTCGCTTCAGTCGAGCTGCCCGACCATCGCTGGATGATCGTCGACGTTCCCGATTTCGGTCCGCCACGCGATGTCTGGTTCGGCCTGGCGGGCTGGATGGTGCTCATCGTGCTCGGCGCCACGCCTGTTTCGATCTACTTTACCGGCGTGCTGGTGCGGCCGCTGGAGATGCTGGAAGCCGCGGTCACCAAGATCGGATCGGACGGCATGCTTGCGACGTTGCCGGAAAAAGGCTCGGCCGAGGTGAGGGCCACCGCCCATGCGCTCAACGAGTTGTCGGCAAGACTGAAGACGGCGATGGAAAGCCGCATGCGCCTGGTGGCGGCGGCCGGCCATGATCTCAGGACGCCGATGACCAGAATGCGGCTGCGCGCTGAGTTCCTCGAAGAAGATCGCGAGAAATGGCTGAGCGATCTTGACGAACTCGACCGCATCGCCGACAGCGCCATCCGCCTGGTGCGCGAGGAGGTGAACCAGGACGCAGTCGAACCGGTGGAACTGGACAGGCTGGTTCGCGATATCGAGGTCGAGATGGTCTCGCTCGGTCATGCGGTGACGATCGACCATCTCGATCATGTGTCGGTCAAAGCCGGTGCGCTCGGCCTGCGCCGGGCTTTGCGGAACGTGATCGTGAACGCGGCGACGCACGGCAAAAACTGCACCGTCTCGGTTACAGGGCGGAGCGGCCAAGCGGTTCTCACCGTCGCCGACCGCGGCCCTGGCATTCCGGCCGCCCTCCTGAACAAGGCCTTCGAGCCTTTCTTCCGGGTCGATCCCGCGCGCACGCAGTTCATTCCGGGTGCGGGACTAGGCCTCGCCATCGCCAAGGAGATCATCGAGCGCTATGGAGGATCGATAAGGCTTGAGAACAGGCAGGGAGGAGGGCTGATCCAGACAATCATCTTTTCCCGCGAGCAGAACACGAAGCTTGGATAAGCACCATCGCATCTTTTCACGCTCACTGAATGCGCAGCGTAAGCCGCGAGGTACGACTTGGATTGAAACGGAACTGCTCGGTGGTGCCCGTTGGCGGTCAGCCCACTTGGCCCCGTATTGGTCATTCAAAGGGGAAGGCATGGCCCAACTAAAGGGGAGGCAACAACCTCACAGGGCATTCGGCATGCGCAAACTATGAGCTGCGGTGAGCGATCGACGTCCACGTTAAAATAGTCGATATCTCTAAGCTAAAGATCACTTCTGTGTTCTTAGATTCGCCAGACCATACGGGAGAATAGAAAGGAAACGGGTTGGCGAACCAGACGCCAACACATTGATTTTCCGTCGAAAAGGTCTCTCGGCAACCAACATAAATCGTTATTTGCCAATGGGTTACGACGCGGTTCGCCCAAATTGATTCATGAAGTTAATCCAGCCACTCGCTGACCGCATTTATCTCCTACCGAACGGCCGCAATGCGCCTCATCTCGGACAAAGAGGTAAACCGACGTGCTTTTCGTGCGGACATCGCGGTCACCGACTTCTTTCGGTCCGACTATTCGCCAGGGTCGAACTCACCTTTGAACAAGACTGTCGCGATCGGCCCAAGCGGATTGGCGATCCGGCTCTCCAGGAGTTCGACGAGTTTGCGTCCGACACCCGCTATGTCCACGAAATGAACGCCGATCTTCGCCGGCAGGAACCGTGCAAGCCGCGTGCTGTCACGAGTGACGATGTAGACGTCACGGCCCGGCTCAAGACCCCGCCTGCCGAGAGCGTGTAACGCCCCTAAAAGACCCAATTCGTTGGCGCATGCCAAGCCTGTCGGCGGATCTGACGAGGCTAGCAGGCGATCAAACCAAGCTGCGCTCGATTCCACCGTGAACATGCCGTGCCCGATCAGCGACTGATCTATCGGAAGTCCGGCCTCTGCCATCGCCCTTCCATAGCCGGCGAGACGCATGGTGCTCGCCTGATCCTCCGGAACGAGGAGCTGCAGCGCAATACGTTGGCAGCCCTTGTCCATGAGCCGTCGGGTTGCCTCGTAGGCAATCTGTTCATTGTCGATATCGACATAAGGATACGCGGTATCCAGGTCGGTTCTTCCAAACGCGACGAAGGGGATGCGTTCATCCAGCAGCAGCTTGACGCGCGGATCACCCGACACCAGGCGTGTGATGATGAGGCCGTCCGCGCTATGCGCCTGAAGCAGGCGCTGCACGCTTTCGACCGGGTCGTCGTCGGGCGTGGTGGAATAGATGGATAGACTATAACCCGCTCTCCTCGCCGCCAGCGTCATGCCCTCGACCAGAGGGAGCTTCGCCAGATCGGAAAGGTAGTCGCGCGTTTCCATCGGCAGCACTGCCGTCAAGGTCAGGGTTCGTCCGGTTTTCAGCGCGCGACCATGATGGTTCGGGACATAGCCGACCCGCTTCGCCACCTCCTTGACACGCGCCGTGGTCGAGGGATGCACTTCCGGCCCGTCCTTGAGAGCGCGCGATACCGTGGTCACTGAAAGGGAAAGTTCCGCCGCGATCTGTTTTAGATTGGCCATTGTCGCCTGAATTCATTTGCGAAAGCGCCGGCTGATGCAGAGCGTCGCAACGTTACCGGATTCCAACTCACGGTCAATCCAAGCTCTTGCCAAAGCAACTTGACTCCAATATCTTTCGATGCAATCGTAACGTTACGATTAACAGAAATAGCGCCTTTTTAGCGACATTTCAATGAAATCCTAGGGAGGAGAACCTATGTCTTGGCTACGCATTTCCTTGGCCGCAATCGCGGTCACCGTTGCCTTGCCCGTTTCGGCCCAGACGGTCACCATCACGACCGCAGGCGGTGATTATGGCAACGCCATAAAGGAGGCCATGTGGGCCCCCGCTGCAAAAGAGCTTGGCTATGATGTCCGCGAGGAGACGCAGAGCGACGGCCTGGCAGCGCTCAAGATGCAGGTCACCTCGGGCGCGGTCTCGACAGACATCATCCACCTGGGCTCACCGGAAGGTGCGCAGGCCGCCGCACAGTCGCTGCTGGAGCCGCTCGACTACAAGATCATCGATCCAAAGTCCGTGCCGGACGGCGCAAAGTCCGACTACTGCTACCCGTTCGACTCCTATGGCACCGTCATGTCGTGGAACACCAAGACCTATGGCGAGAACCCGCCGAAGACCTGGGCGGAGTTCTGGGATGTCGCCAAGTTCCCGGGCCGTCGCGCCCTGCGCGCCAATGCGCAGGATCTGATAGAGATCGCGCTGCTCTCCGACGGCGTGGCGCCGGCCGACGTCTATCCCGTGCTCAGCACGCCAGAGGGTCTGAATCGCGCCATCAAGCGGCTTGAAGCGATCAAACCGAATGTCTCGGTCTGGTGGACCTCGGGAGCGCAGTCCGCGCAATTGCTGAAAGACGGCGAGGCGGATTTGCTGGTTACCTGGAATGGACGAGCCCAGACCGTGAAAGCCGATGGCGGCGCGGCCGACTACACGTTCAAGGGTTCCGTCATCGGCACGGACTGCCTGGCGGTGCCGAAGGGGGCGCCGAACAAGGAAGCGGCCATGAAGCTCATCGCGGCGATGACACAGCCCGCCCGCGTGGCGAAGCTGACCGACTTCATCGCCTATGGACCGGTCAATCCTGCCGGCTATGAGGGTGGCCTTATCCCCAAAGACCGTCTGAAGACCCTGGCGACCGCGCCTGAAAACGCAGGCACTTCGGTGTTCTCAAATGCCGGCTGGTGGGTCAAGAACGGCGAGGTCGCCCAAAAGGCCTTTGATGAAATGATGAACCGCTGAGTCTTGAATTCGTCAGCTTCCAACGCTGGAGCCATCATGAAGTCGCTCCCGATCACCATCCACGGCGTGCGCAAGACCTATGGGTCTTATGTCGCGCTGGATGATGTTTCGCTCGACATTCAGGCTGGGGAATTCCTTACGCTGCTAGGGCCGTCCGGATCGGGCAAGACCACGTTGCTCATGGCCCTGGCCGGTTTTGTACGGCTGGATCGCGGTAAACTCTTGTTGGGTGATCGCGACATCACCCGCCTGGCCCCCAACAAGCGGGACATCGGCATAGTCTTCCAGAACTATGCCCTGTTTCCACACATGAGCGTTCTGGCAAATGTCGAGTATCCCTTGGTGCTGCGCAAGACGCCGAAATCCGAGGCCCGCCAGAGGGCGCTCGACACTTTGGCCCGCGTGAAGCTCGAAGGTTTGGCAGAGCGCAACATTGCCGCATTGTCCGGCGGCCAGCGCCAGCGGGTGGCGTTGGCGCGGGCGATCGTCTTCGAGCCACGCGTGATGCTGATGGATGAGCCGTTGTCGGCGCTCGACAAAAATCTGCGCGAAACCATGCAGTACGAGATCCGGCGTCTGCACGATGATCTGGGGATCACCACGATCTATGTGACGCATGACCAGCGCGAAGCACTGATCATGTCAGATCGGATTGCGGTGATGAATTCCGGCCGTTTTCAGCAGATCGACACGCCGCAGTGGATCTATGATCGTCCGTCGACCCGCTTTGTCGCAGAGTTCATGGGTGAAGCCAACATTGTAGCCCCGGGATCGGTGCGCAGAATAGACGGCGCCGACGCGTCATGCGAGACGCTGATGATCCGCGCAGAAAGCTTCCATCTTGATGCGAAGCTCGTCGGGCGAGACGGGGTGCTGCTTGAGGGGACGCTGCGCGCCAAGGCGTTTCGCGGCGAGAACTGGCTTTTGACGCTAGCACTTGATGGTGGGCAAGAAGTTCTTGTCTGCATTCCGGCGGCGCTGGCCAGTGACTGCGCCGAACTTGCCGCCGGTCAGCGGGTGACCGCCTATGCACCAGCAGCGAAAGTTCACGCGATACCGGGAGTGGTAGCGTGACCGTGCTTGCCGATCCTGCGCTCGCGGCAGACGCTCGAGGCGAGCGGCGGTTCTTTCTCTCGCTTTCACTGCCTGCGCTTTTCATCGTCGGATTGGCGGCGATACTGCCCATCGTCTGGATCATCCGGCAATCCTTCCTGAGCACGGGGGGCGAATACACTTTCGGCAATTACGAGAAGGTGCTGTCGAGCGGACTGACATGGTCGGCGCTGGTCACGACCCTTGAACTGTCCCTGGGGACGCTTGCGATCTGCATTCTACTCGGTACCCCCCTGGCGCTCGCCCTGGCCAGCGCGAGGCCAAGGGTCGCCAATTTGCTGATGGCCTTTGTGATGCTGCCCTTGTGGACCTCCATTCTGGTGCGCACCTATGGCTGGCTCGTCCTGTTGCGGCGCGATGGCCTGATCAACGCGGCTTTGACGGGTTCAGGCCTGACGGCCGAGCCATTGCCGCTGGTCTACAACTTCACCGGAACGCTCATCGGCATGGTTCACTACATGCTGCCGCTCTTTCTGCTGCCCGTTTATGCCGCGATGCGCGATATCGACGCCAACCTTGTTCGCGCCTCGGCGAGCATGGGCGCCACGCTTGGGCAAACGATCCGCACCGTCATTCTGCCGCTTTCGGCCAGCGGCATCGTTTCGGGCTCATTGATCGTCTTCATCTACACCATAGGCTTCTTCATAACGCCGGCGGTGCTCGGTGGCGGCAAGGTGAATCCTCTCTCCATCCGGATCGAGCGCACGCTGTCGACCTTTCAGGACTGGGGATCGGCGAGCGTCCTGGGCATTCTGCTCCTCGTTCTCATGGCGCTGATCGGCGTGATGTTCCTGGCGGCGCGCCGAGTGATGGCGCGCAACAAATTCGGTACAGCCCATGCTTGAAGCATATCCGGACAACAGGCTGGCCCGTATCCTCCTGTGGAGCTTTTGCGCGCTCATATTGGCGTTCCTGATGCTGCCGACGCTGGTGGTCGTGCCGCTCTCCTTTTCAGCGTCCGATCTCCTCGAGTTTCCGCCGCGCGCATACTCGTTGCGCTGGTACGAGAATTTCTTCGGTTCGGCGACATGGATGGCCGGGCTCAGGACGAGCCTGATCCTTGGGACATTGACGGCGACGCTCGCAGTGCCCCTGGCGCTGCTGGCCTGCATCTCGATCAACCGGCTCGGCGGAAGGACCGCCTTGGCCATTCAGGGCGCTCTGCTCACCCCGTCCATCGTGCCGGGCATCCTGCTTGCGATCGGCCTCTTCTTTGTGCTGGCGGCGCAACATCTGGTCGGAACGCTGTTCGGCGTGCTGGTCGGGCATGTGGTGCTGGCCATTCCAGTCGCCTGCATTGTGTTGTTGCCCGCACTGGCGCGCTTTGACTGGAACCAGGTGCAGGCAGCGCGCAGCCTCGGCGCAAACTGGGCGAGAGCCATTGGCGGAATAATCGTCCCGCAGCTTCAGATCAGTCTCTTGTCGGCCACGTTGATGGCCTTCCTGACTTCACTGGACGAGTCCGTTATTTCGATCTTCGTCGCCAGCGGTCAAAACAGCACGTTGCCGAAGCTTATGTTCCTGTCGCTGCGCGATCAGATCGACCCGACCATTGCGGCGATCTCGACATTGTGGACCGTCATCGTCTTGGTCGCCGTTCTGATCGTGAGCCTTCGCCAAAAATCATGACCGAGACTGGAAACATGCCGACAAATCATCACGCAGCCGTTGCTCCGGCGTATCATTCAACGGACATCCCTCAGGTGGGGCTGGCAATCATCACCGGATCGGCCAACTGGGGGCTTGCCTTCCCGGAAGATGTTAAATTCGAGAGTGTGCGCACCTTGCGGCGCGACATGAGTTTTGAAACGCCTTTCGGTCGCAGCGACAACTGGAAGCTGCTCGAGTTCGATGCGTCGATTACCCTCGAGGGCAAAACGAAACGTGCGTTGTGCATGTATTCGCACGGCAATCCCCGCGACCATATAGACCATTCCTGTCATCGCCGCGCGTTCTGGGTCTTGATGGAAGCGGGTGTGAGGCAAGTGCTGTCCTGCTCGACCATCGGCGCCGTCAACAAGGCGATCAAGCCCGGCGACATGGTCGTGAACGCCGATATCATCGAACTGACGCAGACCCCGTCTTCACTGCTTCCCGGCCGCCAGAGCTTCGATTGCTCGGGCAAGCAGATCGTCTGCCCAAGATGTGCGGCGGTTCTGGTCGAAACCGCCCGCCGTCATTGGCCAGCCGAATGCCGCGTTCATGGCATCGAGCAGCAGTTGGTCGCTGGCCACTGTTACGGTCCGCGGCTGACCACCCCGGCCGAAGCCTTGGCGTTTCGAAACCTGGGGGCGGATGTGCTCAACCATTCGATCGCCCCTGAGGCCACCTTGTCGCGCGAGATAGGCGCGTGTTTCGTGCCTCTTGCGTTCGTGACCGCAGGTTTCAACGACTATATGGACCGCAATCGCCAGGCATTGCTGCAGGAAGACGTGTTGCCGAGCCTCTCTATGACAGCCTCGCGGGTTGCGCTGGAGACCGCGGCACGTCTTCCGGCTAATCCTGAATGCTCTTGCCACGGCTTGAAGTCGCCCCAACCGGCGGAGCGGTCTACCCGGTTCTGAAAAGCAGCGACAGAGTCTGCATCGTTCACTCGCGACGATGCTCGCGCCGAACTGAGAGTCTGCTTTTGAAGGCCCCATGCCCGAAACGTCCGGGCTGCTGCTTCCGCCCCATTTCTTGGCGAACCATCCGCTAACGTATTTACTGTAGAAAACGCTGATCCTCGGCGACCAACATATCTTTATTTGTCGATGGGTTGCGAAGCGGTTCGCCCACATTGATTCAAGAAGCTGAGCCAGCCATTTACTTACACCCCGTTGGCAGCTTTGCGCCTCATTCCGGTAGTTCGGGATGCCTTTGCCACTACCTCCTTCGCCAGCTCATGGGTTCCGACAGCGCCTGCATAACGTGGAGCTCAAAGGCGCCCGGCGCGTGACTGGCCTCGGCCAACTGCCGTGCATTCCACTCTCGGGCAATGCTGCCCTCGGCCAGAAGCACCGCACGGTTGCACAAGCCGGGAACCGCTTCGACCACGTGGGTGGAGATGATGACGGCTTGGTGGCGGCTCGCCGCCAACGCAAGGATGACGCGTTTGACCTCGAAGGCGGCAAGCGGATCAAGGCCGTTCAGGGACTCGTCGAGGATCAGCAGCGGTGGCGCACCGAGCAGAGCCGCGGCGATAGCGATCTTGGCCTGCGTGCCGAGTGAATATTCAGCGATTAGCCGGTCGATCCAGCGCTTGAGCCCGAGCCGTTCGGCGACATTGCCGCCAAGCCAGTCGTTCTCGGCGCAGCAGCGGATCGAGGCGACGAGCTGGAGATATTGCCGGCCGGTCAGCGCCCCCGGCAGGTCGGGCGGATCGATGGCGAGACCGAAGCCGGACTTGGCGCGCTCCGGTGCATCGCCAAGGTCGACGCCGTTGATCACGACACTTCCCGCCAACGGCCGGATCTGCCCGCTGATCGCTCTCAGCAAGGTGGACTTGCCTGAACCGTTTGGGCCAAGCAGGCCAAGGATGTCGCCCCGGCCGAGCGAGAGATCGATGCCGCTGACGACCGCGTGGCCACGGTAGCCGGCGCTGAGCCCGCGAACCGCCAGTATCTCGCTGCTATCCATGGCGGTATCTCCGTTGCGCCCGGTGCCACAGGAACAGGACAAGGGCGGCAAAGCCGATCAGCACCGTGCGCCCATATTCGAGCGATTCGTAGCTGGTGTAGGCGATGGCGCCGAGGAAGCTCAGCGCGGCGACGAACGGCGCCGTCATGAAATAGGCGGCGAACACCGCATAGGCGCCGTTCAGCGCCAGCAGCCACAAGCCACTGGCGAGCGGCATCGTCCAAGCCGATGGCTCCGCCGCCAGGGCAGCACCCGCCGGCATGAGAAAGAAGGCAAGCGACAATTGCAGGGGCAGCCGCGCCAGCCGCAGCCACGCCCTGACAAAGCCGATTGGAGCCGTGCGCAGTACCGGCGAGCCGAGCGGATGGAAGCGCGCGCTCAGCATGAAGACGAGAAGGCCTCCGGTCAGGCCCGCCATGGCCGCCGGCACGGCGTCGTGATGAACGAGGCTGATTGCTGCGGAAAGGGCCGCGACGAAACCGAAGAAGACGGCCGCCCCCACCAGTCGCCAGGACGCGCGCACATGGCCAGCCGGCAGGCCCAAGGCCCAGCTGGAGAGCCAGGCTGGTGCCGAACGGTCGAAAGCACCGAGCCATGGACGGCGCCTACGCCCATCGCCCAGCGGGCCGGCCTTGTCGTCGAGGCTGATCGTGTCCCGGCCGCGCAGCCGCCAGCCGGCTGCCGCCCACAGGCCGGCGGCAAACAGGATCGCGGCGCCCAGACCCCAGACCGGCGCCAGCGGTTTTGCGATGACGGCGCAGCCAAGACCGACCGCCGCCATGAGGGCCACGACAAGCGGAACGCCCATCGCAAATATCGCCACCGTCGCCATGCGCCGGCGCTCCCGAAGAGAGAGCGGCAACGCCTTCAAGAACGGCGCGAAGGCGCGCGACAAGCAAAGCCTGGCGAGCGCGTTGCCAGCGAAGCCGCCAAGAATGAGAAGCGCGCCCGGCAAACCAAGCAGCCACAGCGCCTGCTCCTGCCGCAGCGTGGCTGCAGCCGCCTGCAAAGCGAGAACGATGTCAGCGATGGCATAGGCAAGCAGAGCCGCACCGCCGGCGACGATCCAGGCAATGTCGCGGCAGCGCATCGAGCGCAAGCCAGCCGAGAGCTCGCGCCGAAGCAGAGTCAGGACAAGCCTGTCGTGCCGCATTGTTCCATCATCGCGATCGCAGACCGTTGGATATCGACATAGGTCGGCGACGATTGTGCCGCCAGTAGGGCCGTCGCGCCTCAACCTCCCACGGCGGGCTTGGCGTTGACATTCTTTAGCGCGGCCAGGAGATAGTCCTGCATGGTCGCCTGCAGGTTGGTCGTTGCGCTGCGCACCGCCGCCATCGCGTCCTTCACCGCCGCTTCGTCAAAGGGTTTGGCTGTTTGTGCCGCTGCCAGATTGGCGCGCGCGGCACGCAGTTCGCGCAGTGCCTGGAAGGTGCGCGCGCGGTTGTCGCGCAGCACGCCACGGAACTCCTTCCTCACCTCGGGCGGATAGCTGCTGGCAATCTCCGACAACAGCACGCGCGCCGCCGCGCCCTGGCGCAGGCCGTGCATGGCATAACCGACCAGGAAGAAGTTGACGGCGAGCGAAAGGGCGAGCAGCACCAGCGTCGCCGTCCATGTCCAGGAACGCTTCAAAGCGAGCCCTCCTCTGCCGGATCATCCGCGACAACACCGCCATCGGCCAATGACGATCCCGACGCCAACGCAAGAAGCTCCGTATCCGACGGATCGTCCTGCAGCCGCGCCACCTGGTAGCCGGCCAGCGTCACCGCCACGACCACAGCAGCGGCGCATGCCGCGAACCCGGCTGGACTCAGAAGGAGGCGCGGCAGGAAGGAGGGGCCAGCCGAGCCGGTTTCGATGCGAGCCAGCACCTTACTAGCCAGTTCCTGGTCGTCGCCATCGGTCAGCGCCGCCTCGAGCACGAGGCGGTCGAGCGCGGCATCGGGATCGTCATTCCGCTCCACCGCCATCAAGGCCAGCGCCTGCTGGCGGAAAGGCGCCGGCCATGCTTCGACGGTATCGCCGAAGCGGCGCCTGCATCGTTCAAATTCGTCCCGTGTCATGAGGACTTCCTTTCGCGGCCCACGGCCGCCATTGCCAAATGATCCCTGAGCGCGCGCCGTCCGCGGACAAGCAATTGCTCGGCCGAGCCGACGCTGCTGCCCATCACCTCGGCGATCGCCGCGATGTCGAGGTCGCCGACGGCCCTCAGCAGCACCGCCATGCGCTGCCGTTCCGGCAGGCGCGAGAGCCCGTCGCGCACGATCGCCAGTTCCTGCCGCGCCGCGGTCGTCGCTTCGGCATCCGCCTCCGGCGACGCGACCTCGTCCCTTATGTCGTCCAGCCCGATGAAACCGCGTAGCGCCCTGCGTCGACGCTGGTCGATGCAACGGTTGGCAGTGATCCGGTAGAGCCAGGTCGAAGCCCGCCCTCTGACCGGATCGAACCGCGCGGCCTTTTTCCAGACGCTCACGAACACCTCCTGCACCACATCCTCGGCGTCGCCGGCATTGCCTAGATAGCGCGCGGCAAATATCCGCAGCCCACGGCCATGGCGAGCGATAAGCTCGGACAGCGCGCTTTGGCTGCCCGCGGCGATGCGCGCCAGAAGCTCATCGTCGCCTCGGGGCTCATCATGTCGCACGGCGGCGGGCATCCACGGACGAGACTGCTGGTTCGGCGAATCCGAAATTCGCATCGATCAGGGGGAGCACAGAAACGAATTTCGGAACCAAATCCATCACACCAGATGTCAGTGCCGCCAGCGGCGGAAGCCGTGGACCGTGTTGCCGTTCGGGCCGGTGAAGCTGCCGGCCGAGCGGCCCCGGAACGGCCCGCGCGCCGACACTCGTTTTCCCGAAAAGGACTGCCCGTTCGGCCCAGTGCCAGAATAGCTGCGGGCACATCGGTCAACAACGGCTCCCACGCATTTGGAACTCGACGTGTAGGTGCCGCCATTCGGACCGGTTCGGGTGGTCGAGCCGGTATAGACGCCGCCGTCTTTGGTCACGCTGCGGCTGATCTCGCCGCCATGCGCTGTGGGGCGCTGCCACTCCTCAGCCGAAGCCGGCGAAACGGCCGACCAGGCAAGCATCGTACCGAGACATAGAATCGCAATCTTTACCGAAGACAACATGTCGTACTCCTTGTTTTGTAAAGGAATGAGAGCTTCCGATCATCAGTTGGCGTGCTCGGCGATCAGCTTGCGGACGGAGGCGATCTCGTCGGCCGAGAGCTTGCCGTCACCGTCCCGGTCCGCGAGGCCGAACAAAGGCATGCTGCTGGCGAATTCCTGTTCAGAGACCTTGCCGTCGCCATTGGCGTCCATGCGCCGCCAGCGGCTGCCGAGCCGCGCCTGCGCCACCTCGGCGCGATCCTTGACCGCCTGGCGGGCGCTCTCGATCTCCTTCTCGTCGATGACGCCATCGCCATTGCGGTCGAGCTTCCTGAACAAGCGCTCGCGGGCGGCAGTCATCTCATCCTTGGAGATGGTGCCGTCGCGATTGGTGTCGATCCGTTGCAGAATGCGCTGGCCCGGCATGTCCTGCGCCTGCGCCGCGCAGAGCGGTGCAAGCCCGATGAGCAAGGCCGCAATCAGTACTGAGCGTTTCATGATGATGTCCTTTCATTGTCAGGCCGCGGGGGCGACTGCCGACCGATACGCAGCGAGTGCCGGGCTCCTACGCTCGACACGCAAGATTCTTTGCCGGCCTTGAATTCTCTATCGCGGCGGGGATAGGCGGCCGTGCTGGCCGCACCTCGAAAAAATCATCTCGCGTTGCGTAGGACCACCACAGGCGCTGCGTAGAAGCCTCTGCAAGGACGGTCCGCGGCGGACCATCCGCCCCAATGCGGAGATCAATATGAACAAGATCGTCATGGCTCTTGCTGGCGTGCTGCTCTGCACCGCCAGCGCCTGTGCGGCGGACGGCGGTGCCAGGGAACTCTTCCGGCGCATAGACACCAACGGCGACAGCAAGCTCGAATTCAGCGAAATCCAGGCCGCGCGGGCGCAGATGTTCGACCGGATGGATGCCAACAACAATGGTTTGCTCGACGCGGGCGAAGTGCGCACCGCGGTGGAACAGGTGAAGTCGAAGCGCGACTTCCAGGCCGCGCAATTCGCGGGCTTCCAGGCCCAGGCCGGCCGCATTGACCGCAATGGCGACGGTAAGATTTCGCGCGACGAGTTTGCCGCCTTCATTCCCGGCCGGTTGCTGCAGGCGGACACGAACGGCGATGGCTCGCTTTCGATCTCCGAACTGCGGGCGCTCCGACGTCAGTAATCCCAACCCTTCGACCCCATCCACAGGAGTGAAAAGATGAAACGGACAATCACGGCATTTTGCGGTTTGATGATTGGCGCCACAGTGCTCGCCTCGCCGGCCGAGGCCTTGCCGGTCACGCAGGCCTCTGCCCCGGCGTCGGTCATCACAGCGCCGACGCCGGTCTGGTTTCGGCGTGGCTTCTACGTCGTTGGCGGCGGATACTACTACAATGGCTATCGCGGCTATGTCCGCGTGCGGCCAGGCTATCGCTACTACAATGGCTACTGGTTCCCGGCAGCCGCCTTTGCCGCCGGTGTCGCGGCGGCGACCGTCGCACCGGTAGCGCCAAGTCCGGCGATCCGATTGGAAGCAGCACATGTGCGCTGGTGTTACGAGCGCTACGTCTCCTACCGCGCCTGGGACAACAGCTATCAGCCCTATAACGGCCCTCGCCAACAATGTTGGTCGCCCTACAGTTGAAGGCTCTTAGCTGAGAGCCTTAACCCTTTCAAGGCAGCATAGGAGATGATCATGATCGACAATCGCTCGATGCCCGCGAGCACGGTCATACCGGCGCTTTCGTATCCCGATGTTGAGACGGCCAGCCAGTGGCTTTGCGAGGCCTTCGGCTTCGAAATACGGCTGATGATCGGCAATCACCGTGCCCAGCTCTGCTTCGCAGACGGCGCCGTCGTTGTCACAGAATTGGAGTCTGGCGGACTGACGCGGACAGGTGGGCCATTCGCAGTGATGGTACGCGTCGAGGATGTCGACGCGCACCACAGGCGAGCCGCGCGGCATGGCGCAGCCATTCTCAGCAGGCCAACGAGCCATCCCTATGGCGAGCGTCAATATTCCTGCCGTGACCTCGCCGGCCACAATTGGACCTTTTCGCAGTCGGTCGCTGATGTAATGCCCGACAACTGGGGTCGCATCGTTGTGGAAAACTCAAACGATCCTGATATGGAGAGCTGACACCGATCTGCAGCAGCGACAGTCCATAAGCTTTGGATTGCGACGCCGTTACGACGTGCGCAATGGCTAAGACCAAACTCATCGTGCAAGGGACTGCAGTTGATGACCGTCTCCGAGTTCTGCCACCAGGAGAAGCATTCACGAAAGCTAGCCTTCCTACGTTGGCGTCATGTCGGTGCTCGCGTATTGCGATTAATGGGTAATCAGCGACGATCTCGACCTAGAAGGCTTACGCGACTGCGGTACTAGCGCCGGAGCACCACGCCCACGCTAAGCTGGATGCCGCATCGATGTTTCCCGGTCGGAAGCTGCCGGTCTGCTTCCGGCGCCATTGCGGCCGCGCTCGCAGCGCAAAATGTAGATTGACCTCCCAGAACTGACTCAGCGCTTGCATGGAAACTGAATGATGAGCCTCCGGGCCCACCAAAACTAACCTTTAAAACTCTGATTTATTGCGCTTTTTTGTAAATGGCTCACGACGTCGACTCGAACCCCTCTCGGGACAGTCCGCTTGGGACAAACTGCCGTCTCATAGGCACGAGAGTTCGACCGTTCCAGCAGCTGGGAGCACCGGGTCGGCAGAGGCGATTTCTGAGCGAGTTCCCGATTTTCTTCAGCCAGTTTAGAGGCCTTCCGAGGACTCAAGATCGCGCAGCCGCATTCGCCACGATGAAGACCGAATAGAGCGACTGCCGTGCCGTGATGAACAGGCGGTTGCGCTTCGGGCCGCCGAAGGTGAGGTTCGCCACCGTCTCCGGAATGCGGATCTTGCCGATCAACGTGCCGTCGGGGTCGAAGCAATGGACGCCATCGCCAGTGCCTGCCCAGACGCGGCCAAACGTATCCACCCTGAAGCCGTCGAACAGGCCAGCCGTGCAGGTCGCGAAGACGCCGAGTTCCTTGAGCGCGGTGCCCTCGACGGCGAACTTGCGGATGTGCCGCGGCCCGTCCTTCTGATGCGTGACACCGGTGTCACCGACATAAAGGATCGTCTCATCCGGCGAGAAGGCGAGACCATTGGGCTTCGCCATCGTCGAGACGACGCGTGCCACTGCGCCCGTTGCAGGGTCGGCACGGTAGACGTGGGAGCCCTCGATCTCCTGCTCGGCGCGGTCGCCCTCATAATCCGTCGTGATGCCGTAGGGTGGATCGGAAAACCACACCGTGCCGTCCGAACGTACCACCACATCGTTGGGCGAATTCAGCCGCTTGCCCTCGAAACGATCAGCGATCACCGTGATCGACCCGTCATGCTCGGTGCGGGTGACGCGCCGCGCCCGGTGCTCGCAGGTCACCAGCCGCCCTTCGGTGTCGACTGTATTGCCGTTGGCGTTGCTGGAGGGCGCGCGGAAGACCGAGACGGCTCCATTGGTGTCGTCGTAGCGCATCATGCGGTCATTTGGGATGTCCGAAAACACCAGATATCGCCCAGCCGCGAACCAGGCCGGACCCTCCAGCCAGCGCCCTCCGGTCCACAGCCGCTCGACCGCCACGTGGCCGACGAAGCAACTCTCGAACCGCTCGTCGAAAACCTCGAAACGAGCGCCCTCGATATCTCCGAACATGCCTTGTCCTCCATGAAACCGGCCTATCGTTAGCCTTCGCTGCCAGGCATTTTCAAGACTTGACCTGCAAAAATGTTAGCGATAACATCGATGGCAATTCAGTCCGTTTGTTGGCTTGGGAGGGCCATGGATGCGGCCCAAACTCATAGAATTCATCGACATCTCCAAGCGCTTCGGCGGCACCCTGGCGTTGAAGTCGGTCTCGCTCGATATCCACGAGGGTGAGATCGTTGCGCTGCTGGGTGAGAACGGCGCCGGCAAGTCAACGCTGATCAAGACGCTGGCCGGCATCTACAAGCGCGACCAGGGAACAATCCGGTTTCGCGGCGAGGACTACCACCACCGCCCGCCGCGCCCGAACCAGCCGCAGAAGGTCGCCTTCATCCATCAGGATCTCGGCCTCATCGAATGGATGACAGTGGCCGAGAATGTCGGCATGGCGCAAGGCTTCTCGCGCCGCTCTGGCTTGATCGACTGGCGCGACACAGAGCGTCGCGCCGAGAGCGCCCTGGCCCTGGTCGGCTGCGCCTTCGATCCGGCGACGCGCGTCCAGGATCTTTCCCGCACCGAGAAATCGCTGGTGGCCATCGCCCGCGCGCTCGCTACCGAAGCCGACGTGCTGGTGCTCGACGAGCCGACGGCAAGCTTGCCCGCGGACGAGGTCGAACGCCTGTTCCAGGCACTGCGACCGTTGCGCGAGCGCGGCGTCGGCATGATCTATGTCTCGCACCGCCTGGATGAAGTGTTCCGCATCGCCGACCGGGTCGCCGTGATGCGGGACGGCCGCATGGTGGCAGTCGAGCCGGTCGCCGAGACGACGCCGCAGGAACTGGTCGATCTCATCGTCGGCCGCCCGGCGCACCAGATGTTCGCCAAGTCGCGCTGGCAGGACGGACCCGAGCGGCTGAAAGTCGAGGACCTGCGCTGCGGCAGTATCGGACCGGTCCACTTCGAGGCGCGGTCCGGCGAACTTCTCGGATTGGTTGGCCTGCGTGGTGCTGGACAGGAGGCCGTCGGCCGCGCGCTGTTCGGCGCCGAGCCTTTCGACGGCACTATATCGCTCGACGGCAAACGCCTCGACCTGTCCTCGGTCGGTGCAGCCCTTGCCGCCGGTGTGGGCTTGATTGCGCGCGACCGCACCGAGGAGTCGGTGGCGCTGTCGCTGTCCGTGCGCGAAAACATGTATCTCAACCCGTCCGCCGCCGGCCGCGGGCTTTTCTCCTTCATGACGCCAGCGCGGGAAAGCGAACTTACGCAGGAACTCGGTACCCGGCTCGGGCTGCGGCCCAACGATCCGCATCTGCCGATAGAGGCGCTGTCAGGCGGCAACCAGCAGAAGGTGGTCGTCGGCCGCTGGCTGGCGACAGGGCGCAAGCTGCTGATCGCCGAGGATCCGACGGCGGGTGTCGATGTCGGCGCCAAGGCCGAAATCTATCGGCTGATCGCGGCAGCCGTCGAAGCCGGGCTGGCGGTCGTCGTCGTTTCCACCGATTTCGAGGAAGTCGCCCATATCTGCCATCGCGCGCTGGTCTTCTCGCACAACCGCATCGTGCGAGAACTGGCCGGCGATGCCTTGACGACTGCGGCGCTTATCCATGCCGCCTCCGTGTCCGAAGCCGCCTGAGGAGTATCCATGAACTCGATCAAATCGACGGCGCTGGAGCCGACCCGCTCGGAACTCTCCGGGCTCAGCTTTGGCCAGAAGGCGGCGCGCTATCTGCCGGTCTACGGCCTGCCGATCCTGACGCTGCTGCTCATCCTGCTGTTCTCGCTGCTCCTGCCGCGCACCTTCCCGACGCTGCTCAATCTGCGTTCCATCGTCTCCGACAAGGCGATCATCGCCTTGCTGTCGCTGGCGGCGATGATCCCCATGGCTTCGGGCCGCATCGACCTGACGGTCGGCTACGGCATCGTGCTCTGGCATATCCTGGCCATTAGCCTGCAGACCGCCTTCGGCATCCCCTGGCCGATCGCGGTGCTGATCGTCCTGCTGCTCGGCGTCGTCACCGGCTTTATCAACGGCCTGCTGGTCGAGGTGGCGCGCATCGATTCCTTCATCGCCACGCTCGGCACCGGCACCGTGCTTTATGCTTTGGCCATGTGGTACACGGGCGGGCGCCAAGTCGTCGGCGTGCTTCCCGAAGGCTTTCTCGCCCTCAACGGCACGATGCTGTTCGGCCTGCCGATCACCGGCTACTACGTCATCGTCCTGGCGCTGGTGATGTGGCTTGTGCTCGAATACATGCCAATCGGGCGCTACCTCTACGCCATCGGCGCCAATCCCAAGGCCGCCGCGCTCAACGGCATACCGGTGCAGAAATTCGTCATGGGCGCCTTCGTCGCCTCCGGCGCGATGACGGCGCTTGGCGGCGTGCTGCTCGCCTCCAAGCTTCGCATCGGCCAAGCCAGCGTCGGTCTCGAATATTTGCTGCCGGCGCTCGTCGGTGCCTTCCTCGGATCGACCACCATCAAACCCGGCCGCGTCAATGTCTGGGGCACGATCATCGGCGTCGTCATCCTCGCCGCCGGCATTTCCGGTATCCAGCAATTCGGTGGCTCGTTCTGGGTCGAGCCGCTCTTCAACGGCGTCACCCTGCTCGTCGCGATCGGCATTGCCGGCTACGCGCAGCGGCGCCGGGGCGCTGTCGTGCCGCCTCCACCAGCCACCAGCCAACCAACAAAGACAAATGACAATGCTTAATGGGAGAAGAAACATGCATCGCAGAACAGTCCTTCAGCTCGGCGTCGCCTGCCTGGCGCTTGGCATTGCCTCGAACGCGCTGGCCGACCCGATGGCCGAGGCCAAGGCGGTGGTCGACAAATATGCCAGCAAGGTCGACAAATGGGATGGCCCGACGACCGGACCGAAAGGTGCGGCCGGCAAGACGATCGTGGTGCTTGGCGCCGATATGAAGAACGGCGGCATCCTTGGCGTCACCAAGGGCGTCGAGGAAGCAGCCGCGGCCCTTGGCTGGACCGTCAAGACACTTGACGGCGCCGGTTCCATCGGCGGTCGCACCGCGGCCTTCGGCCAGGCGCTGGCACTCAACCCCGACGGCATCATCATCAACGGCTTCGATGCCGTGGAGCAGAAGCCGGCGCTGGAGCAGGCCAGGGCAGCCAAGATTCCGATGGCGGCATGGCATGCCGCTCCGACAGTCGGCCCGATCGACGATCTCGGCATCATCGCCAACGTCTCGACCGATCCGATGGAAGTGTCGAAGGCTGCCGCCGACTGGGCTTTCGTCGACGCCAAGGGCAAGCCCGGCGTCATCATCTTCACCGACTCGACCTACCAGATCGCCATCGCCAAG
The DNA here is from genome assembly GCF_000502435.1 of Mesorhizobium sp. LNHC232B00. Classification (NCBI taxonomy): domain Bacteria; kingdom Pseudomonadati; phylum Pseudomonadota; class Alphaproteobacteria; order Hyphomicrobiales; family Phyllobacteriaceae; genus Mesorhizobium; species Mesorhizobium sp. LNHC232B00. Next base: position 20,036 of record NZ_AYWP01000050.1, read on the forward strand.
GCCGACCGCATGAAGAAGGAAATCGAGGATCTCGGCGGCAAGGTGCTCGAATATGTCGACACGCCTATCGCCGAGACCTCGCAGCGCATGCCGCAGCTCACCACCTCGCTGCTGCAGAAATACGGCGACCAGTGGACTCACTCACTGGCGATCAACGATCTCTATTTCGACTTCATGGGACCGTCACTGGCGGCGGCCGGAAAGTCGGGCACCGACGCGCCGATAAACGTGGCGGCGGGCGACGGTTCCGAATCGGCCTACCAGCGCATCCGCTCCGGCCAGTTCCAGAAGGTGACGGTTGCCGAACCGCTGAACCTGCAGGGCTGGCAGCTCGTCGACGAGCTCAACCGCGCCATGGCCGGCGAGAAATGGTCGGNACCGCTGAACCTGCAGGGCTGGCAGCTCGTCGACGAGCTCAACCGCGCCATGGCCGGCGAGAAATGGTCGGGCTACATCTCGCCGTTGCATGTTGTGACGTCGGACAATGTCGAATTCGACGGCGGGCCGGATAACCGCTTCGATCCGGGCAACGGCTACCGCGACCAGTACAAGAAGATCTGGGGCAAATAGGCGCCGATGACGGTCAACGGCCGGCGGTCAACCCGCCGGCCGTTCTGTTTCAGGCTGTATGACGCGCGATCACCTTCGGCGTCATGCCGACGACCACCCGGTCGTCAGGCGCCCGGCGCCCGTTGAGCAGGTCGAGCACGAGATCGGCGACACGGATGCCGATCTCGTGCGCCTCGACATCGATCGTGGTGATCGACGGCACCGACTGCTCGGCGAGGTCATAGGCGCCGAAGCCGGCGATCGCGACATCCTCGGGGACGCGGATGCCGCGCCGCAGGCATTCCATAAGCGCACCGAAAGCGGAAAGATCCGAAACGCACATCACCGCCTGCGTGTCCGGCCAGCGCGAAATCATCTCGACCATGGCGGTGGCGCCCTCGCGCATCGATATCGGCGGCACGCCGGAGGCAATGATGCGCGAGCCATCGAGACCGCGTTCCTGCAGTGCCGCGACGAAGCCGCGCCGGCGATCGAGGCCACGCGTGTCGCGCGATGTGTCACCGCCGATGAAGCCGAGCCTTGAATAGCCACGTGCGACAAAGTGGTCGACCATCAGCCGTCCGGCCTCGGCGTTTGAAAAGCCGACGACATGGCCGATCGGATCGGCCGGCAGGTCCCAGGTCTCCACCACCGGGACGCCGGCATTCTCGAGCATCTTGCGGCAGCGTGGCGTGTGCCGTCCGCCGGTGACGATGATCGCCTCCGGCCGCCGCCGCAGCAACTGGCCGACCAGGCGCTCTTCCTCCTCGACATTGTAGTCGGTGAAGCCGAGCAGGATCTCAAGCCCGCTGTCGCGCAGGCCCTCGGTCATGCCGCGCACCGTGTCGGCGAAATTGGCGTTGTTGATCGAAGGTATCGTCACCGCCACAAAACCGGACCGGCGCGACGACAGGTTGGCGGCGATGCTGTCGAAGACATAGCCGAGTTCGTCCGCGGCCCGTATGATACGGTCGCGCGTGTCCGCGCTGATGGAGGTATCGCTCTTGAAGGCGCGCGACACGGTCATCGTCGAGACGTTGGCGCGACGCGCGACATCGGCCATGGTCGGGCGTTTTGGCGAAGGCTGCATGGCCATACGTTATCGATATCACTGCGGAATGCAACGCACCGTCGCGGCTTACGAGAAGGCGATCTGAACCTTCATCGCCTGGCTGCGGTCGTTGGCGATTTCGAAGCCTGACAGCGCCTCGGCGAATGCCACGGTGTGGGTGATCAGAGGCTTCACGTCGATGAGCCCCTTGCGCATCAATTCGACGCCCACGGCGAATTCAGGATGGAAGCGGAACGACCCGTTGATGGACAGTTCCTTGGCGGTGACCACCGACATCGGCAGTGCCATCTCCGCACCACCAAGGCCGAGCTGAACGATCGTGCCGCGCGGCCGCAGCGCCGCGATGCCCAGCGCCAAAGCAGCGGCGGCTCCGGAACATTCATAGAGAATGTCGAACGTGCCCTTGTCGGCGAAATAAGGCGCTAGCCCATCCGGATCGGTTCGTGTGTTGATCGTGCTGTCGGCGCCGGCACGCGTGGCCATGGACAGGGTAAAATCAGTGATGTCGACGGCGACGATCTCGGCGGCGCCCGCGCGCCGCGCGCTGAGGATCGACAACAGGCCGATCGGCCCACAGCCAGTCACCAGCACACGCTTGCCCAGCATCTCACCGGCCCTGCGCGTCGCGTGGAGACAGACCGCCAGCGGCTCGGCCATCGCCGCTTCGGCAGCACTCAACCCATTGGCCGGCACGCATTGCGGTGCGTCCGCCACAAGCATTTCGCGGAACGCGCCCTGGATATGCGGGAACGGCATGGCGCTGCCATAGAAGCGCATGTTGAGACACTGGTTGTGCATCCCTTCCCGGCAGTACCGGCAGCTGTAGCAGGGCCGCGACGGCGAGACCGCGACCAGCTGGCCTGGCCGCAGTCCGTCGACGCCGGGGCCGAGCTTTTCGATGACGCCGGAGACCTCATGGCCGAGAATCATCGGCTCTTTGAGGCGCACCGTTCCGAAGCCGCCATGATTGTAGTAGTGCAGGTCGCTGCCGCATATGCCGCCGGCGGCGAGACGCAGCAGCACCTGTCCCTGACCCGGCGCCTCGACCGGCCGGTCCTCGATGCGCAGGTCCTTCGCGGCGTGGATGACGATCGACTTCATGGTCAGTAGACTCCTCGGGCAATTCCAGGAAAAATGTGCAGCGGTTTTCCGTCCGAATCCGCGTAAGACAAGCCTAAAGCACCGGCGTGAGCAGCGGCTGGCCGGCGAAATGGGCGGCAAGATTGTCGCGCACCAGTTTGCCCATGGCCTTGCGCGTTTCGATGGTGCCCGACGCATGGTGCGGCTGCAGCAACACATTGTCGAGCGCCAGGAAGCGCGGATTGAGCTTCGGTTCGCCCTCGAACACATCGAGCGCGGCGGAGCCGAGCACCTTTGCCTCGAGCGTGTCGAGCAGCGCATCCTCGTCGATGTTGGATGCGCGCGAAATGTTGATCAGCATGCCGTCCTCGCCGAGTGCCGCAAGCACATCCTTGTTGACGACGTGGCGCGTCGCGGCCGACGCGGCAAGCGTCACGAACAGGAAGTCCGAACGCCGCGCCAGCTCGACCGGATCGGCGACGAACGTCCAATCCGGGGCGAAATCCTTCGGCGCGACGTCGCTGTAGGCGATGTCCATGCCGAAGCCCGCCAGGCGCTTGGCCACCTCGTAGCCGATGCGCCCAAGACCGAGCACGCCGGCCCGCCGGCCCCAGACGCGGCGCTTGAGCGGGTAGAGGCCCTTCGCCGCCCAGCTGCCGTCGCGCACCCAGCGTTCGGCGCCGATCACGCCACGCGACAGGCACAGCATCATGGCGATGCCGAGATCGGCGACGTCGTTGGTCAGCACGTCCGGCGTGTTGGTGACGCGCACGCCTCGCTCCCGGCATGCCGCGAGATCGACCGCATCGAAACCGACGCCGTAGACGGAAACAACCTCAACCGAAGGGCAGGCCTCGATCATGGCGCGGTTCGCGCCGAGCTCGCCACGCGTGGCTATGCCGCGCACCTGCGGTCCGATCTCGGCGAGGAAAGCCTGCTTGTCATCGGCCGCGAAATAGCGGTGCACTGTGAACGCTTCATTGAGCGGCTCCTCGTCCCATGCGGGGTAGGGTCCAACCTGAAGGATGTGAGGCCGCTGCATCGGTTTTCGCTCCAACTGACTTGACAACAATGTTATCGATAACATAACAACATTCAACGACGAGAGGCAATCGGGAAAATGTCGTCCACACTGTTCGATCTCACCGGGCGCACGGCGCTCGTTACCGGCTCCTCGCAGGGCATCGGCTTTGCGTTGGCCAGGGGACTGGCCGAAGCCGGCGCCAAAGTGGTCCTCAATGGCCGCGACGGGGCAAAGCTCGCCGAGGCTGCGGCGCGGATAAAAGGGGCGGAGACACTCGCCTTCGACGCCACCGACCATGACGCGGTCCGCTCCGCCATCGATGCTTTCGAGCTGTCCGGCGGGCCGATCGACATATTGGTGAACAATGCCGGTATGCAGTTCCGCACGCCCCTCGAGGACTTTCCCGCCGATGCGTTCGAGCGCCTGCTTCAGACCAATGTCGCCAGCGTCTTTCATGTCGGCCAGGCGGTCGGGCGCCACATGATCAGGCGCGGTCGCGGCAAGGTCATCAACATCGCCAGCGTGCAGACCGCACTTGCCCGCCCCGGCATCGCGCCCTACACAGCGACCAAAGGCGCGGTCGGTAACCTGACCAAGGGCATGGCGACGGACTGGGCCAAACACGGACTGCAGTGCAACGCCATCGCACCCGGCTATTTCGACACGCCGCTCAATGCGGCATTGGTCGCCGACCCTGCATTCAGCGGATGGCTCGAAAAGCGCACGCCGGCCGGTCGCTGGGGCAAGGTCGAAGAACTGGTCGGGGCCTGCGTCTTCCTCGCCTCCGACGCGTCATCCTTTGTCAACGGACATATCCTCTATGTCGATGGCGGCATCACAGCGTCGATCTGATCAGCCCCGCCGCATGGTCATCATGGGCGTTGCGGGGTCGGGCAAGACAACGATCGGCGAGGCACTCGCCCGCGCGATCTCGGCGACCTATGTGGATGGTGACCAGCTGCATCCGGAGGCCAACATCGCCAAGATGAGCGCCGGCATTCCGCTTGCCGACAGCGACCGGTGGCCGTGGTTGGCAAAGGTCGGCGAAACCCTCAGTCCAGGCACAATGCCCGTCATCGTCGGCTGCTCGGCGTTGAAGCGAGCCTATCGCGATTTCATCACCGAACGGGCCGGCGCACCGGTGCTGTTCATCTATCTCGACGGTTCGCGCGAACTGATTTCCGGTCGAATGCGGGAACGCACCGGCCACTTCATGCCGACCAGCTTGCTCGACAGCCAGTTCGCGACGCTGGAGATACCAGGCAAGGACGAGAACGCGATCAGGGTGGTGATCGACGCGCCGCTCAAGGAGATTATCGCGGAGATAACAACGAAATTCGAGGAGTGGCCGTCATGACCAACAAAGTCGCACTGATCGGCGCTGGTGCCATGGGCGGGGCGATCGGTGAGCGCCTGCTTGCCACCGGCAATCGCCTCGCCGTGTTCGATCTCGACAAGGTCAAGGTTCAGGCGCTGGTCGCCAGAGGCGCGACCCCCATGGCAAGTGCGGCCGAGGCCGCTGGCGCGTCCGACTATGTCATCCTCAGTCTCAATTCGGCGGCGATCGTGCGCCGCGCGGTGTTCGGCGACGGCGGCGTGGCGACTGGAGCGAAGCCAGGCACGCTGATCATCGACATGTCGTCCATCGAGCCCGATGCGACGCGTCAGCTCGCCGCCGATGCATGCGAGAAGGGTTTTCGCTGGGTCGACAGCCCGCTCTCGGGCGGTGCGCCGAAGGCGCTTACCGGCGAGTTGACACTGATGGCCGGCGGCGAAGAGGATGACGTCGAGGATGCCCACAATGTGCTGCGCGATGTTGCGGCCAACTACACCCATATGGGTCCGGCGGGCGCCGGCCAGACGACCAAGCTGATCAACCAGGTGCTGTGCGCGCTGAACTTCATGGCGGTGGCGGAGGCGACGCGGCTGGCGCTGGATGCCGGCGTCGACGTGCTGAAGATCCCGCAGGCGCTGAGGGGCGGCCGCGCCGACAGCGCCATCCTGCAGGAATACCTGCCGCGCTTCGCCACCCGCGATTACCGCCGCACCGGCCGCATCGACAACATGGTGAAGGACCTCAATGCCGCGCAGGATCTGGCGCGGCAGACACACACGGCGATGCCGCTGACGGCCGTCTGCGCCGAGGTGCACAGGCTGCTGACAGCCGCCGGACTGGGCGGCGAGGATCAGGCCGCATTGATGGAATTTTTCCAACGCAAGGACGAGGACGGCAAATGATCACGCGCTACGCACTGTTTGAAGGCAAGGTGAAGGATGGCCAGACGGAGGCGTTCCGCCGGGACGTGATCGAGACTGTCCTGCCGAAATGGAAGGCCTTCCCCGGTGCGCTAGACGTGCGCGTCAGCTTTGCAGAGAAGCGCGACGACGGCGCGCCGGAATTCCCAATGATCCTGGCCATCAACTACCCCGACATGGCGGCTGTCGACGCGGCCCTTGCCAGCCCCGTTCGTGACGAATCCCGCGCCGCGACCGAGGCGGTGCTGGGCAGATATTTCGAGGGCCGCATTCACCACCACGTCACCATCGCCAACGAGTTTCCGCTAGCCGGAGATTAGCCCCTATCATAGGGAATTTTCGACCCGGCAAACACCCGCTGCCGTATTGCTATCGAGGCGGCAGCGGCTGCGCGGATGTCACCAGCTGCTTTCTTCAGACCGCGCGGGCGAAGCGATCGACCCTGAAATCGTCGAGCGGCGTTTCGCAACGGTCGGTCATGATGAGCTCGGCCATGGCATCGCCCACGCCCGGACCGAGCTGGAAGCCATGTCCGCTGAAGCCGAAGGCATGGAACAGGCGTGGCGTCGTCGCCGAGCGTCCCATGATCGGCAGCATGTCTCTGACATAACCCTCGCAGCCGGACCACGTGCGGATGACCGTAGCCTGCGCGATCGCCGGCAGCAGTCGCGCGACGGCGCGCAACTGCGTGGGCAGGCGCGTT
>NZ_AYWP01000051.1:0-26314 GCF_000502435.1 Mesorhizobium sp. LNHC232B00
TCGTTTCATGGAAACGTTGAACCGCTCTATCCTTATTTTGGCAATTCCGGACGGAAAACCGTTTTACACTTTTCCTGGAATTGCTGCCGCCGCGCTTACTGCGCGGCGGTTGTCATGTCGGCCAGCATCGGCTCGGCGACTTCCACACCGGAGGCCTTGCGGCGCTCGTCGATGATGAGTTCGTCGCGCGAGGTGGCGATGCGCCGGATCTGGCTCATCGTGCCGCCGGTACCGGCCGGGATCAGCCGGCCGACGATGACGTTTTCCTTCAAGCCCTGCAGCATGTCGGTCTTGCCGGCAACCGCTGCTTCCGTCAGCACCCTGGTCGTCTCCTGGAAGGAGGCGGCCGAGATGAAGGACGGCGTCTGCAGCGAGGCCTTGGTGATGCCGAGCAGCACCGGCTGACCTTCGGCCGGCTTCTTGCCGTCCTCGATCAGGCGCTCGTTGACCTCTTCCAGCTCGATCACGTCGACGTGGTCGCCCGGAATGTAGGTCGAGTCGCCCTGCGTGGTGATCTCGACCTTCTGCAGCATCTGGCGGACGATCACCTCGATGTGCTTGTCGTTGATCGACACGCCCTGCAGGCGGTAGACTTCCTGGATTTCGTTGACGAGGTAGGAAGCAAGTGCTTCCACGCCCTTGATCGCCAGGATGTCGTGCGGCGCCGGATTGCCGTCGAGGATGTAGTCGCCCTTCTCGATGACGTCGCCATCCTGGAGATGGAACGGCTTGCCCTTCGGGATCAGGTATTCGACCGGCTCGAGCGTCGAGTCATGCGGCTCGATGATGATGCGGCGCTTGTTCTTGTAGTCGCGGCCGAAGCGGATCGTGCCATCGATCTCGGCGATGATGGCGTGATCCTTCGGACGGCGAGCCTCGAACAGTTCGGCAACACGCGGCAGACCGCCGGTGATGTCCTTGGTCTTGGCGCTTTCCATCGGGATACGCGCCAGGACGTCGCCGGGGCGAACCTGCGCACCCGGCTCGACCGAGAGAATGGCCTCGACCGAGAGCAGGAAGCGGGCGTCGCCACCCTTCGACAGCTTGCCGACCTTGCCCTTGGCGTCGAGGATCGCAATCGCCGGCTTGAGGTCGTTGCCGCGTGGCGTCGAACGCCAGTCGATGACCTCACGCTTGGTGATGCCGGTCGATTCGTCGGCCGTTTCCTGGACGGAAATGCCGTCGACCAGATCCTCGTACGACACCTTGCCCTCGATTTCGGTGAGGACCGGGCGGGTATAGGGATCCCACTCGGCGATACGCTGGCCGCGCTTCACCTTGTCGCCATCGTCCACGAAGATACGCGAACCGTAGGTGACGCGGTGCGTGGCGCGCTCCTTGCCGGCTTCGTCGAGGATCAGCACCGCCATGTTGCGGCCCATGACCATCTGCTGGCCGTCGGAGTTGCGCACCACGTTGCGGTTGCGGATCTCGACCTTGCCCTCGTAGGAGGCTTCAAGGAACGAGCTATCCACCACCTGCGCGGTACCGCCCATGTGGAAGGTACGCATGGTGAGCTGGGTGCCCGGCTCACCGATCGACTGCGCCGCGATGACGCCAACGGCTTCACCCTGGTTGACCGGGGTACCGCGGGCCAGATCGCGTCCGTAGCAGACCGCGCACACGCCAACCCTGACCTCGCAGGTCAGTGCCGAGCGGATGCGGACCGACTGGACGCCGGCCTTTTCGATCTGCTCCACGTCACGCTCGTCCATCAGCGTTCCGGCCTTGACCAGCAGGTCGCCGGTCACCGGATGGTTGATGTCGTCGAGCGAGGTGCGGCCCAGCACGCGCTGGCCGACCGAAGCGACAACCTGACCGGCATCGACGATCGGCTGCATGGTGAGGCCCTTGTCGGTGCCGCAATCCACGGAGTTGACGATGCAGTCCTGCGCCACGTCGACGAGACGACGGGTGAGATAACCCGAGTTCGCCGTCTTCAAGGCGGTGTCGGCCAGACCCTTGCGGGCGCCGTGGGTCGAGTTGAAGTACTCGAGCACGGTCAGGCCTTCCTTGAAGTTCGAGATGATCGGCGTCTCGATGATTTCACCCGACGGCTTGGCCATCAGGCCGCGCATGCCGGCGAGCTGGCGCATCTGCGTGGGCGAGCCACGCGCACCGGAGTGCGACATCATGTAGATCGAGTTCATCGGCTTCTGACGGCCATTGTCCTCGAACTCCACGGCCTTGATGCGGGCCATCATTTCGTCGGCGACCTTTTCCGAGCACTTGGCCCAGGCGTCGACGACCTTGTTGTACTTCTCGCCCTGGGTGATCAGGCCGTCATTGTACTGCTGCTCGTATTCCTTGGCCAAAGCCTCGGTGTCCGACACCAGCTTGATCTTGGAGTCCGGGATCAGCATGTCGTCCTTGCCGAACGAGATGCCGGCACGGCAGGCATGAGCGAACCCGAGCGCCATGATGCGATCGCAGAAAATGACCGTCTCCTTCTGACCGCAATGGCGGTAGACGGTGTCGATCATCTTGGAGATGTTCTTCTTGGTCATCTCCTGGTTTGCGGTCTCATAGGGCACATTGACGTTCTTGGGCAGAAGCTCGCCGATGATCATGCGGCCAGGCGTGGTGTCGTGGATCTTCGACACGACCTTGCCTTCGGCGTCGACCGTGCGGAAGCGGCCCTTGATCTTGGCGTGCAGCGTCACCGCCTTGGTCTCGAGCGCGTGCTGGAGTTCGCCCATGTCGGCAAACACCATGCCCTCGCCCGGCTCGTTCTGGTTGACGATCGAGAGATAGTAGAGACCCAGAACCATGTCCTGCGACGGCACGATGATCGGCGCGCCGGAAGCCGGGTGCAGGATGTTGTTGGTCGACATCATCAGCACGCGGGCTTCAAGCTGCGCTTCCAGGGACAGCGGCACGTGGACCGCCATCTGGTCGCCGTCGAAGTCGGCGTTGAAGGCCGTGCAGACCAGCGGATGCAGCTGGATCGCCTTGCCTTCGATCAGGATCGGCTCGAACGCCTGGATGCCGAGGCGGTGCAGCGTCGGCGCGCGGTTCAGCAGCACCGGATGCTCGCGGATGACCTCGTCCAGGATATCCCAGACCTCCGGACGCTCCTTCTCGACCAGCTTCTTCGCCTGCTTGACGGTCGAGGAGTAACCCTTGGCGTCGAGACGGGCGTAGATGAAGGGCTTGAACAGTTCGAGCGCCATCTTCTTCGGCAGGCCGCACTGGTGCAGCTTGAGCTCCGGACCGGTCACGATGACCGAACGGCCGGAATAGTCGACGCGCTTGCCGAGCAGGTTCTGGCGGAACCGGCCCTGCTTACCCTTGAGCATGTCGGACAGCGACTTCAGCGGACGCTTGTTGGCGCCGGTGATGACGCGGCCGCGACGGCCGTTGTCGAACAGCGCATCGACGGCTTCCTGCAGCATGCGCTTTTCATTGCGCACGATGATGCCGGGAGCGCGCAGTTCGATCAGCCGCTTCAGACGGTTGTTGCGGTTGATGACGCGACGATAGAGGTCGTTCAGGTCGGACGTGGCGAAACGGCCACCGTCCAGCGGGACGAGCGGACGCAGGTCCGGCGGGATCACCGGAACCACCTTCATGATCATCCATTCCGGACGGTTGCCGGACTCCATGAAGTTCTCGACGACCTTGAGCCGCTTCAGATACTTCTTCTGCTTCAGCTCGGACGTGGTCGAAGCCAGTTCCGAACGCAGGTCGCCTGCGATCTTCTCCAGGTCCATGCCGGCCAGGAGGTCGTGAATGGCCTCGGCGCCGATCATGGCGGTGAAACTATCCTCGCCATACTCGTCGACGGCGATCATGTACTCTTCCTCGCTGAGCAGCTGGTGCTCCTTCAGCGCGGTGAGGCCAGGCTCGGTGACGATGTAGTTCTCGAAGTACAGGACGCGCTCGATATCCTTCAGGGTCATGTCGAGCAGGGTGCCGATGCGCGAGGGCAGCGACTTCAGGAACCAGATATGGGCGACGGGAGCGGCGAGCTCGATATGGCCCATGCGCTCGCGGCGAACGCGCGACAGAGTGACTTCGACGCCGCACTTTTCGCAGATGACGCCCTTGTACTTCATGCGCTTGTACTTGCCGCACAGGCACTCGTAGTCCTTGATCGGGCCAAAAATGCGCGCGCAGAACAGACCGTCACGCTCCGGCTTGAAGGTGCGGTAGTTGATGGTCTCCGGCTTCTTGATCTCGCCGAACGACCAGGACAGAATCTTCTCAGGGCTGGCAAGCGATATCCGGATGGAATCGAACACCTGCGCAGGCGCCTGCGGATTGAAGAGATTCATGACCTCTTGGTTCATGCCGTTCTCCTTTTCGGGGTCCTCGAAAACCCCTTGCATCTAACGCGGGCAGAATGCCCGCTGAGTGGTCGGCCCACCGGCCGAAGAAATTTGATCGGCGCGTCGCGGCTTTCGCGACGCGCCATTGCCTTACTCCGCCGCGTCGGGCAGCCGGATCGGGTTGTCGTCGAGCTTGGTGTTCTCCAGCTCGACATTGAGGCCGAGAGACCGCATTTCCTTGACGAGCACGTTGAAGCTCTCCGGGATGCCGGCCTCGAAGGTGTCGTCGCCGCGGACGATCGCCTCGTAGACCTTAGTGCGGCCGGCGACGTCGTCCGACTTCACCGTCAGCATTTCCTGCAGCGTGTAGGCGGCGCCATAGGCTTCCAGCGCCCAGACCTCCATCTCGCCGAAGCGCTGGCCACCGAACTGCGCCTTGCCGCCCAGCGGCTGCTGGGTGACGAGCGAGTACGGACCGATCGAACGCGCGTGGATCTTGTCGTCCACGAGGTGGTGAAGCTTGAGCATGTAGATATAACCCATCGTCACCTTGCGATCGAACGGCTCGCCCGTGCGTCCGTCATAGAGCTGCGACTGACCGCTGGTATGCAGGCCCGCCTGCTCCAGCATGATGTTGATGTCAGCCTCGTGCGCGCCGTCGAACACCGGGGTCGCGATCGAGACGCCGCGACGCATCTGCTCGCTGAGGCGAACGATGCTCTCGTCGTCATACTCGCGGACCGGCTCGTTGCGGTCGTTGGCCGGCATGAAGCTCTCGAGCGTCTTGCGCAACGGCTTGATATCGCCGGCCGCCTTGTACGTGTCGATCAGCTCGCCGATCTTCTTGCCCATGCCCGCGCAGGCCCAGCCCAGATGCGTTTCCAGGATCTGGCCGACATTCATGCGGCTCGGCACACCCAGCGGGTTGAGCACGATATCGGCATGCGTGCCGTCCTCGAGGAAAGGCATGTCCTCGACCGGAACGATGCGCGACACGACACCCTTGTTGCCGTGACGGCCGGCCATCTTGTCGCCCGGCTGCATCTTGCGCTTCACGGCCACGAAGACCTTGACCATCTTCATGACGCCCGGAGGCATTTCATCGCCGCGCTGCACCTTCTCGACCTTGTCCATGAAGCGCTGCTCGAGCGCCTTCTTGGAGTCGTCGTACTGGCCACGCAGGGCTTCCAGTTCGCTCTGGAGCTTTTCGTTCTCCACGGCAAACTGCCACCACTGCGAACGCGGATACTCGTCGAGCGTGTCCTTGGACAGCGTCGAGCCCTTCTTGAAGCCCTTCGGTCCAGCGATCGCTTCCTTGCCGACGAGGACGTCGGAAAGACGCGCGTAGACGTTGCGGTCCAGGATGGCCTGCTCGTCGTCACGGTCCTTGGCGAGGCGTTCGATCTCCTCGCGCTCGATCGCCATGGCGCGCTCGTCCTTCTCCACACCGTGGCGATTGAACACGCGCACCTCGACGACGGTGCCGAAGGTGCCCGGAGGCATGCGCATCGAGGTGTCGCGCACGTCGGAGGCCTTTTCACCGAAGATGGCGCGCAGAAGCTTCTCTTCCGGCGTCATCGGGCTTTCGCCCTTCGGCGTGATCTTGCCGACCAGGATATCGCCAGGCTGCACTTCGGCGCCGATGTAGACGATGCCGGCTTCGTCGAGGTTCTTCAGTGCTTCTTCCGAAACGTTCGGAATGTCGCGCGTGATTTCCTCCGGACCGAGCTTGGTATCGCGCGCCATGACCTCGAACTCCTCGATATGGATCGAGGTGAAGACGTCGTCGGCGACGATGCGCTCGGAGAGCAGGATCGAGTCCTCGTAGTTATAGCCGTTCCACGGCATGAACGCGACCAGCACGTTGCGGCCCAGCGCCAGATCGCCGAGCTCGGTCGACGGACCGTCGGCGATGATGTCGCCCTTGTTGACCCGATCACCCATGCGCACCAGCGGACGCTGGTTGATGCAGGTGTTCTGGTTCGAACGCTGGAACTTCATCAGCCGGTAGATGTCGACGCCGGACTTGCCCGGATCGAGATCCTCGGTGGCGCGAATGACGATACGCGTCGCGTCCACCTGATCGACGATGCCGCCGCGGCGGGCGCCGATGGCGGCGCCCGAGTCACGGGCGACGATCGGCTCCATGCCGGTGCCGACGAACGGCGCCTCGGCGCGCACCAGCGGCACGGCCTGACGCTGCATGTTCGAGCCCATCAGAGCGCGGTTGGCGTCGTCGTTTTCCAGGAACGGGATCAGGGCCGCGGCCACCGACACCATCTGCTTGGGCGACACGTCCATCAGGTCGACGTTTTCACGCGGCGCCATCATCACTTCGCCGGCGCTGCGGCAAATGACGAACTCGTCGACGAAGCCGCCATTCTTGTCGAGTTCGGCGTTGGCCTGCGCGACGTGGTGCTTGGCTTCTTCCATCGCCGAGAGATAGACGACGTCATTGGTCAGCTTGCCGTCGACGATCTTGCGGTACGGGCTCTCGATGAAGCCGTACTTGTTGACGCGCGCGAAAGTGGCCAGCGAGTTGATCAGACCGATATTCGGGCCTTCCGGCGTCTCGATCGGGCAGATGCGGCCGTAATGCGTCGGGTGCACGTCGCGCACCTCGAAGCCGGCACGCTCGCGGGTCAGACCGCCCGGTCCAAGCGCCGACAGGCGGCGCTTGTGGGTGATCTCCGACAGCGGGTTGGTCTGGTCCATGAACTGCGACAGCTGCGAGGAACCGAAGAACTCGCGCACGGCGGCGGCCGCCGGCTTGGCGTTGATCAGGTCCTGCGGCATCACCGTGTCGATCTCGATCGAGGACATACGCTCCTTGATCGCGCGCTCCATGCGCAGCAGGCCGACGCGGTACTGGTTCTCCATCAGCTCGCCGACCGAGCGCACGCGGCGGTTGCCGAGATTGTCGATGTCGTCGATCTCGCCCTTGCCGTCACGCAGTTCGACAAGCGTCCTGACCACGGCCAGGATGTCGTCCTTGCGCAGGACGCGCACGGTGTCCTCGGCCTTGAGTTCGAGGCGCATGTTCATCTTGACGCGGCCGACGGCCGACAGGTCGTAGCGCTCGCTGTCGAAGAACAGCGAGTTGAACATGGCTTCGGCGGTCTCGAGCGTCGGCGGCTCGCCGGGGCGCATGACACGGTAGATGTCGAACAGCGCGTCCTGGCGGCTCTCGTTCTTGTCGACGTTGAGCGTGTTGCGGATATAGGCGCCGACATTGACGTGGTCGATGTCGAGAACCTTGATCTCGTTCTCGCCCGTGCCGAGAAGCACTTTCAGCGTCTTTTCGTCGATCTCGTCGCCGGCCTCGAGGAAGATCTCGCCGGTAGCGTAGTTGACGATGTCCTCGGCCAGGTAGTTGCCGAGCAGATCCTCGTCGGTCGCCTTGATCGCCTTGAGACCCTTTTCGCCAAGCGCTCTGGCCTGACGGGCGGTGATCTTCTTGCCGGCTTCGACGACGACCTCGCCCGTATCGGCGTCGACCAGGTCGCCGACGGCCTTGAGGCCGCGGAAACGCTCGACGTTGAACGGGATGCGCCAGTGGTCGCCGGCGCGCTTGTAGGTGATCTTGTTGTAGAAGGTCGACAGGATCTCTTCGCCGTCCATGCCGAGCGCCATCAGCAGCGACGTCACCGGAATCTTGCGGCGGCGGTCGATGCGGGCGTGCACGACGTCCTTGGAATCGAACTCGATGTCGAGCCACGAGCCGCGATAGGGAATGACGCGCGCGGCAAACAGAAGCTTGCCCGACGAGTGCGACTTACCCTTGTCATGGTCGAAGAAGACGCCCGGCGAACGGTGCATCTGCGAGACGATGACGCGCTCGGTGCCGTTGACGATGAAGGTGCCGTTCAAGGTCATGAGCGGCATGTCGCCCATGTAGACGTCCTGCTCCTTGATGTCCTTGATCGACTTGGCGCCGGTATCCTCGTCGATATCGAACACGATGAGGCGCAGCGTCACCTTCAGCGGCGCGGCATAGGTCAGGTCGCGCTGACGGCATTCGTCAACGTCGAATTTCGGTCCTTCGAACTCGTACTTCACGAACTCCAGCATCGACGAGCCGGAAAAATCGGAGATCGGGAAGACCGACTTGAAAACGGCCTGCAGCCCCTCGTCCGGACGTCCGCCCTTGGGCTCGTCCACCATCAGGAACTGGTCATAGGATGCCTTTTGAACCTCGATCAGGTTCGGCATCTCCGCAACTTCCGGGATCTTTCCGAAGAACTTGCGTACGCGTCTGCGGCCATTGAAAGTCTGGGTCTGGGCCATCGTCGCTCCTTAGCTCTAAACTCGGGACGAGCCTCGCCGCGGCTCGCCTTGCATACCGAGCCGCCTGGGCGGCGGCCCTCTGTCTGTTCTCCGGCAGCCACAACCAATTGCTTGGCGGCGGCCGGCTGAAACGGGAGAAAACCCGTTTCCTGAAGGCCTGTTCGGGCCCTCAGGAAAGAGGTTCTCGTACATCTCGCGTTACGCGTCCTCCCCTCCAGCTGAAGGGAGTGGCGGACGGCGCGAGGCCGCCCGCCGCTTTACGCTTACTTCAGGTCGACCTTGGCGCCGGCTGCTTCCAGCTGGGCCTTGAACTTGTCAGCGTCGGCCTTGGAAACGCCTTCCTTGACCGGCTTCGGAGCCGCTTCGACCAGATCCTTGGCTTCCTTGAGGCCAAGACCGGTGATGGCGCGGACTTCCTTGATGACGTTGATCTTCTGAGCGCCGGCGTCGGTGAGGACGACGTCGAATTCCGTCTTTTCCTCGACCGGAGCAGCGGCAGCAGCAGCGCCGCCAGCAGCGGCAACCGCCACCGGAGCAGCAGCCGAAACGCCCCACTTTTCTTCCAGAAGCTTCGACAGCTCGGCCGCCTCGAGGACGGTCAGCTTCGAAAGGTCGTCTACGATCTTTGCGAGATCAGCCATTGTTGTATTCCTTCATAAGGTTCGAACGTGTGTTTGTGATAGCGAGGAACGGCCTCATGCCGCCTCGTCCTTCCGGGCGTAAGCGCCGATGACGCGCGCGACCGAGGCCGCTGGCGCATTGACGATCTGGGCGATCCGGGTTGCCGGCGTGGCGATCATGCCAACCAGCCTGGCGCGCAGCTCATCGAGCGACGGAAGTGTGGCGAGTGCCTTCACACCGTCGGCGTTGAGCGAGGTGGTGCCCATTGCGCCGCCGAGAATGACGAGCTTGTCATTTCCCTTGGCGAAATCGGACGCGACCTTCGGCGCCGCAATCGGATCCTCCGAATAAGCAATCAGCGTCTGTCCCTTGAACAGCTCGATGATCGATGCGGAGTCCGTGCCCTGAAGAGCGATTTTGGCGAGACGGTTCTTCGCGACTTTAACGGTGCCACCGGCGGCGCGCATTTTCGACCGAAGGTCGTTCATTTGCGCGACGGTGATACCGGCATAGTGGGCCACGACCACTGAACCTGCGCTTGCAAACGCATCGTTCAGGCCCGTGACGAGTTCGCGTTTTTCCGCTCTGTCCACTGCCTATCTCCAGTTGACCCCTGCCCCTAAAATAGGACAGGCGTCGGGTTGCCTTTGCCGGCCGGGCCATCCAGTAACGGATCTCCCGAACGACGCTCGAGGATCCTGCCCCCTTTCGCCACACCGGCGGCCAAGCCGACGATGCGCAGACAAAAGGCAAACACGGTTCGAACCTTTCATTGGAGCACTTGCTCCGTTGTCAGGTCTTCACCCGTCTCATGCAGGCCCACATGAATTAAGGCTTTTGGGCCGCCTGCAATCTCGGACAGGATGTCCGGAAGCCTTTCGGCTTCCGGCACCGGGCCGCCGACACGTCGGAGGCCCGGAATTCACTTGCGGATCAGTCTCTTGGGAGACGATCCAAATGGTCGTATCAGGACGCTGCGAGCGTCGAGACGTCGAGCTTGAGGCCCGGGCCCATCGTCGAGGTGACCGACACCTTCTTGACGTAGTTGCCCTTGGCGCCAGCCGGCTTTGCCTTGGTCACCGCGTCGGCGAAGGCGCGGATGTTCTCTTCCAGCGCCTTGACGTCGAACGAGACCTTGCCGACGCCGGCATGAACGATGCCGGCCTTCTCGACGCGGAACTCGACCGCGCCGCCCTTCGATGCCTTGACGGCGGCGGCGACGTCGGTGGTGACGGTGCCGACCTTCGGGTTCGGCATCATGCCGCGCGGGCCGAGCACCTTGCCGAGACGGCCGACGAGCGGCATCATGTCCGGCGTGGCGATGCAGCGATCGAAATCGATCGTGCCCTTCTGGACGATGTCGACCAGATCCTCGGCTCCGACGATGTCGGCGCCGGCGGCCTTGGCTTCCTCGGCCTTGTCGCCACGAGCGAACACGGCGACGCGAACCGAGCGGCCGGTGCCGTTCGGCAGGTTGACCACGCCACGGACCATCTGGTCGGCATGACGCGGGTCGACGCCGAGGTTCATGGCCACTTCGATGGTCTCGTCGAACTTGACCGTGGAACGGTCCTTGAGCAGCTGCAGCGCATCACCCAGGGCGTAAGCCTTGTTGGGATCGATGCCTTCGCGGGTCTTCGATACACGCTTTGCAATCTTTGCCATGATCTCAGCCCACCACTTCCAGACCCATCGAGCGGGCGGAGCCCTCGACCATGCGCATGGCCGCTTCGACGTCGTTTGCGTTCAGATCCTTCATCTTGGCAGTCGCGATTTCGCGAACCTTGTCGCGCGAAACGGTGCCAGCCTTGACCTTGCCCGGCTCCTTCGAGCCCGACTTCAGGTTCGCAGCCTTCTTCAGGAAATAACTCACCGGCGGCGTCTTCATGACGAAGGTGAATGACTTATCCTGATAATAGGTGATGACGACCGGAACCGGCGATCCCTTTTCCATTTCCTGGGTCTGCGCGTTGAACGCCTTGCAGAACTCCATGATGTTGATGCCGCGCTGACCAAGCGCCGGGCCGATCGGGGGCGACGGCGTAGCCGAACCCGCGGAGACCTGGAGCTTGAGCTGGCCTGCAATTTTCTTAGCCATCTCTTTTCCTGCCTTTGTCTATGCCGGCACCCACTATCTGGGAAACCCGGCGGTTGCAGTCTGGTGGTGCGGTTCGCGCAGCCGGCTAAAGCCGCATTCGCCTCCCACCGTTCTCGAGGCCGCGCGCTTGTGCGCCGCCTCCCCCGATCGCCGACCGGCGTCGCCGGTCCAACATCGGGGATTTCGGATCAGCCCTTTTCGACCTGTCCGAATTCCAGATCGACAGGCACGGCGCGCCCGAAGATCGAAACTTCCACCTTGAGCCGCGCCCGCTCCTCGTCCACTTCCTGGACGAAACCGTTGAACGACGCGAACGGACCATCCGAAACGCGGATCGCCTCGCCGATCTCGAAGGTGACCGACGGCTTCGGCCGTTCGACGCCTTCCTGGACCTGGTTCAGGATACGCTGCGCCTCGGCCTCGGTGATCGGCACCGGCTTGGAGTCGCCGAGAAAGCCGGTGACCTTCGGCGTGTTCTTGACCAGCGAGAACACCGCATCGGTCAAATTGGCCTTCAGGAGCACATAGCCCGGGAAGAACTTGCGCTCGGCATCGACCTTGCGGCCACGGCGAACTTCGACGACCTTCTCGGTCGGCACCACGATCTGCTCGATATCGGCGGACAGGCCCTTCTGCTTGGCCTTGTTCTCGATGTCCTCGGCGACCTTCTTTTCAAAGTTCGAATAAGCGTGGACGATGTACCAGCGCGCAGTCATTTTTAGACTTCTCCGTAATCGCCGGACTTAACGTCCAATGCCCAGAATCTGTTCGACCGCGAAGCCCATGAGCTGATCAGCGGTGAAGAAAAAGACCATCGCAATCACAGCGAAGGCCAGAACCATCACCGTCGAGATCATGGTCTCGCGACGCGACGGCCAAGTCACCTTGGCTGTCTCCGAGCGGACCTGCTGGAGAAAGACGAAAGGATTTGTGGTTTTCGAAGCCATATGCCGCCTGTCTTCAAGACCCGTTGGCCGGGCCCCCTGGATGATCCCGCTGACCGGGACGTGCCGCCTGAGCCCAGAGTCGCGCCGAATCAACGCAACCATTTCGCCCATGCAAATCAGACGCGTAAAGCCGGCTTCCCAGCTCCACGCGTCGCGTGTCTGTTCTGTCTACATAAAACCGATTCTTGATCCACGCAAGTGGCAAGTGTCCGCTTTATGACCAAACACCGCCTCGGAACCATCCAGTCGTTCCGTCCCGGCTATGGCTGCCTTATGCCCCAATCAGGCTAATATGGCAAGCAGGTCGCGGATTTTCAAAGGCCGACCCGCAAAATATCGATGCGCACAGGGCATTCGTGCAACGAAAACTGCCCTTTCAGCCGGACTATGGCCGACGGCGGAGGTGCGGCCGCAGTTGGCCAGGCGCCACCGTATGCTCACATGCGCACAGGCAGAATAAGCGAGAATTTCGCGAATGCCATTCAATGCGGAAGGGACAGCACCGATATGGCTCGATAAGATGTGTGTTCTTCACATAAGCTGGCTTCGACGGATGGGCGAGGTCATTGGCGATGGCTCCGCCGAACTTGCTCGACGACGGCTCGCTCCAGACACATTGCCTATCCCAACGGCGACGAAGCCATTCTGAAAGCCAAATGAGTATTCATCAGCAGCCCTGCTAGGCCTCTCGAGGGTGTCCCAATGCTATATTTCGCCTACGGATCGAACATGGACCCGCTGCAGATCGCAAAGCGCTGCCCTGGCCACCAGGTCGTAGGCATCGGCATGTTGCCGAGCCATCGGCTCTGTTTTCCGCGGCTGTCAAACAATCGCGGGTGCGGAGTATCGTCAATGGAGCCGGTTCGCGACGGCGCTGTCTGGGGCGTTGTCTATAGGTTGACGCCCGATGATGTGGCCCGTCTCGATCGGGAGGAAGGCTACGAGACCAGCCGACCCGCGGGCGAGAACCGTTATAACCGGATGACGATAGTGGTGACCATGGGTGGCGAGCCCACCGAAATGCAGACCTATGTCGCTGAGCGGCAGGAAAATCCCCCTCCCCCAAATGCCGAGTATCTAGCGCTGATGCGCGATGGCGGCCGGCACCATGGGTTGCCTGCTCCCTATCTCGCCATGCTCGACGCGCTGGGTGAGGATGTCAGGATCGGATCTGGTTGATCTGCCAACCGTAAAAAAGGCGCTCAACCGTTTTCGGGAGCGCCTTTCGGATGGATGAGGTGAGTTACTGTATCCACCACTGTGGTCGTGGCGACTGCCAGGATAGCTTTAGTTGGGCCGGACGCTAAACGTTTGAGTGTTGAATATGCTTGGACTTTAAGTGCCGTTGTTTTTTTCATCGGGTTATTCCTTTCCGTCGGTAGCAGCGAAAATCGCCACGATTAGAAGAAAGGCAACCACAACGAGCCAAGTGGTGGGAGATGCACCCACACCCATCCCCGAAACCGGATGATGAACCGGCAAGTGGTGGCCCTCCGAGCTAGGTGCAAGGGCTATTTCGGGCGCCGGGCGACGATTATTTGTTCTGCTTTAGATACTGGCTTAGAGAGCCGACGCCGGGGCGCTGTCTGGTCAAGCGGCTTCAGCCGCTCGAGTTGACCGTCGAGGCTTATGGCGAACCACCACGTCGACCTTGTAGTCGAGCCGGTCCAGACAGCGAACCAGCCTGTCTATCGAGAACTTCCCGGTGCGCCCGGTGACGATCGCTGAAACGTCCGGCTGTTTCATCCCGAGCAATTCGGCCGACTTCGCCTGGGTTAGGCGCCGGCGCTTGATAATGGCGCGGATCTCGCGGGCCAGCTTGGCCTTGAGCAATTCCTCTTCGGGATTGTCAANGGCGCCGGCGCTTGATAATGGCGCGGATCTCGCGGGCCAGCTTGGCCTTGAGCAATTCCTCTTCGGGATTGTCAAAGCCGAGGTCCGCAAACACGTTGCCGCTGCTAATTTCGGCGGTGATGTCTTCAGTCATGACTTTGTTCCTTTCCCATGGTTTTCGCGGTGGTGCGCCTCGGCTGCCTTCAATCGCGCTGTCACGAGATCGATCTCGTGCTTGGGCGTCTCCCTGCCCTTCTTCGACTTCTTCTGGAAGCAATGAAGGACGTAGATCACCCCAGCGAAGCGCACGGTGTAGACGGCCCGGTAGGTGTCCCCGTCGAAGTCGTCGACCACCTCAAGGATGCTGCGACCGCCAAACCCTTTTAGGGCTTTGACAGCCGGGTGCTCTTCACCATTCTGGGCGTCGTTGATTGCGACCCCCATCAACCGGCGAACATCGACCGGAAACTCGCGCAGGTCGTCCTTCGACGATCCCATCCATACCGCGGGTTTTTGGTTTTTCATTCGCGCCCACCTTATAGCACATAGACTATAGTTTTTTCAAAGAAAATCCTGACACACCCTTAACCCCTGGAAAATAACGGGGCCAAATTGTTGTCACAGCGGCAATCAGGAGGCGGCTGCCCGGCGCTCTCCACGCGCGGCTTCCCACACTTCGCGGGCTGCGTCGGCATTCAAAGCCGCAATCCCCAAACCCACCAGCAAATCTGGCCACGCCGATCGCCATACGAAAGCCGTCAACAGCCCGGCAGCAATAATGGCAATATTGGCGAATGCGTCATTGCGTGCCGACAGGAACGCCGCCCGCGTCAGGCTGCCGCCGTGGTGCCGGTAGGCGGCGAGCATGTAGGCGCAGGAGAGATTGACCGCGAGTGCACCCAGACCCGTCAGCGTCAGGGCCAGGGCTTGCGGCGGCACCGGCGCGTTGAATTTTTCCCACGCCGTCCAGAGGGTCGCTAAACCGGGCACAAGCAGGATAAGCGCCAGCGCCATGCCGACCCGCGAGCGGGCGCGCATCGACCAGCCCAGCGCAAGCAGAATGAGCAGGTTGACCGAGGCATCTTCCAGAAAGTCGATGCTGTCGGCGAACAACGACACCGATCCGATAGCGAGCGCCACGGCGAACTCAATGCCAAAATAGCTCAGGTTCAGAAGTGCGACGAGCAGGACGACACGGCGGAGCGCGCTGCGGGCTTCCATACCCAAACCTTCTCACGATTTAGCATGTCCGGCCACCAGCGGTTCGCCGATTTTCCAAGGCCAGCAGCAAATATCGTTCAGATGGCCATTTGGAAAATGGCACGGGCAGCAGGGCTCGAACCTACGACCTGCGGTTTTGGAGACCGCCGCTCTACCAACTGAGCTATGCCCGTATCGTGTGCGCCTCGGCGCAGCAGCAGGGGCTTCCTAAAAGCTTCCGCGCTGTCTGTAAAGAGCGGTTTGCAGGCAAACGCGCCTTCATCCCCTTTGCCAGAAATCGGGATAGCTGACGACCAGCCCGTCATCGTCGATCTCGAGTTCCCGCTTGAAGTCGCTGGCGCGCGATTCATAGAGATACCGCCTGCCCTCTTCGAGACATGAGTAGCGCTGCGGGTTGCTCACGACCGTGAGCGCGGGGAAATCGACGAAAGCGGTGGTGATCTCGGCAGTTTGCCCGGTGGAAAGCTGCAAGCGCCGGATCGGCAGCGTGTTGGTGAACGGCGTGACGGTGAGGTCCGGGTCGAAGACGCCGTCGAGCTCCGGCACGGGCATGCCGTCCCGGGCCCAGTGGCCGTCGCCGTCAGAGGCAAGAACCAGCGTCCGTTCGCTGCCGATCATGTCGACCGTGACGCTCCTGGCGCGCCAGTTCGCGTCGCAGCTTATGCGATAGCGGACGGCGAAAGGCGTTTGGCCGGAGCAAATGACGACGGAATCGGCCAGCACCTCGCCGGCCCGCTCGCGCAGCACAAGATGTTCGAGGCCGGGGCCTTCCCACTCGCGCCAGCGCACGATCTTGAATTCCTCGGCAGTCATTGCTCCAGCAGCTCTCGGCAGGCTTTGCCGGTCATGATTTGGCATCAGGCGGCGTGTAGGGTCCGCCAGGCACACCCCAGCCCCAGGCCGGCATCGGTTCGGTTTCCGGGTCGCAGGTCTCGCCGAGATTGGAATTCATCTTGGCCAGCCGCGATCCCCACTCGACATAGCCCATGAAGGCGGAACGGAATTCGGGATCGTCGGGCAGGCCGACGGCATCGGCGGCGTCGGCCAGGAGGTTGATCCAGCGACGGCGCTGTTCCTCCGTCAGATGCTTGCCCAGGTGATGCATGACCATTTCGCGGTGCCCGCCATGCTGTTCGCTGTAGGTTTTCGGCCCGCCGAAAACCTCGCCGATGAAGGCAGCAACATGAGCGGGATGGTCCGGCGAAATGGTCTTGAACACCGGCCCGACGATCGGGTCCTGCGCCACCTTGTCATAGAAGGTCTGCGTCAGCCGGTTCAGCGCCTCGCTGCCGCCGGCCCATTCGTAGAGTGTCGGGACGTCCTTGCGCATCAGAGTTCACCTGTCCTGGCTGCCCGAGAACGATAGCGGAAAGCCCTTGCTCTGCTCAACCTGCCCCGATGGCCAGCCAGCCTGCGCGACTACAGTTTCGCCGGCGTCTCGGCTTCGGCGTTGGCTGACGGCATAACCCTGCAATTGTCCGGCTTCGCTGCCGCTCTGCATATGGTGGCACCTGTCAGTTCGTCGGCGGACTGAGGCCCTGTCGCCAGCCCGAGCCTCAGCGCCGTGTCTCGATCGAGTTGCGTTTGGCCCGATGAACGCTGCATGGCCTCGAACAGGCCAGGCCCGATCGCCATCTCCTCAAGATACGCCTTGACCTTCTCCTCCTGTCCGAGCGCCTGCACGCTGAGGCCCGCATCCGGCCCAATCAGGCGCTTGATGCCGCCGGCGACCACGATCGGACAGGCCGAGGCGCATTCACCTTCCGTATCGATGGTCAGCCCGGTGTGGGCGCCATCCCTGGCCAGGCAGTCCAGGGAGGGACCGCAGTCGACGAAATCCGTGCGGGCGACGACGACATCGAGCTTGTGCTCCCGGATCATCCTGCCGACGGCGAGAGCGCCGTCGACATCGCCGCCTCGCGAGCTGATCACGATCGGCAGCCGCCGCCCACCGGCGGCATCGAGCGCCTGGCGCAGCCTTTCCGGCGCCTGTGCGGTGATCGAGCCTTCGGCGGAGATCCATTCCGGGCAGTCGGGATTGCACAGCGGATTGCTGCCGCGAACAAGCACGAAGCGCATATCCGCTTCCTGAGGCAGGGCAGGCCTGGCCCCGGCGGTCGGGACGCCGGCGGTGTCCTTGCCTGCCGGTACCTGCCGGCAGTTCGCCTGAGGCTGCTCCAGCCTGCAGGCGGTCCCCCCGGTCATGACATCGACGCTGTCCAGGCTGGTGACGAGCTTCATGCGCAGCATGGCATCGAGGGCAATCTGCCGGATGTCGCTGGCCTGCGTCTGCTTCATCGTCTCGAGCACGCCCTGGTCGACGCCCATTTCCTTCAAATAGGCGGCAAGGCGTTTCTCGACCCCCTTGCTCATTTCGTAGGTCTTGTAGCTGCCGGCGTTCTTTCGGCTGACGATCCTGGTGCTGATGATCTTCTTCTTGCCGTTCACGATCCGGTAGGTGGTCCGGTAGACCAGCCTCGTCCGCTGGAAGGTGGTTGTGATCTGGTGGACACCGAGATAGGCGAAATCGCCGACCACGCGGCGGACACCGCCGGAAAACATCAGCGGACAGGCCGAATTGCACATGGCGCCGCTGTCATAGGCCATGCCGAAATAGCCGGCTGCCTTACCGTCCTTATCCTTGTCCGTGCAGTTTTTCATCCGCGGCTCGCAGCCGGTGAAGACGGTCGTGCCGACGGCGGCATCGAGCTTGTTCTTGCGGATCAGCCGGCCAAGCGCCAGCGCCGCTTCGACATTGCCGCCGGGGGAATTGACGACGACCGGCAGTTGCCGGCCGACGAGCGTCTTGAGTGCGCGCTTGAACAAGGCCGGCGTGCCAGCCTCGATGGTGCCTTCCGCCGATATCCATTCCGGACAGTTGGGCTCGCAGCCCGGCGCACTGCTGCGCACGACGGCGAACCGCATCGGCGGGATGTCCGGCTGCTCCTCCTCGGCCTGGGCCGCACAGACAGGCAGTGCCACGGCAAGCACCAGCACGAGGCGGACCAGCGCCCGCAACCACCATGCCTGCCCATCGAAACGACGCCCTGGAACCACTCTTGGCCAAGCTCCCTCGGTGCAACCCATACTAGTTGCGGCGATGGCGCTTGCAACAGCTTTCAGCGGCCGGCAAATGCGCCTCTCACGCGGCCATGATGGAAACAAAAAGGGCGGCCCGAAGACCGCCCTTTCCTGTCGACCGGCAGCAGCCGGATCGATTATTCCTTGATGGTGACGACGATGCCGGCACCGACGGTGCGGCCGCCTTCACGGATGGCGAAGCGCAGCTTCTCTTCCATGGCGATCGGCACGATCAGCTCGACATCGACCGTGATGTTGTCGCCGGGCATCACCATCTCGGTGCCTTCCGGCAGCGACACGATGCCGGTCACGTCCGTGGTGCGGAAGTAGAACTGCNTTGATGGTGACGACGATGCCGGCACCGACGGTGCGGCCGCCTTCACGGATGGCGAAGCGCAGCTTCTCTTCCATGGCGATCGGCACGATCAGCTCGACATCGACCGTGATGTTGTCGCCAGGCATCACCATCTCGGTGCCTTCCGGCAGCGACACGATGCCGGTCACGTCCGTGGTGCGGAAGTAGAACTGCGGACGGTAGTTGGTGAAGAACGGCGTGTGACGGCCACCTTCGTCCTTGGTCAGGATGTAGGCTTCGGCCACGAACTTCTTGTGCGGCTTCACCGTGCCCGGCTTGGCCAGAACCTGGCCGCGCTCGACACCTTCACGGTCAACGCCGCGCAAGAGCGCGCCGATGTTGTCGCCGGCCTGGCCCTGGTCGAGCAGCTTGCGGAACATTTCGACGCCCGTGCAGGTCGTCTTGGTCGTCGGACGGATGCCGATGATTTCCAGCTCCTCGCCGACCTTGACCACGCCACGCTCGACGCGGCCGGTCACGACCGTGCCACGGCCCGAGATCGAGAACACGTCCTCGATCGGCATCAGAAACGGCTTGTCGAGCGGACGAACCGGGGTCGGGATGTAGGCGTCGACCTGAGCCATCAGCTCGCGGATCGCGTCCTCGCCGATGGTCTTGTTCGAATCTTCAAGCGCGGCCAGTGCCGAACCCTTGACGATCGGAATGTCGTCGCCGGGGAACTCGTTCTTCGACAAAAGCTCGCGAACCTCGAGCTCGACCAGTTCGAGCAGCTCGGCGTCGTCGACCTGNTCGGGCGCCGCATCGATCTGGTCATAGCGCTTGTATTCGCCAAAATACTTCGTGATCGCCGCCGTCAGCGACGTCTTGCCATGATCGACGTGGCCGATCGTGCCGATGTTCACATGAGGCTTAGTGCGCTCGAATTTACCTTTTGCCATGTGATGTCTCCATTTCCTGCTCGCCCGTGCGGGCTTTGAATTGCGTTACCGCGGCAGCTCTTTCGAGTTACGCGTATTTCTTCTGGACTTCCTGGGCGACCGCGGTCGGGACCGGCTCGTAGTGATCAAACTGCATCGTGTAGGCCGCGCGGCCCTGGCTCATCGAGCGCAGGTTGTCGACGTACTTGAACATGTTGGCGAGCGGCACCATCGCGTTGATGACGACGGCCACGCCGCGCGCTTCCTGGCCCTGGATCTGGCCACGACGGCCGTTCAGATCGCCAATGACGCTGCCGACATAATCTTCCGGCGTCACGACCTCGACCTTCATGATCGGCTCGAGCAACTGCACGCCAAGCTTGGGTGCCGCTTCACGGAAACACGCACGGGACGCGATTTCGAAGGCCAGGACCGAAGAGTCGACGTCGTGGTAGGCGCCGTCGATGAGCGTCGCCCTGACGCCGATCATCGGGAAGCCCGCGAACGGACCGGCGCCCATGACGCTCTGGATGCCCTTTTCGACGCCCGGAATGTATTCCTTCGGCACCGCGCCGCCGACGATCTTGGACTCGAACACGAAGTCCTCGCCTTCCGCATTCGGCTCGAACACAACCTTGACGCGGGCGAACTGGCCGGTACCGCCGGTCTGCTTCTTGTGCGTGTAGTCCTGCTCAAACCTGCGGGTGATCGTCTCGCGATAGGCAACCTGCGGAGCGCCGACATTGGCTTCCACCTTGAACTCGCGACGCATTCGGTCGACGATGATGTCGAGGTGCAGCTCGCCCATGCCGGAGATGATGGTCTGGCCGCTTTCCTCGTCGGTCTTGACGCGGAAGGACGGATCCTCGGCAGCCAGGCGATGAAGGGCGAGGCCCATCTTTTCCTGGTCGTTCTTGGTCTTCGGCTCGATGGCGATCTGGATGACCGGATCGGGGAATTCCATGCGCTCGAGGATGACCGGATGCAGCGGATCGCACAGCGTGTCGCCAGTGGTCGTGTCCTTGAGGCCAGCCAGAGCGACGATGTCGCCGGCGAAAGCTTCTTCGACGTCGGCGCGCGAGTTCGCATGCATCTGCAGCATGCGGCCGATGCGCTCCTTCTTGCCCTTGACGGTGTTGTCGACCGAGATGCCCTTGGTCAGCTTGCCCGAATAGATGCGGGCGAAGGTCAGCGAACCGACGAACGGGTCGTTCATGATCTTGAAGGCGAGCATCGACAGCGGCTCGTTATCGTCCGCATGACGCTCGATCTCGGCATCGGTCTTGGCGTCCACGCCCTTGATGGCGGGCACGTCGGCCGGCGACGGCAGGTATTCGACAACGGCGTCGAGCAGCGGCTGCACGCCCTTGTTCTTGAAGGCCGAACCGCAGAACATCGGGTAGAACTTGACCGCGATCGTGCCCTTGCGGATCAGCGAACGGATCTCGTCATTCGACGGCATCTTGCCTTCGAGGTAGTTTTCGAGGGCCGTCTCGTCCATTTCGACGGCGGCTTCGATCATCTTCTCGCGGTATTCCTCGGCACGAGCCTTGAGGTCTTCCGGGATCTCGACGACGTCCCAGGCAGCGCCCAGCGTCTCGTCGCGCCAAACAAGCGCATTCATTTCCACGAGGTCGACGACGCCCTTGAAATCGATTTCGGCGCCGATCGGCAGCTGCATGACGACAGCCTGCGCACCGAGGCGCGAGCCGATCATCTCGACCGAGCGGTAGAAGTCGGCGCCGATCTTGTCCATCTTGTTGCAGAAGATCATGCGCGGAACTTTGTACTTGTCGGCCTGGCGCCAGACGGTTTCCGTCTGCGGCTCGACACCGGCGTTGGCGTCGAGCAGCGCGATGGCGCCGTCGAGCACGCGCAGCGAACGCTCGACTTCAATGGTGAAGTCGACGTGTCCGGGGGTGTCGATGATGTTGAAGCGGTGCATCTTGCCGTCGCGACCCTTCCAGAAGGTCGTCGTCGCGGCGGACGTGATGGTGATGCCGCGCTCCTGCTCCTGCTCCATCCAATCCATGGTGGCAGCGCCGTCGTGGACTTCGCCGATCTTGTGCGACTTGCCCGTGTAATAGAGAACGCGCTCGGTGGTCGTCGTCTTGCCGGCGTCAATATGCGCCATGATACCGAAATTGCGGTAGTCTTCGATTTTGTATTCGCGGGCCATCGTAGCTGCCTCTCAGTCTCGTTCGCGCTTTACCAGCGGTAGTGCGCGAAAGCGCGGTTGGCTTCAGCCATCTTGTGGGTGTCTTCACGCTTCTTGACGGCCGTGCCGCGGTTGTTGGCCGCGTCCATCAGCTCGCCGGAGAGGCGGTCGACCATCGTGGTCTCATTGCGGTTGCGCGCGGCAGCGATCAGCCAACGGATGGCCAACGCCTGACGACGCTCGGGGCGCACATCGACCGGAACCTGGTAGGTCGCACCGCCGACGCGGCGCGAACGCACTTCCACATGCGGCGCGACATTGTCGAGCGCCTGATGGAAGACGGTGACCGGCTCCTGCTTGGTCTTCGACTGAACCTGGTCGAGCGCGCCGTAGACGATGGTCTCGGCAACCGACTTCTTGCCGTCATACATGACGGCGTTCATGAACTTGGTGACGATCAGATCGCCGAACTTCGGATCCGGGTTGATCTCACGCTTTTCTGCACTGTGACGACGCGACATGGCTTTTGTCTCTCAATCTCGTAGCCCGACGCATTGAAGCGCCAGAGCCGGAAAATCTTACTTCGGACGCCTTACTTCGGACGCTTGGCGCCGTACTTCGAACGGCGCTGCTTGCGGTTCTTCACGCCCTGCGTGTCGAGCACGCCGCGGATGATGTGGTAGCGGACGCCCGGAAGATCCTTGACGCGGCCGCCGCGGATCATGACCACGGAGTGTTCCTGAAGGTTGTGACCTTCGCCGGGGATGTAACCGATCACTTCAAAACCATTGGTCAGGCGGATCTTGGCCACCTTGCGCAACGCCGAGTTCGGCTTCTTCGGCGTCGTCGTGTAGACGCGCGTGCAGACGCCCCGCTTCTGCGGGTTCTGCTGCATGGCCGGGACCTTGTTGCGCTTCACCGGCGCAATGCGCGGCTTGCGGATCAGCTGGTTGACGGTAGGCATTAAACCCTCTTGTCTCTCAATTCCGTGTCTCGCCCGGTCAGGGCCGCTCAAAGCGTCATTTCCATACGCAAATTCGGGCCACAAACCGCGCCTCGCGGTCTTGCCCGAACAAATGGCAGAGGAAGCGGAAGCCGCTTCGTGCACGCCGGAAATGTCTTTTCGCTCGTAAAACGAACCCTGTTTGAGGCAAACTCCAAAGCGTGTCGCTTCGGAAAGGAGAGCCTCACATCGGTTCTGACTGGCCGGCTTCTACTCGTAAGCCCGCGAACCGTCAACCCCGGCGTGGCAAATATTGCATTGAAGCCGAGGCTTGGCAGCCATGCGAAAACCGCATGTAATTTTCTTTCGCCATTTTGCAATGGCAAGGAAGAAAGTGCCAAGCCTTTGGCAAAGTGAATGGCTTTTGGCTGTCGCATGGCTCGGCTTCGTGCGAAAAGGCCGCCCTGAACAGTCAAAGTCCCCTCGCCCGCTCTTTGCCAGGAGGAATCAGCCGTGAACGACAATGAAGAACGTCCGGTCACCATCATCACCGGCCGGGTGTGGAAACGCAAAGGCGGCAAGGTGGAGGGCGTGCATGTCATGCTGGTCGCACCCGACGACGATTCGGCTGTGCGCAAAGCGCTCGAATCGCTCGCGGCTGAGGGTTACGCCGAGGCCGAGCTCGACCAGATCGGTGACATGGACGGCGTGCCCGACGAAGAGCCGCATCTGTCAGCCTATCAAGGCGCGCTCGAAGGCGAAGTGTCGATCGTGACCTTCGAGGAGCCGATCTGAGAATCAGACACCCCTCGCCTTTCGAATCGGCGCCCAGCCCCCTTCCGGCGAAAGAAAAAGTTGGGCGCTGCAGTCCGGCAAAGCTTGGACTGATCGTCCACCGCTGGCTTGTTCGGGCCAAGTGTTCTGATAAGAAGCGCTGATTATTACCCAACAGACGGAGCGACCGTGTCCCAGCCCATCAAGATTGGCATCGTCGGCGTCGGCAAGATCGTCCGCGACCAGCACCTGCCGGCCCTGGCGAAAGACCAGGATTACCGACTGACCGCCGCCGCCAGCCGGCATGGCAAGGTCGACGGCATCCCGAATTTTCCTACCATCGAGGCGATGCTCGACGCGGTGCCGGAACTGGACGCCGTCTCGCTCTGCATGCCGCCGCAATTCCGCTACGATGCCGCGCGCACCGCGCTCGAGGCCAAGAAGCATGTCTTCCTGGAAAAGCCTCCCGGCGCCACGGTCAGCGAGGTCGAGGACCTGAAGGCGCTGGCGACGAGACAGGGCGTTACCCTCTTCGCCAGCTGGCATTCGCGCTATGCGCCGGCGGTGGAGGCCGCGCGGAGCTTTCTCGCCTCGACCCGCATCCGGTCGGCGGCGATCGTCTGGAAGGAAGACGTGCGCCGCTGGCACCCGAACCAGGACTGGATCTGGCAGCCAGGCGGCTTCGGCGTCTTCGATCCCGGCATCAACGCGCTGTCGATCGCGACCCACATCCTGCCGGCGATGTTCATCACCTCGGCGGTGCTCGACTTCCCCGAAAACCGCGCCGCTCCAGTCGCGGCGCAAGTCGCCTTCCGCACCTCGAACGGATTGCCGGTAACGATGGAGCTCGACTGGCTGCAGACCGGTCCGCAAAGCTGGGACATCCTAGCCGATACGGATACCGGCAAGATGGTGCTTTCCGGTGGCGGCTCGAAGCTCGCCATCGACGGCAAGGTGGTCCACGAAGAGCCGGAAGCCGAATACCCGATGCTCTACAAGCGCTTCGCCGAGATCGTGCGCGCCGGCATCTCCGACGTCGATCTCGCGCCGCTGCAGCATGTCGCCGACGCCTTCATGCTGGGCAAGCGCAATGTGGTCGAGGCGTTTTTCGATTGAGTTACCTACTTCTTGGGTAAGCGAGTCTTTCGAGGCCACCGATCTGCCTCTTGCCACATCCGCTCGAGCATTTTCCGCTGCGATGATTCCCAATAAGAGACTGTCGCAACGCAAAGGCGCTCACCATATCCAAGCACAAGCTCTTCCATAGGTGTCTTTTGGATTTCGGCGATAGGTCGTCGATCAAAATGAGCTATCAAACCATCGAAGTAAAATCGATAGAATGGTACTTGGTAGTCTGCTCCACCATTGACCCCACGAATCGTCTTCACTCCAGGAATGGGCGTGTGATTGTGCTCGAATCCAAACGTTGAAAGCTGGATCAGCTGGATTTGAAAATAGTCGATCGGATCCGGATTTTCGTCGACGATCATTTTGCGCAACCTTTCTAGATCCTCATCAGAAAGGTGCACTTCCGAAAACTCTTCGCGTGTTGAGGCTGCCGCCCTCCAAAGCAAGCTGAGGAAGAATATTCGGAGCCGCCTCCACTGCTTACTTTCAATGAAGCGAATCCCCCATTCAGTGCCGGGGATAAGGTCAATGCCAGTGAGTGCTTTCGTTGGCCACCAGCCGCTCCATACCAGCGCAGTCCTTCGTAGCTCGCGAATGGCCCAATCATCAAGCTTGGCGAGTATTGCCTCACCTTCTTGAGTAACGAGCTCCGGATCGTACCAACTACTATGCCTCACTACAGGACGCCGTCCGATACCACCCTCAGTAAACGGTCCATATGGGCCACCTGCCCTGGTCAATGCTTTCGGTATAAGGTGAGAATCCACAAACTTTCCGGTCGATCCGGTCAGTCTGCAAACGCCTTGCACCAATTTTGCCACGTATCCAGCCCTCAAATCGACAACTGCTGTAGCAACATCGTCAGTTCACTCGACGATCGCAATCGCAAATCCGTCATAGCCTTTGGCGCCAACGGTCTGGATGGCCGTTCCTTCCAGCCGCTTGTCGCTGCCGATGAAGGAGAATGCAGCACGTGCGCCTTCGACATTGGGATCACGGCCGTCATCGTCGAGCACCGCGCCGTCACGGATGACGTTGTCACAGACGATGACGGTTCCTGAGCGCGACAGCCGCATCGCCCATGACAGATAGTTCGGATTGTTCGGCTTGTCGGCGTCGATGAAGATGAGGTCGAACGGGCCGGCATTTTCGGCGCTCAGCGCGGCAAGCGATTGAAGCGCTGGCCCGACCCGCAGGTCGACCCGCTCCGACACCCCTGCAAGCTCAAAATTCGACCGCGCGACCTTGGCGTGATGCGGGTCGAGTTCAAGCGTCACGATCTTGCCGTCGGCAGGCAGTGCGCGCGCCATCCAGATCGTCGAATAGCCGCCCAGCGTACCGATCTCGAGGATCTTCCTTGCCCCTTTCATGCGCGCCAGAATTGAAAGCAGCTTGCCTTGCGCCGGCGACACGTCGATCGCCGGCAGGCCCTGGTCATGATTGGCCGCCAGAACGGCATCGAGGGTGGGATCCGCCTCGAACAGGGCATCAACGATGTAGTCGTCGACAGCAGCCCAGGTTCTCTTGCTCATCGTTATATCCTCCGATCCTTTGAAAGCCAAAACGCGAAACGACGCCGCTTAGGATTGCGGGGCGAAAGCTGCCATGAATACCAACGTCGTCAAACTCCGAACAAACAAAAAGGCCGCCGGGTTGCCCCGGCGGCCTTGTTGCCTGAGATTTCCAAGAGCGGTTCATCGTTTCATGGAAACGTTGAAC